>DBAE01000014.1:8810-16823 GCA_002291495.1 Bacteriovoracaceae bacterium UBA1018 | reverse complement strand
AACCTGTCGTTAGATCGATAGTTGCTGATAAAATCTGGATCTTTTGCGGCCCTATCATCACTCAGATAAGAAGTAAGAACGTCTGCGCCTACCGAGACCACCCAATTTCTATGCGGTTGATATCCCAACTGCGGAGACCAGATAGTTCCCGGAGTTCTGATATCGTAAACTAAGCGAACACTGAGCGAGAGATCTCGTGAAGGTGATCCGCGAAGTCCAAACTTCAATGAATTTTCGAATGGATATCTGGACTCAAAATTATTAATGCCTGTCGATCGATTGNNGCTTTCTCACCCTTCCCAAATAAGATGGTAGAAATAGAAGGGCTGATCGCCAAGGAGTCCTTGACCCGCTGAGATGTCAAGTAATCGGGCTGCTGTGACTGATCCGGAAAGTCTCCGAGAATTGAAATCCATCCGCCTGTCCTTTCGCCAGTGTAACCGACGTCAAACGATGTCAGCTGATGATATTCAACACGTGGGTATACGGTGACGAGCACTGGGGTTTCAGTTTCAGAGTCACTTTGATGAAGGAGATCATAGTCGTAACTGATCATGAGCTGATTCATGGGTTTGTACGCGTAACCCAAAGAACCCCAAAGCCCTTGTTCTCCTCCGATTCGAAGCATCGAACTGAAAGTGTGTTGCATGATGATTTGAGTTAGCGGTGGAATAATCACGTCGTACTGAACCGGAGTCGCTGTATCGTAAATATCCACCGAATACGGCGGGCTAATAGCCCATGGGTTGACCGTTTGAAATCTCGGAGCAGCGTAATTAATTGGTGCACCTCGATCCGGAATATAGAGAGGTGAATAAAGTACCGATGCGTAGACACTGTCTTGCTTCCAGTTAGCGCTCAGTCCAAATAATCCAACTGGCTGTGGATCTAAGTAATCCCATCGAAATCTAGGCTGCCAAATTCCGAGTCCCCATTCTTGATCCAATTCATTCCAGGGTTCGAGCTTTCTACCCAAATTGACTTGTATCGGTGTCGTCTTGCCTTTGACCGAAGTAAGTAAACCGAAATAAATTTCAGGTAGCTCAACAAAATTAAAATTACTTTGATTAACGGTCATCATGACCTGTGCTTGGGCTTTAGCTTCGTACCAAGTACTTGCAGCTTCGCCCACGTACTCTCCGGTCACTGAAGAGAACTGCGTTTTGCGATCATCTGCACCTCGGCCTAGAAAACTCATTGAACTCAAACCGAGTTCGAGAGAGGCATGGCACTGCGACACGCTTGAAAAAATACTAGTGATGATGAGAGTCGAAACTGCCAGCATTCCCAAGGTCGCTCGAAGAGCAAAACGGGCCACTGGACTGGCTAGACTCATCAGCCGTCCCCCAAGCAATAGGTATCCTCCATCACGGGCGACCATAACTCGAAATCTAATGCATTGCAAAACCTTAGGCCGACTGAATCGACGCTTTTCTTAATGGAAAATAAACGGTTATCTAGTGCAATTTGCATTTTTTTGTTGGATGACGCACCATCACTTCCGGTACCCATTTAAGACGAGCCTGTATTTTGGCTCAGTCGCTTTGGCTCAAGGGAGGAGCCTCATCGATGAAGATTCTGCGTGCCGCTGTGAAGTTAGCATTTGCCATGGGTTTACTGGGTCTGGGGATGCAATCCCAGATAGCACAAGCTATTGATTTACCTTGGGAAGATGAATTTGCCTCGACCCAACCGGATCACATTACATTAGCCGTTCGGTATGTCGCTTACGCGGACGCGAGTGGTAAACCTGTCATCTCGACCACTGAAACTCAGAAGATCTTTCGATCAATTAATGAAGTTTACAAATCTTGTAATCTCCACTTCCGAGTTGAAGAATTCACGATAGCAAAGCCGATTGAGTACGGCCTCCAATTTAACCCTTCGCGTATGCGCGACTTGGAAAAGATCCGTCGCTCATTTGAACAACCGGATCGTCTCCTCGTAATCAATACCGGTAAGTGGAATCATAAGGGTGGATTAGGCGCCGATGGTGCCAATGCATGGACCATGATGCCAGGCTCAAGTCCGTCGGGAGCAGTTATCGAAGGGACCGTCGCAAGCTATGCGCCCTTGATCGCGCATGAACTTGGCCATTACCTCAACTTGGACCATGTTCAGGATCAGACCAACATGATGAATCCAACTATCTACACCTCCTCGAATGTCATCACTCCATCTCAGTGCGAAAACATGAGACGAACCGCAATGACTGTGAGAGTGGCGTCAGTCAGAAAAATTACTCCGGACACCTTGGGCGAGCCAGCGAGAAACCTGGCTGGTGCAAAGCCAGCGGTTGGACGCGATCGAAGTGGGAAGCCACGGAAGTAGATTGGGTTTTGCTGTCCAACGAGGATGCCGGGGCTTGATATGAGCCGATGCTATTAATGTGGTCGGGCTTCCCACTCGGATGGAGTACGGCGCGCGAATTCGGCCGTGTTCAGCGATAACTTGAAGGGGCGGAGGTCCGCGGACCGGGCGCACGGCGAGTTCAGAGCTCTGCGCGACATGAGTACTTAGGCATAAGTGCCATCTTAGCGATGCAGAACAGGTTGCGCAAACACTGTTCGCCCAAAGTGCGCTTGCCCTGGCTCTGTTATCTAAAATTCAGATCAGCGAAATTTGTATTAGCCACAATAACTTTAGCGCATACTTATCAATCACAAAATCCCATTGCCCCAGCAAAAACATCTATAAAATGGCTTATTTTTTAATTTTAATTCGCGCACTTCAACGCATTTTGTGCTACACAATCTCTGTTCATGCGAACGACCTTTAATCCTCGCCGACAACTTTCATTCTTTCCAAACTTCAAAAAAACTGGCGCATGCCTGAAAGAGTTTGGGGGCGGTTTGAGACCAGAAAAAAGAAAAGTAGCGCGTCCATTTCACCCTAAACTCGCTTTGCATTTGGTACTAAAATCTTCGAATGCGGTTGGCGCCCTTTCGCTACTTCACCCGGGCCACTGCAAACGCGTAAATGTGCTGATCACCGAAACGGCAAAAAAGTATCGAGTTAGACTTTTTCGTTTTTCAAACTCTGGAAACCACCTCCATCTCTTAGCGAAATTTCCTGATCGCATTACGCTTCGCGGATTTCTGAGGGAACTGGCCGGTCAAATTGCTCGACTGATAACCCGAGCCAAGAAAACTCAGCCCGAGCGTTTTTGGAGTGAGCTCCCCTACTCACGCATCGTGGACGAAGGAAGGAGTTTCCTGAACACCGACTCTTACGTGATCCGCAATCAAATTGAGGCAGAATTAGTCCTGAAAAGAGATCTGAGTGCGAAGATGTTTAGGTTTGGGAGATGGGGGCCGGCTATTCATTGAGGCGATTTTGACCGATTTCGGCCGCTTTTGCCCAACGGCTAAACCCAACCCTGCCGCACAAAAGCGCGCTTAGAAATCCGGGCATACCATCAACTCGGCACCTATTTTAAAACTTATTTTTTACACTTCACCGAAAGCGTCAGCTCAAATTTCGCGACAGGCTCGGTCGTCGACTGACTCGGAACCGTGGCGACTACATGAACAGTCATGTTTTCGCGCTCCCCAGACTCTTGAGCTTTCTTAATCAGAGCCTGTACTCCTTCTCCATTTTCACAGGTAAAGTGCACGTCACCTTCGGCGCGCTTCAAAAACTCTGCTTTAAAATCCTTAAACACGAGCGAGCCCTTGGACTTGGATTTCTGAATAAGCATCATCGCCATCAGTCCACCCGCACTNNGTCTGCACCTGCGCAAAGTGTCCCAAAGTACATCGACTTGAGATGGTTACGAGTTTTGCGGTTGAGCGGCACATGAACGACACAACGCTTATCCGTCAGCTCCACTACACTGGGAGAGATGAAAAAAATCATCGGCACCTTGGTCAAACCAAAGGCGCGGAGATAGAGGGTATTTTTCAATCTTTCAGGGATCATTTTAGTCAGGGCGCTCATAGAGATATGGTCATCTAAAGAGGATCTTTAAGCAATATCAAAGGCGTGCTTACTTGAAACATCGCGCCTCGCGCTGGCCCGCCGCGCCTCACATCTCGCGCTCCACTCCTAAGGCGGAAACCCTATCGAAAGTTTCACGGCCGAGTACTCGGGATGAATTGCGCCTTCAGCCGTACGAATGATGAGAGCAGGCTCTTTCCACGTCTTATCGCGAAACGCTTCAGGCAAATGCTCCATTTTCATCATCAAAAATAAGGTCAAGAGCGGTGCCTCAGGCGCCTTAAAAACGATTTCGCGCATCCTCACAATACTGAGCCCAGCGCCACGCGCTGCTTCTTGTACCCGCTCAAGCTGTAAGGTTGGAAACACTGAAGCAAACACTCCACCCATCTCTAAATGTTGGGATGCGACTTCACAGTAATTGATAATTGAGCCACGCACTTCAAATCGGCAGGCGATTTTTTGGGGATGTTCGGCATGAATCCCAGTATCGAGTGGAAAGTAAGGGGGACTTCCTAAAACCAGGTCAAATTTCTCGTCAGGACTTAAGATCCCTGCGTCGCGAAAGTCTCCTTGACGGATCTGATACCGGTCGACAAGCGCATTGTATTGGCAAGACTTACGCGACAGACGCACGCTGATTTCTTGTGCTTCGACGGTGACAAACTGGGCGCCTTGTAGTCTCCAAGCCGCGACCATTCCCACAGATCCAATACCGCTACCTAAGTCTAAGACCCGGCGAGCTGATGGACACCATGAAGTTCCATACCAAGCAACTAGGATATCGTCCGTTGAAAACCGGTGCCCGTGTCTATATTGAAAAAGTCGATACTGGCCGCTGATAGCATCTAGAGTTTCTTCTTCTGGCGTTCCCACAGTCGATTGGATCGATTGCTCGAGAGCTCGCTTTTCGGGGGTGTCCGGAAGGGTTGGACCGGGTTTAGCCCAACCTTTAAAGAATGCTGGTGAATCTGACATAAGAGTAGAAATAGAAAGGCCGCCTTCACATTCGATGAACATCTTAAAAGACGCTCAGTAAACGGAACGACGGCCCTTTTACCTTTAAAACTTAAAGATTACTTCTTACGAGACTTTTTCTTACGATAAGCAGCTTTCTTATCGTTAGCGCGCTTAGATTTAGCTTCGAAATAAGTTTTCTTGAACGCAGAGTCTGTGTTTATTTTTGCGGCGCGCTTTTTTCGACCAGCTGCGCGAAGTTTTTTGCGAGATGGTGCGGTTTTAGTTGCCGACGATTCCGTAGTTGTTGCTGTTGCCATGATTACCTCTTAATAAATTGATGGCCTGACATTGCCATCATTTAGCTCTGCAAACAAGCCATTTGATTTTACTCTCGCTTCAGAGCAAAACTGACCCTGGCAAATGATCAAATCCGATAATCCCTTTCCCAATCCGCGCGATACCCCGACCACTTCGGAGGGGATCATTGCGGTCGGCGACGACTTAAGCCCGGACACGCTCCTCCATGCTTATCGAAGTGGTATATTTCCGTGGCCCATGGACGGTGCGCCTTTGTGCTGGTTCTGCCCTCCCGAAAGAGCGGTTCTCGACTTTGACGAGATTCATATTCCACGAAGCCTCAAGAAAGAAATGAAACGACGGCAGTACCAAGTCACGGTAGATCACGCATTTACAGAAGTGATGAAAAACTGCGCAAAAACACCTCGTCCTGGACAAGATG
Organism: Bacteriovoracaceae bacterium UBA1018; assembly: GCA_002291495.1. Taxonomy (GTDB): domain Bacteria; phylum Bdellovibrionota; class UBA1018; order UBA1018; family UBA1018; genus UBA1018. Next base: position 11,185 of record DBAE01000014.1, on the reverse strand, counting down.
GAACTTGGATCACGGCTCAGATGGTTCGGGCGTATACAAAGCTCCATCAACTGGGTCACGCCCATAGCGTCGAAATCTGGGAAGCAGAGCAATTAGTCGGGGGGATCTACGGGGTGGATCCGGGTGGCGCATTTGCTGGCGAAAGCATGTTCTACCTAAAACCCTACGCCTCTAAGTTTGCATTGCTCTCCTTAATCGATCATCTACGAGAAAAGGGCCTCACTTGGCTTGATATTCAGGTCATGACTCCACATATGGAAGCGCTTGGAGCAAAAGAAATCGATCGCAATGAGTTCCTGGATCGTCTGGACCAAGCACTTGAGCGACGTATTCAGTTATTTGCTGTTGGGAAATCCAAACGCGACTAGATTAACGTTCTTTTGCAAATACGAGATAAGATTTCTTTGGAAACGTCTTACCTCCAGATTTAATCATCTCACTAGACAAGCAAAGCATCGCAGTCAGGTTCGAGGAGTACTTACATTGTAAACCAATGAGATTGTCTTCTTTGAGCTGAAGCTGAGGAACTTCAATGTACTTCTGGACAAATTTTACTTCGCGACTCGTTGAAGAGACACTGTAAGGGTCATAAAGGCTTTTTAAATTGCCAAACGTTTTGAGATACCGGTCTCCATTTGGCTTCACTCGCTCTTCTGTATTAAATTCGAGCACAAGCTTATTTGCTCCAATACGCTCATAACGCTCTAAATCGAATACTTTGAGAACTCCGAGACCGTCACATTTTGGATTTTTAGAGAGTGCCTGATTGGTTCTGATTTCAGCGGCAGCCACGAGGAGCCAAGACGTTCCATCCAGGCTATGGTTATCGAAAAGTACGACTGGCCCATTAAACTCACTGGCCAAAGAAGGATACTTAGAGAGCTTGGTACAAACCTCAAATGATGCCTGAACAGGCAAACTCAATGAAGGTATCAGGGCACAAAACGCCAGAGTGATAAGCGCTGATTGTGAGATTTTCGTACCCAACCTAAACATGTTTTCCGACCTCCCCAGATCTGCATGTGCTGTAACTCAAAATTAAACTTTGAACAACACTTCCTTGAAGCCGAAATGAATAAAAATTCACTTTACCTGTCGTCATTTTCTCACTTCTCACCGGTTTGCATTTTCGTCCCAAATTGGAACCAGGCACATTGCAAAATGAAAGAATTTTTCCTGGTCAAAAATAGCTAATGTTTAATAAATGAATATTAAATTTACTTTTGAGGGTGACCATGTTTGATAGACCGTCCTGCGAGGTTCAAATATGAGCACAAAAGTCCTAATGATCGCGCTTCTTTCCGTTTCCGTTGTCTTGGGACCAAGTCCAGTCGCCCGCGCACATGACTCTCCTCTAGTAGGACCTGAGAAAATTGACTGTGGCCAAGCCCTAGACGACTCGCTCTTAGACTCCAGCAAAGCTCTGCCAAAATCTGAAACCGTCCTGCGTTTTCAAAACGCTATGAATGCCGGGCTTGGAGTTACCTTTATCGAGCGTGCTGAAACCACTCGAAGCTTAAAAGGGCGAATTATCGCCTTAGAAAAGAATAAACGAAACGAAATCACTGGTTATCGCCTTGCTGAGGACAACGGATTAGAAATGTTTCACCCGATCCACACCGTGGATCCACTCACGATCGAAACCTTTTTGATCGAACCCAAGGAAATCAAAGGCGCACAAAGCATCCTTTCGGAACAGCTCTTGTCTGCACTGAGAGATAGGACCTATGTCACCTTCCGTACTCGGCCCATCAAGGGCCTCAAGACCATCCGCTTCGAGGGCTGGATCACCGGCGTAAATTACACGACCGACGGCGAATATATTTTCCGAGTCAATGAACAAGGAAATGAGCTCGGAAAGGGCGATCAGAAGTATCGTCTATCCAGAATTGTTGCTAAATCCTTTGAGCCAAGTCCCGTACTGAATAGCGTAAAGCCAACATCGACCTCTATCCGGGGTGAACTCGCTCCTCAATTTGAATCTTATATCGAACATACCCGTTCCGGAATCATTCAGCCGATGGATCTACCTCCTGAGCTCATGAGCATCTTAAGCACCTATGCCGACGATCTCATCGCTTCGAGCTCCGAACTTCCTGATCAACTGATTGAAATTGTCGATCCAGGTCATGAGTTACGGACGTATTTTCAGGTTGCAGACCATCGATATCGACTGACTATCCGAAGAAGTGAGTCTGGTGAATGGAGTATCAGTGAAACAGCAGGTGATCGAAAAACTGTAGACGAAAGCTCTCGCAGTCAACTGTTGGACTCACGATACATGCTCAATGAACTGGAACAATTGTCCAATGAGGAGCTGACAAACTCCTTGCCAGCATATCGCCTCAGAAATTCCCTTCGGGCAATCCGTACAA
>DBAE01000014.1:0-8797 GCA_002291495.1 Bacteriovoracaceae bacterium UBA1018 | reverse complement strand
CTCTAAAAGACTCACACGACCCTTCGAAAAGTGGGCCACTGCCATCCCTCTCGATTTTGACCGGCCCGAGATCTATGAGCTTTTTCTTTATCACCAAAATTTGACCTATCAACTTGACCGAGGATTGGTACCGCGAGGAAACTATTCACTCGAAGACAGCGAAATCAAATTACTCTCTGCAATCCGCTTTCTTTCCGACAAAGAACTCACCTATTGGTCNNTCGTCCCGCGTGCGAGGATCTCGGATTGAGCCGGGTATCTATCCTCGTCGAGGTCCTGGATCGGTTCAGCCAAACTCTTTGACCGAAGTAAATTATGACCTGGCTGAAGAACTTTTCGCCGCGCTAGAAAAAGCGGGTGTCCAGTACAGCGATGGAAAATGGACTAAGAAGTAGTTCCTGGCAGTCTTCAAATTTGACTTCTTCGGGAGCCCATGAAAAAGAATCTTCGTGTATCGGGGGAATGTTCATTTTATTAAAGTCAGTACTATTTTGGCGCTCGTGGTCCTCTCCGCGCGCCCGCTGAGAGACTTTCGACTTTTTCGGCATGCCTATGCAATCCCGTTTCCCGATCGTTACAAAAACTACCAAGACCTAGCATTCCATGAAATTGAAGGCTGGGACTATCGAGTTGTTGTCCGAGATTTAAGAAGTCCAGTCATTGTCCTAGCCCTTCACGGTGGTAAGATTGAGCACGGTACCTCACAACTCGCAAAGCTGATCGCAGGGAGCGACTGGAGCTATTACCTCTTTGAGGGGCTCAAACCTCTCGATAATTTTTCACTTCACATCACGAGCAGAAATTTTGACGAGCCTCGTGCGCTCCGTCTATTAAGATGGGGCGTCACAAGCATTTCGATTCATGGATTTATTGGTGAGCCAGGACGTGAAACGATTTATCTAGGTGGCGCTAATCGGACACTGATCGCGCTTTTTAAAGCATTGATGAAGGCGGTTGATCCAATCATCGAGGTCGACGAGAGCGATAAGTATCCAGGCGTGCATGCATCGAACCCGGTCAACCTGGGTAAAAATCAAGCAGGTCTTCAGCTCGAGTTGTCCGAAGCGCTGAGGGATCGAACCTTGCGGGAACCCGAACTTATGAGACGCTTAGCTTGGGTCGCACGAGGCGTGATGAGTCGAGCACTCAATTGTGCTGAGTTTTTACAGAAGTGAAAAAACTTGGTGAGAGCGCGTCTTATTGAAACCGGATCTCCCTGAGCTTTCCACTTACTGTCGGCATCCAGAAGGTCGAGGTCTTCTCAGCGAAAAAAGACGAACTGAGTCCAGCGTTTCTATCATTTTTCGAAGATCGATAAACTTCGATTGCTGCTCCACCAGATACATCAAAAAGTACCACATCGGTGCGAGGGCTTCCTGATGATCTTTCAGTCGCTACAACGAATGACCCGCCATCAGAGAAGGACTCAAATTTGCAAGGCTCAGGCAAGGTTACTGCTCGAATGATCGATTTCTTGGGGACATCATAAACGACGATTGTGCTTGTTCCACGATTATCCAGTGCAAATGCCAAAACATCTTCGCCTATAAACTTAAGCCCGTGGGTTTCTCTCCCGTGTTCGGCAAACTTTTCACGAAGGCTAATGGATTGGAGTCTTTTTGCAGTCGCCTTTCCTATGGCCACTTCTTCCGCATATCGCGTAGTGATGGCAATTTTTTCACCGGAAGGACTCAAAGCAACGGCTCTGGGGTTAAGATCACTTCGCTCTTTGATTTTTACAGAGTTTTTGAGTCCGATAAGATCTGCGGAGTAAAGCTGATTGTTGTAATACTCAAAATAGTAGATTTTCCCGTACTTGGGAGCGACGTAAAATTTATCGTGAGATACATCTTTGAGTAAGACGGTGTGATCATAGGTCAGGAGATCATAGGCATAGATATTTGAAGTACCAAAGACCTCCATTCCGTTATCTACGGCGTGTGAGTACAAAAATCGATTCTCATCCAAAAAGAGCAACTGATCGGATTGCAGAATACGAAAATCGAAATAACTCGCTGCTTGTCCTTTAAGTTTCACAAGACGCTCAGAATGCCCTTCGTCTAAAAGAACAATCTCGCCGGATTCAAATGATAAGAGAACCTTTTGTCCTGAGGGTGAAAGAGTGAGTCGGGTGATCTTTGGATTTTCTGCGAAGGTCTGTAATTCAGCTAAAGGAAGCTTGGGTTCTCGATCGTTATGATCTTGTCTGATGAGTTGATTGCGCTCCACAACTTTTGAAAAGTCATAGAGTGACTCGCTCACCACGACGAGCTTCGAGTTTTCGGCACGTGCAAGTTCAGGAAGTTTCGGAGTGAGATGCTTTGCGCAGCGAGTGCTACCGNNTGATAAAAACAGAGAACTCAGGCCGACCCACCCACCAAAACCGATCCCTTTTTTCATTGGGCCCATTAACCATAGGTTAAGATCAAACCCAAGTGATTAATTTTAAATACTTATTATGGTCGACATATTCGTTGTCCGATTAGGGAACACATGCTAGAACGCGCTGTGTCTAAGGCTTGCTTTTTCGACATTACTGCCAAAACTTGGCTATCGTCACTCATTTCCTTGGCCTCGCTTATCGGAATGCCGTCGCAGATCTATGGGTCAAGTAACGGCTCTAGCAGCCCCTTTAAGTCCTTTTGTGGAATCATTCTCAGCAATGACGCACAAGACGAGATCGCCCGTTCGCATCAAAAAGAGTTGGATCGTCTTCAGATTCCACGAGCTGCAAATCACCTTCGCTACCTGGTCAAAAAATACTATCGCTCGATGGAACGCTCCAGCTGGAGTGGAGTCCTTGAAACCATACAGGCCGTCTCGAAAGATTATCCCACCGCTTACTTCACCTTTTTCAATTTCTACTTTGAAGACTCATGGGCCGAGGTAGTTAAAGACGCTTCATCTGGACTATCCAGTTTCGAACTTCAAATTCTGATGACGATTTTTCATCAGGGATTGAAATACAAACTATTTAAATTGAACGACGAGGCTGCTCGAACAAAACTTCTCATAGCGGCGATGGACCACACTCGCCTCGCTGAGCTCTTACTCGACAATCTCGATGTTTATAAGATTCGGGATCAGAATACCATTCAGGAGTTTGGGCTAAAATATTCGAAAATCTACCCCGACGTATTTGCACAAAAAATCCAGTCACTCAAAATTCGTGATCAGTCGGTCTTGAAACAGATCGTGATCGGTCTTACAGATCATGAACGCGACGTGATTTCTCCCAACATTCATCATTTTAATATTGCAGATGAGCGCTTTAGAATCATGATTGCCCAGAATCTCGCCGAAAAAAGTTATCAAAATGTTTTTCCCAACATCAAAAATTATGGGATTCGAGATACCGATGCCCTCCGAGATATGTTCGTGACCAGGCTAAAAACTATTGCCGGCACCCTATGCTACGCCTCAGACTTTAAAATCAGCCGAGAACAAACCATTCAGTACATTAAACAATTTATGGGTGATTCGCCCAGAAAGTTCTTGAATGAAATGCTATTCTCTTGGCCCGGGTTTCCTCTTTCGCCGAAAGAAATCCGGCCATTTGTGCTCGAATGGGGTCATTTGAATCCGGCGCTATCGCTCAGATGGTTATTATCCAATGGCAAAGATCCGATGCATGATCCACAGGGTCTGTCATGGCCTAAGCTGCATGCAGAACTTATCAAAATATCCTCCGAATCTCCAATCCTTGTTCCTCCACATTGGATCGGCGATGGGATCATCGGAAATCCGATTCAAGACGCGTCCGTCAATCTCAAACTCTTAAATTATGCAATGACATTGAAAATGAATTATCAGCCTGATTCGACAGCATTCGACGTCTTAGGAGATATCGTCGAATCTGACGGAATTAAGGCCTTAAAGAATAAGAAATGGGTTAAAAGGTCGTCTCAAATTAAACCGCTTTTTGAGCTTTTATTGGACATACAAGGACACCTGGAATACCCCGCATTACGATACCTAAAAATTGATCCTGTTTTTTTTGATACATCTGAGAATCTAAATTCTTTAGTAACCTTGCTGACTCAACTGAGAAATTTGATGTTTTTAAGCCTTCAGAAAGATGAAGAATGGCGCAATTTGGAACGAAAAATCCATTTTCGTTTAAACTCGTTGGGTCCTATCTCTCCTAATGACCTATCCTCCATTGATCATTTACTCGCGAGCGAGTTGAAAAATAAACTTAAGGGACTGAAAATTAGTATTTCTTTCGATCAGCTCATGAAACTTCAGACCCGACTAGGCACTATCGAGCCCATAATTACATTGATCTCACGTTTTAAAGGCAAAGAAGATTGGCAGCACGAATTACCTGTTTTGGGAAAGATGATTCGAGCATATATCGATAACGATTTTGAAAAGCTGAAGTTTGAAGGTGGTGAAGATCCAAAAGAACGTCTTCATGCGCAGCGGCAACTCGGGGGTCTCTCGGAGCAAGAGACACTAGAATGGAAAAAGCAGCGAGTTCGAGTCTCACTTGTAGGAGCAGACACTCGGGTCAAGTCAACTGAGAATGAAAATACAAAGCTTGAAAGCATCAGGAGTGAGGTTCTCTCTACAGCTCAAGAAATGCTCGGTGGGCAAACAAACCAGCATCTCCTTGAGGCAAAGAAGCTCCCTTCAGAGCTGAGAAAGAAAATTACAAACTTGATCAAAACGCAGAATCATTTAGCTGGACGCACCGATCAGGAGATTACTGAAATGATTCACCTGATATCAAGCTTCCGAGCAGAACTTCTAGGTTTACAAATTCTCGAGGTGGCTTCTCAGGTAATTGACGATCTGGACTCGGTCGTAAGTTACCTTCGAGTCGCACTTGCTCCTCAAACGCAAATCGCCGAAAATTCCCGCCGATCCATAATCGTCTCTGCTAGCACCTGGGCTTTTCACACACAGATCACGATAGGAGATCGAGTCAAGACTTCTTCTTGTCAAAACTATCGTACCGGAAGCCATATCGAGACTTTGCTCGCTTATGGGCTCGATGCCAATGTGCAATCTCTCCTCAGCTTTGCCATCGGCCCTGATCATTTCGAACACGTGGGCGACTTTGACCGCGTATTCCAAGCACTGAGTCTTCGTTCTTCTGATGTCCCAAAGATCGAATACGACGGGGATCTCATTCAACTAAATTTTCATATGCAGGATGGGGACAAGATCCGAACGAAAAAGCTCGAGCATGGTTATTTGAGAAAAATTCTTAAGTATGGACGCTCAGAAAAAGGAAAGAAACTCATTCGAACGGAGACTCCCTATAAGCAGTCTCACCCGGCATTCGGTGTCATGGAAAGTCAACAGTCTCAGATCGTGAAAGAGATGGCAGTAGCAATTGGAGCCTCACTTTCAGGCAAGATGTTCCAAGAAGAATCAAGAAATCCCGGGGGAATCTACTCTGACCTTGCCGGTGGAAAAAAGACCGGTAAATACACCATTCCCAACTAAAAAGGCGGCAAGGACATCATCCTCGCCGCCTAAAAATGACGCAGACCTAGACAAAAAGGTGTGGAGCACCTTTTTGTTATTTTACGTGATGCTTGTGAGACCTAGAGGCTGGCCCATCGGAGTTTGAATTTGAATCATCATCCGAATCCACCGCGTTATCTTTAGCCTGAAACTCGAAGGCGGGCTCACCGTCCTTACTCTTAGATTTATCTAAAAAGATATGGACCTTGCCGCCGTTTTCGAGTTTTCCAAAAAGGATCTCTTCGGCCAAATGCTTTTTGATCTTATCTTGGATCAGTCGATTCATCGGACGAGCACCCAAGAGTTTGTCGTAGCCTTTGTGTGCAAGCCATTCGCGAACCTCTGGATCGATCTCGATTTCGACTCCCTTTGCTAGGAGTTGAGATTCGAGTTCCAAGATCTGCTTACCAACCACATGTCCAACTGTGATCGGATCAAGTGGATTGAAGTAAACGATCGCATCCAGGCGATTGCGGAACTCTGGACTAAAGGCCTGCTCCACTGCTTTTTGTGCAGCTTTGCCACCGATACCTGCATTTTGTTCAAATCCAAGTGATCGTCGCTCGAGATCACGAGATCCGACATTTGAAGTCATCAGGATCGTCGCATTTCTGAAGTCCGCCTTACGTCCGTTGTTGTCCGTGAGTGTACCGTGATCCATCACTTGCAAAAGCACGTTCCAAATATCTGGATGAGCTTTTTCGATTTCATCGAGTAGAACCACTGAGTGAGGATTTTTCATCACAGCACTCGTCAGGAGACCTGCTTGCTCAAAGCCCACATAGCCCGGAGGTGCACCGATCAAACGAGAAATCGTGTGTTTCTCACCATACTCAGACATATCGAATCGGATAAAAGGAACACCAAGACTATGTGCGAGCTGTCTACTCAGCTCTGTCTTACCTACTCCAGTTGGTCCGCAAAGCAGGAATGATCCAATTGGTCGATCACCACTTCTAAGGCCCGAACGCGCAAGCTGAATGGCTTGAACGAGGGCCGAGATCGCATGACCCTGACCAAAGATCGTCAACTTCAGATCACGCTCAAGATTTTTAAGCCGCGATTTTTGTGAAGTACTGACTGATCTTGGAGGAATGCGCGCAATCTGAGCGATGATATCTTCGATGGCTTGTTCATCAATGACCGAAGACTTCGCGAGGCGAGCTTTCGCACCGGCTTCATCAATAACGTCAATTGCCTTGTCGGGCAAAAAACGCTCCGTGATGTGCTTGGATGATAATTCCACCGCTGCTTTGATCGCTTCAGGAGTGTATGTCACGCTATGATAATTTTCAAAGTGCGACTTAAGTCCGTTGAGGATCTGTACTGCCTCTTCTTGCGTCGGCTCGACTACATCAATCTTTTGAAATCTTCGAGCCAAAGCATGATCTTTTTCAAAGATATTTCTAAACTCACCGTANNCCGTATGTAGTCGATCCGATACATCGAATCTCTCCACGTGAAAGAAGAGGTTTTAAAAGATTTGCCGCATCGAGAGTACCGCCGCTGACTGACCCAGCTCCCACGATCGTATGAATTTCGTCAATGAAGAGGACTGGATCATGGCCGCGACTTTTCTTGGTTGCAAGCGCGGACAGAACTCTCTTGAGTCTTTGCTCAAAATCGCCGCGGAACTTAGCTCCTGCCAGCAAAGCACCCAGATCCAATGAATAGATCACCGAGTTTTTCAAAATCTCCGGTACATCCCCCGCAACGATACGAGCAGCCAGACCTTCTGCTAAGGCTGTCTTACCGACACCCGCTTCACCTACGAGAAGAGGGTTATTTTTTCGACGTCGGCAGAGAGTTTGAACGATGCGTTCGAGTTCGTTCTTTCGGCCCATGAGAGGATCGATCTTACCTTGGCGTGCCCGAGCATTCAGATCTTCTGCATAGAGCTTCAATGGATCGCGATCCGATTTGCCCCCAGCAAGCCCTTCATCGGAGTCTCGAGATTCTTCACCATCTGATTCTTGCGAACGATCTTCCATGGATAGATTTGGAGCATCCTTAGTTATCCCATGACTGACATAGTTGAGGACATCCAGACGCTCAATACCTTGAAGTGTAAGCAAATAGAGTGCGTGAGAATCTTTACTTTGAAATAATGCGACTAATAGATCGACCGGCTTGATTTCGTCTTTACCGGAGCTCTGCACATGAAAGAGTGCGCGCTGAATCAAACGAGTGATACTGAGTGTTGCCACTGGATGTTCGACTTCAGTTGAGTTCAACTTAAATGGAGCTCGAGGGATTTCCTTCTGGAGATAGGTTTCCAGGTCTTTTTCTAATTTTTTGATATCTGCGCCGCAAGACTCCAAGACTTCGATCACATCGGTGCCTGCATCTGATGACTCATCGGCGGACGGCTGGATTAGGCTCCATAACACGTGCTCTAAAGTGAAGTACTCATGCTCGTGTTCCAGAGCAAAACGAACCGCGCGATTTAAAACTGCTTCTGCTTTTCGTCCGATCATTCTTCGCTCCTAACTAAACTTTGGACAGTCTCTTATAGCACTTTCCGCAGTTTTTTTCTCAGTCTGAGTCACAAATTTTTCACGCTCGTTTTCAGCCTTTATTTAATCCATGGGCTCTGCTGTACACCTCAGCGGATGACCATTATTCTGTGAGTACTCGGTCACCTGAGCGACCTTAGTCTCAGCGATCTCGTAGCTGTAAACGCCTGCAAGGCCCTGGCCGGCATGATGCACGCGCATCGTAATTTCCATTGCTTCATCCTGAGACTTTCTAAAGAACTTTTTAAGCACCTCAATGACAAACTCCATGGTCGTATAATCGTCATTATGAAGAATGACTCCATACCGGGGAGGCTCTTTTACCTGGGTTTTATTTTCTTCTTCTAAGATGACACCGGGATCTTCGCCCCATTTGGGGTCTTCATGACCGGAGGTTTGCGCCAGGATGGTTAAATGAAATCGTGTGTGTTGCATCATGCCAGAACAAAATAACATAGAGTCCCTTGACCGCACACCTTCCTTCGTTGATTCTTGCATCGTGTTTTCTTCAAACGATGGCAAAAACAATGATGCAAATCCTCCTTCAGCTGCTTCCTTAAGACTACAGCTTGAGCGAACTCGATTTGAACGTGCGCTTGAAGTATCGGAAAGCATGGCTCTTCACCGCGTTTTACTGACGACTGTTGAGCTCGGTCGTTTGAACAATATTCTTACTGGCAAAAATGATGACCCATGGCGAGATGAGCCGGTGACGTTGACTTTGCCTTCTGGGAAAACAGAGACATTGGCGATATTAGCTGACCCGAAACTCACAGCGCGTCAAAAATTACACCGTGCAACGG
>DBAE01000181.1 GCA_002291495.1 Bacteriovoracaceae bacterium UBA1018 | reverse complement strand
CCACCACTTGGGCGTTGGGCTCCGCCTTCAGGGGCTGGAAGTAGGGCTTTGCGGGAAAGACGGATCTTTCCAGACTTATCCACTTCGATGACCTTCACTTCGATTTCTTGACCTTCTTTAAGATAATCAGCCACGTTGTTCACGCGCTCGTGCGCAATTTCGGAAACGTGCAATAGACCATCTTGATTTGGCATGACGCCAACGAAAGCACCGAAATCGACGATCTTTTTAACAAGACCTTTGTAAGTTTTACCAACTTCAACTTCAGCAATGATGCCTTTGATCATATCGATCGCTTTTTGAGCAGCTAATCCGTCATTGGATGCGATGTTGATTCGACCGTCATCATTGATGTCAATCTTACAGCCAGTTTGAGCGATAATGTCTTTAATGACTTTTCCGCCTGAACCGATGACTTCACGAATCTTGTCAGTAGGAACATTGATCGTCGTGATTCTTGGAGCAAACTTAGACATCTCGTCGCTTGGAGCGCTGATAGCGTTCGCCATTTCCTTTAGGATATGGAGACGACCTTCGCGTGCTTGAGCAAGAGCAGTCTTCATGATGTGTTGATCGACACCTTCGATTTTGATGTCCATCTGAATGCCGGTGATGCCTTCAGCAGTTCCAGCTACTTTAAAGTCCATGTCGCCCAAGTGATCTTCGTCACCTAAGATGTCAGTAAGAACTGCTACACGGCTACCTTCTTTAATGAGGCCCATCGCAATACCAGCAACTGGTTTTGGGAATGGTACGCCTGCATTCATGAGGGCCATCGATGCTGAGCAAACAGATCCCATCGAAGAAGAACCGTTACTTTCCAAGGTTTCACATACGATCCGAACCGTGTAAGGAAATGCTTCGAACTTAGGCATCATCGCTTTGATTGAGCGGGCAGCAAGAGCGCCGTGTCCAATCTCGCGACGTCCTGTTCCACCCATGCGTCCCACTTCGCCCACGCTAAATGGAGGGAAGTTGTAGTGAAGCATGAATTTGTTCATGGTGGATTGGAACATAGTATCGACGATCTGCTCGTCGTCAGTGGTTCCTAAAGTGACTGTTGCCAAGACCTGAGTCTCACCACGAGTAAAGAGTGAGCTTCCGTGTGGTCGTGGGAGAAGACCTGCTTCAACTGAGATCGGGCGTACTGTGGTGGTATTTCTTCCATCAATACGTACTTTCTCAGTGAGGATCATCTCACGCATGAGATTGTACTGGAGAAGTTCGAATGTACTCTTCACGTCTTTTTCTTTTGCGGCTGCTGCAGCTGGATCTTTTTCTTTCAGATCAGTCGGAACTAGCGCCTCGAGAGTTGCTTTGCGTGTCGCATCGACTAAGTCGTAACGCTCGCCTTTATCTTTGGTCTTCAAAGAGTTCAGAAGACCTTGTTTAGCAAGTTTCTCAACTTGAGTTTTGATATCCGCAGCCACTTCAGCTGGAATAAATTCGCGTTTTGGTTTTCCACAAAGTTTGCGGAGTTCGTCCACGATGCCGACAACCTTTTTGATCTCATCGTGTCCGCGAACAATGGCTTCGAGCACTTGCTCTTCTGGAACTTCTTGAGCGCCGCCTTCGACCATCATGATGGCATTCTTGGTACCGGTGATCAAAATCTCCATGTCGCTTTCGCCTGTTTCAACTTGTGACCAAGTTGGATTGACGACAAACTGACCATTGATGCGCCCCATGCGGCACGCAGCGGTTGGTCCATTAAATGGAATATCTGAGATGTGAAGTGCAGCAGAAGCTCCAAGAGCTGCTGCGACATCGACGTCTGCGTCTGGATCCAGGGATAGAACTGTCGCAACAACTTGGGTCTCATTGCGGTAGCCTTCTGGGAAGAGAGGACGAATCGGTCGATCGATCATCCGTGCCGAAAGGGTTGCTTCCTGAGTGGGGCGACCTTCGCGGCGTGGGAAGCTGCCCGGAATTTTTCCTGCAGCGTAAAATTTTTCTGAGAACTCAACGGTGAGCGGAAAAAAATCAATCCCGGTCTTTGGTTCCTTGGATGAACAAGCGGTGACTAGAACGCGGGTGTCGCCATAACTGACTAATACGGATCCGTCTGCTTGCTTTGCTAATTTGCCTGTTTCGATGCTTAGGGTTTTCCCACCCATCTCACAAGATACACGATGAATCATAAACCTCTCCTTAGGTGATAGCTGTCTAGGTAATGCNNCCGTCCTAGGATCTGAGAGCCCATTCGTGAAAGACAGCGTGTTGATAAAGACAGCTTAAAAAATGACAGACTAAATCTGTCTTGGTTGCGGTCGGACCTTGAGCGTTGATCGGAGAAACTCTAGATGGTCTACTCCGATCCCCATACTCATGGTCAAACTCGAGAATAATTTTTGAAAAATAAGGACGAAAACGTCTTACTTTCTCAAGTCTAAAGCTTGAATCAAACGTCCGTAACGTTCAGTGTCGACTTTTTTCAAGTAAGTCAAAAGACGGCGACGTTGACCAACCATTTTCAAGAGACCGCGTTTGGAGTGGTGATCTTTTTTATGGGAGCGAAAGTGCTCGTTCAGCTCGTTAATACGGCCAGTAAGAAGGGCGACTTGAACTTCTGGAGTTCCAGTGTCGGTTGCTCCGCGAGCAAACTTTTTAACGATTTCTGCTTTTTTAGCTTTGATTGCTGTTTTTCCTGCCATGATTTTTCCTNNTAACATGACGCTTAGGGCGCTGTAAAGCCATTAATAAGCCCCTTTCATCATGCACCCCTTAAATCCTCTTTTAAGAAATCTCGCAGTTTCTCTATGACTTTGGCTTCGATCTGACGGGCTCGTTCCCGAGTGAGTCCATATTGATCTGCCACTTCTTGGAGGGTCTTAGGTTCCTCAGCAAGGAGTCTTTCTTGGAGAATCTTAAGCTCCTTGGGATTTAATATCTTTTGAAATTCTGACAACTTATGTCTGAGTAGGTCGATGAGCTGCTGTTGAGCGAGGCGATCGTCGGTCGATTCTTCATGATCGGCCAGGTAGTCGATATAAGTGGTTTTACCTGACTCTGAATCGATGGGTGAATCCAATGACATTTCACTTCCACGAGAGGATAGCCGCTGCTCCATCTCGATGACGTCTTTTTCTCGGACTTCAAGTCTTTCGGCTAGCAACTTAGGGCCTGCGAGTAGACCCTGGGCTTCGAGCCGCTCCTTTTCGCGCATGAGATGGTAAAAGAGCTTTTTCTGGGCTTGGGTTGTGCCGATTTTAACTAGTCTAAAGTTATCGAGCAGGTATTTGAGAATATAAGACCTGATCCACCACGACGAGTAGTAGCCAAGTCTTGCCCCTTTCGTGGGATCAAACTTAGAAACGGCTTTCATCAAGCCGATGTTGCCTNNGATCGCCTGGCGAATCCACCAGGTGGCGTACGTGCTGAAACGGAAACCCTTCCGCCAGTCGTACTTCTGCACGGCGCGCATCAACCCGATGTTGCCTTCTTGGATCAGATCCAGAATGTTGGAATAGATACTGTTGTACTCAAAGGCGATCTTTACGACGAGACGCAAGTTGGCTTGAACCAAACGCCTCGCTGCTTCCATGTCTCCTTGATCCTTCAGGCGCATAGCCAGGCGAAATTCTTCTTCAGGATCTAAGAGGGCATAGCGTTTGACCTCCTCCAAATACCTTTTTAGGGGATCGGATGGGGAAATGGCCCTAAACTTGGATTCTTCTAATTCCGGGAGCTCAACCAATTGTTGAGAAGGCAAATGGTCAGATGTCAGTTGCTCAGAAGAATCGATCTCGATTTCCTGATCGTCCAATTCCAGATCAGTGTCTTCAGTCGATTCTTCATCGTCCAGGACTTTTTCGACCTCTGCCTCGATCGGTTCGGGCCGAGAGCGAGATTTAGCAGAGGAAGTAGGAACTTTTTTCCTATCCTTTGGAGATGCGGTGCGTCGCTTCTGTGCCATTTTCAATTTAGTATAATGGATTGTCTGCGGTTTCAAGGAACTCGAGGGTATACTTAGATCTAGTCTATGACGAACAACACTGACGAAAAAGATCCTGATGTTTTTCAGATTAGTGGAACCCAAGTGGCTCGTGGCGAGACACGAGAAATCTATTTGAAAGTTTCGGAGTCTTTCTTAGCGAGCGGGATCCATATTCCTGTGACGGTGATGCGCGGCAAACTCGATGGGCCAACCGCTTTTGTGACCGCAGCCGTGCATGGGGATGAGATTAACGGGGTCGATATTGTTCGTCGTTTGATCTTTGATATCGATCACGATCGACTGCGGGGTACTCTGATCGCAATTCCAGTGGTCAATATTCCAGGCTTCCATACTCAAAGCAGATATCTGCCGTATCACCGGGACCTCAATCGGTTTTTTCCGGGCAAAAAGCGCGGCAACAATGCAGAGCGCTTTGCTTGGAAGATCTTTTCCGAAGTGATCTCCAAATGTGATTTCGGCATTGATCTTCATACTGCGGCGGACGGCAGAATGAATCTCCCTCAGATTCGCGGCAATATGAACCATCCTATGGTTCGAAAGCTGGCACGCGCCTTTGGTGCAACGATCGTCATCGATCATAAAGGCCTGCGAGGTTCGTTGCGTCTCGAAGCAACACGAGCCGGAGTGCCCACAATTTTATTCGAAGCGGGCGAGACCGGGAAGTTCTCGAACCGAATTTCAATCATCGGGCTGCGTGGTGTCCTCAACGTTCTTACCGAAATGGGCATGTGGAAACATGATGGACGTAAAGAAACAAAGCCACCCTTCCAGGTCATCGTAAAAAATAGCGAATGGGTGCGTGCTGAAAAGGGCGGGATATTAGACCTGACGGTCAAGCCCGGGGATCTGATTTATACCAACGATGTGATTGGAACCATCTTAAATCCTTTTGGAAAGACAGTGACAAGAATGCGCTCTCCTGTGACGGGAATTGTGATTGGTGTAACTACTGCACCCCTGACGATTCCAGGCACAGGTGTGGTTCATGTGGCGTTACTCAAAAAGACACTTTCATTGGTTGAACGTTCAATTCGAAAAACTCAGAAGAAAAAGAACAAGAGAAAGTCTGCAAAGAAATGAAAAAGAAAAGAAGCGTTCGAAGGAGTCGTCGACTCTTTAAGCGAGGAGCTTATAAAAAGACAATCCTGTCGAACGGACTGACTATTATTACTGAAAACCATCCCGCTCTTCAAAGCGTATCGATGGGAGTGTGGGTTAAAGCTGGAACGAGACACGAACGCCCACGTGAAACCGGGATCTCTCACTTTCTCGAGCATATGCTTTTTAAAGGGACTGAAAAACGTTCAGCTTTAGATATCGCCGTAGAGATCGATCGAGTCGGGGGGGAGTTCAATGCTTTCACCACGCGTGAGTACACTTGTTTTCATCTGCTTTTGCTGAAGAAGGACCTAGCCTTAGGTCTAGAGATTTTGAGTGATATCTTACTTCACTCCAAGTTTGACGCCGAAGAAATGGAGCGCGAGCGCAAAGTGATCTTGCAAGAAATTTCGATGGTGGATGAGTCACCTGAAGAGCTTGTGCACGATCTCTATTTTGAGTTGCTTTACGGAAAACATGGCCTCGGTAAGCCGATTTTAGGAACCGAAACGAGCGTGAAGCGCCTAAGACGGGGCGATCTCATGCGGTATTTTTATAAACACTATCGTCCGGAGCAATTGATCGTATCCGTCTCTGGAAATGTTTCTCATCAAGCCGTGTGTAAAAGTATGAAGGCATTGTCTAAGAAGCAATGGCCTGGAAGAACTCAAGCTCTCGGCGCTGCTACTGAAGCTTCAGTAGGATTCGGTTTTGAGCCGGCTCCCTCGTTGAGAGATGGTCGTTGGTGGGTCAAAAGACCTACCGAACAAGTTCATCTCGTTTGGGGTATTGAAGGTCCAAATTACGTTTCACGAGACCGCATCACTGCAGCAGTTCTTAATATGTATTTAGGTGGTGGAATGAGTTCGACTCTCTTCCAAGAGATTCGGGAGAAAAACGGCCTGGCCTATACAGTGTATTCCACTCTTTCACCTTTTTTGGACTCAGGGGTGTTTTCGGTTTATGCAGCCACAAGTATGAAAAATGCTCCTCTTTGCGTGGACTTGATCGAAGAGTGTGTTGGAAAGCTAGGTCGAGAGCTCTTGACCGAAGACGAGTTGCAGGTGGTGAAAGAAAACCTCAAAGGCACGATCCTACTATCATCTGAGAGCTCCGAATCTCGCATGCAGAGTATCGCGATGAATGAGATCTTTTTCGGAGAATATTTTGAAGTGGATGAAGTGTGCCGAAAGATTGATGAAGTACAACCTGCAGACATAAGGCGCTTAGCACGAAAGTTTCTCTCCAAAGGTAAGAGAAGCCTACTATGTATGGGTCCAAAACCACCGAAGTCTGTAGCAGCTAAATTAAGGCCACTGTTTCCAAAGAAGTTTCAGAAATAACAATAAAGGGCGGGCACCTTTTGTTAGAGTCGAAAATCAACGCCGAACAACCACTGAAGTTCACGTGTATAGGTCTTGGCGTCGCTTCGATTTGCAGTGTCGTGGGTACCGAGTAAGTACCTGATGTCTGCTGTGATGCCGATGATCGGAAGAATCGGAAATCGTAGACGTGCGCTCGATATAAGACCAAGATCTAGGATCGAGATACCGGCGGAACCCATCGATACGTTGCGTTTATTTGTTCCGGTGGTTCGGTCGACCATACCCAGTCCAGAACCCAAGTAAGGGCCAATCCCGACGCTAAGAAAGGGGATCGAAACGCGAAGACTC
Organism: Bacteriovoracaceae bacterium UBA1018; assembly: GCA_002291495.1. Taxonomy (GTDB): domain Bacteria; phylum Bdellovibrionota; class UBA1018; order UBA1018; family UBA1018; genus UBA1018. The sequence goes on along the minus strand of DBAE01000181.1, from coordinate 6,830 downwards.
GTGTCTACGAGAAATTCATTGTAAGAAAACTCTTCAGTCTGGCCTCCGCCAGTTACTGTGTACTTTCGGTCTTGCACCATACCGCCAGTTTCAATTCCGAGCTTGATCAAACCGGCAGAAAAATAATCGGTATGAAAATAAATNNGCTCGTGATAGGCCTGGATGAATATCCAGTAAATGGGGCGCCCCCGTGCTTAACTCGATGCCGAGTAAATCCGCCTTGAACACCAAATCCGACATCTGCTTGAGCAGTCGAGGCAAGTGTTACAAGAGCGAGTGAGAACGAAAGTACTGAAGCCACACCAAGGCGAGAAAAATATTTCATATATTAAATATAATATGTGGAATTATGGCCGCGTCAATACTGGTTTTTGACCAAAAAAAGATATTGGTCCTTTGACTTATCCGCGTTTTCGTCTCTTGTAGATCAAAAAGCCTACGACTCCGCCGAGAGCCAGGATGAGATAAAACATTTCATCACTGTTGGCTGACTTTTTCTTCGGAGCAGCGTCAGACCCGCCTGCTACCGGTTCAGCACCTGGAAACACACTGTTCTCAGATAGGCTTGTGGGAATAGTCGTATTTTGGAAGAGGTTGGAATTAGCTGGAGCAGCATTAATGCCACCTTGCTTGCGAAAAACTTTGAGGGTTTTAACTAGGTCGTTAAATCCTTCAAGGTACTCTTGGTACTTAGCTTTGTTAATGGAGTAGGTGATGAGGACACCAATGTCCTCCTTCACGGTCGCTAAATAGCGGGTGTAAAAACCAGGAATCTCGGACTCAAGATGGAGTGAATCTACCCATGCATGGTCATTGATATTGACCGTTTTTGCGTATTTTGGTTCGGACTTAATAGGTTTACCTTGGACGCTAGTATAGTTTTTTACGCCTTTGAGATAGGCCAAATACTGATCGAGGCTGTCTTGGTCGCCTTTGAGTTTCGCAGCTAAAACGATGATGGCGTCTTTTTTCTTAGCGTCGTTTGTGTCTTGGCATACCCACTCGGCGCCTTCGAGATTACATTGCCAGTTAGCTGGAAGCTTAAATTCAGTAAATTGATTTGCAAAGATCGCAGCGAAAGCCGGAGAAGAAGTGGATAAGAGCATTAATGCGACTATCATTCGTTTCAACATGCGAGACCTTTCTTAAAGACTGTTATTCCACGAGCCGTTTGACGATAAATCCTTCGTCGATCCAAGTTTCTTTAAAATACTCTTTGATCGTCAGCGCTGCTTCCGTGATTTGGATTGCAGTGCATTCGGCTCGAGCAATTGCTTCGATAGGCTGACCATCTTTGTTTATAATAAAGATATCAAAGATTTGACCTACAGCCACTCCATCTTGCTTACCTTTGTCGATTTTAACAAGATTGAGTCGGTCATTCACTCTTTTTACTTTCGCTTCGAGAGAGTAGTTGACGAAGCCACGATTTGCTTTTTCGTAAACTGGCTTATTGCCAGTGCCTGCTCTGGAGCTATTCCATCGCCATTGTAGACCTAGGCTTCCTGCAAATAGATCTACAGTCGAAGCACCCGTAATGGTTTTATAGCCGCTTACTAAAACCGCTAGACTTGGACTCGCTTGATAACCCACGAGTGCTCTCGCATTAAAATAAGTCGGTCTAAGTGAGTCGACAATGTAGCTTCCATTGGCATTCGAGTAATCTGCGTTGCTATCGGTTTCAGTGAGCTCTTCGGCCGCAAAGATATAGCTCCCATATCCGCCGACTTGAAAGATCCAACCGCTTCCTTTCACAGGCTGGTGATCAAGATATAAGCTCCAGGGCACGGATGCGCTGTAACCTGCTGAGCGGACTCGGTAAGCCACACCTCCGGTCATGCTCCATGGAGATTCTTTGGCTTCGGATAAGGGTAGCTTAATAAAACCGCCGAAAGTGACGTCGAAAGAACCTGCGCCCAAGTAAGACTGATCATTTGTACGCGCGGAGGTATTGCTATAAGCGGGGACTTTCACGTCTGTTTGGAGTGAGAGAATTGGGGATAATTTGAGATTCAATCCCAGAAATTGATCTCCAAGACCATAGGCTGAGGTGCTTAAATCATTTTGTTGAAGGATGGTTGTTAACCAGCTCATTCGTACGTAGCCTGAAAGTGCGGGTGTCAGGCCGTATACTGCCAGAGCTTCAGCGTAGATGCGGCTCAATGAATCACCGCTCGACATGGATTCGGTTTCTCGTGACCCATTAAAATTAGTACGTGTCGTGAGATAACGGATCTCAGGCGCCAAACGCCAACTCCCGCTCTCTTCACGAGTGAGTTCAAATGGGCGTTGGTCCGACGCAGTTGCTTGACTGCATGCAGCGTAAATGTAAAGGCTTAATATCCCTATAGGAACTCGTTTAGCCATTCTCTATTAGTTTGCCATAGCCTGGCAATCACACCAGATCTTTTTTGAAGCCCGAGAGGTCTCTTGTGCTTGCCGGCAGAGTGACCCAGGTGTAGGTTTTAAAACTCACGATTCAGCCAACGAGTTTTAAGGAGAGTATATGTCGATTTATGAAGAATCCCTTGAGTACCATTCGAAAGGTCGTAAGGGGAAAATCGAAGTCGTCCCATCCAAGTCCGTCACTACGCAGAAGGATTTGTCTTTAGCCTATTCTCCAGGCGTGGCTGAACCTTGCCGGATGATCGCTGAGAAAGAAGAACTGGTTTACGAATACACCGCTAAAGGGAACCTTGTAGCAGTTGTATCAAACGGAACTGCAGTCCTCGGCCTCGGAGACATTGGACCTTCGGCGTCAAAGCCAGTCATGGAAGGGAAAGGGATCCTCTTTAAAAAGTTTGCAGACATCGATGTTTTTGACATTGAGCTCAATGCCAAAGATCCAAACGACGTCATTCGGGCCTGTGAAATGCTTGAGCCTACTTTTGGTGGAATCAATCTCGAAGACATTAAAGCTCCAGAGTGCTTTTTCATTGAAGAAGAACTAAAAAAGCGTCTTAAGATTCCGGTCTTTCACGATGACCAACACGGGACAGCCGTCATCAGCGGCGCCGCGTTTTTGAATGCGCTGGATATAGTCGGCAAAGATATTAGTAAGGTTCGCGTGGTGTTTTGCGGCGGAGGTGCCGCAGCCATTGCTTGTGCCAATCTCTACATTAATCTCGGTGTAAAACGAGACAACATCATTATGACTGATTCCAAGGGAGTCATCTATAAGGGTCGTAAGGAAGGGATGAATCCTTACAAAGAACGCTTTGCTGTAGAAACAGATCGTCGAACTGTAGCACAAGCGCTTGATGGGGCGGATGCTTTTGTCGGTGTTTCAGTCAAGGATGGGATAACTCCCGAGATGATTAAGAACATGGCTAAAAATCCAATCATCTTTGCCATGGCCAATCCGGATCCTGAGATCCTTCCCGAAGAAGCGCTAAAAGTGAGACCTGATGCGATCATGGCGACGGGACGTTCCGATTATCCGAACCAAGTGAATAACGTATTAGGTTTTCCATTTATTTTCCGTGGTGCATTGGACACGATGGCCACAGCAATTAACGAAGAAATGAAGATGGCTGCAGTTCGTGCACTCGCTCAGCTTGCACGCGAAGATGTGCCTGAAGGGGTCTCGCGCGCTTACGGCGGACAAAAGTTTAAATTCGGAAAAGAGTATCTGATCCCTAAGCCATTTGATCGCCGTGCTCTCCTTTGGGTAGCAACTGCAGTTGCTGAGGCTGCGATTAAGAGTGGAGTTGCTCGCAAAAAGATCGATCTCGTTCAATACCGCGATAGTCTCGAAGCTCAATTGGGAAGTATGTACACCGTTATGCGCGGGATTAAGCGTAAGGTTAAGACAAGTGTGGGTGATGGATCGACACGACCGACTATCGTATTACCTGAAGGAGAAGCTTCAAAAATCCTCAGAGCTGCCCACGTGATACGTGAAGAGGGTATTGCTGAACCTATCTTGCTAGGTGACGATCAAATCGTTCGCCGAAAAATTAGTGAACTTCAGCTCGAAGAAGCTCTCAAAGGGGTCAGAATTATTAGACCGTCCACGAGTGAGCTTCGAGAAGAGTATGCGCGAAACTTCTTTAAGAAACGCGAACGAAAAGGCGTAACTTACGCCCTTGCACGGACCTTGATGAAGCAGCCCAATTATTTTGGCGCTATGATGGTCGAAGTTGGACACGCGGATGGATTACTTAATGGTATCAGCCAAAGTTATCCAGAAACGCTAAGGCCGGCCATGCAAGTGATCGGAGCTAAGCCAGGACACCGATTAGCCGGCATCTATTTGATGATCTTAAAAAATCGCGTGCTGTTTTTTGCAGACACTACCGTCAATATCGAACCGTCAGCGGAAGAACTCGCGAACGTAGCCTTACAAACTGCAGACGTCGCCCGTAGTTTTACATCGGCCGAACCCAAAGTTGCGATGTTATCTTTCGCAAACTTTGGTTCAAACGACCATCCACTGACTCGCAAGGTGAGAGACGCGACTGCCTTACTTAAAAAGATGGCTCCGAATCTAATTGTTGATGGTGAGATGCAAGCGGATACTGCGGTCGTTCCTGAGATTTCGAAAGAGAGTTTTCCGTTCAATCAGGTACCCGGTGACGCAAATGTTCTGATCTTTCCTGATCTTCAATCTGGCAACGTAGCCTACAAATTATTGTCCCGCTTAGGACAAGCAGAGGCAATTGGTCCGATCCTAGTTGGAATGAATAAACCCGTATTTGTTCTCCAACAAAACTCCGACGTGAATGATGTNNTGTTGTCAACATGGCAGCCATTACAGCGATGGAGATACAGCTGCGTAAATCTAAAACCGCATCTAAACTCAGCGGATAACAAAGGAGAGCTTCATGTCAGAAATTAAGAAAAAAGCTGTTTTAACTCAGAATGCTCCTCAACCGATCGGTCCTTATAGCCAGGCGATTCGTACAGGTAATTTCCTTTTTTGTTCCGGACAAATTGCCCTCGATTCGGCAACCGGCCAAGTCGTGGCTGGTGATGTTCAAGTTCAAACAAAAAAAGTCATGGAAAATTTGTCGGCGGTACTCAAGGAAGCTGGAGCAAGCTTTGATCACGTAGTCAAAACGACGATTTTTCTTAAATCGATGAATGACTTCCCTCAAGTGAATGAAGTGTATGGAACTTACTTCAAAGGCGTACCGCCCGCCCGCTCAACTATCGAAGTCGCCCGACTTCCAAAAGATGTGCTTGTCGAAGTTGAAGCGATAGCAGTTTTATAGCTACAATCAGAAGATGCAATTTCGCCTCTACATCCGACGCCTGATTCAACTCTTACTCTTTGTAGTTGGAGTGAGCATGGGTGTTTGGTTTTTAGCATTCTTCTACGCAGGCGAGATCTACGAGTATCAAGATACAGTGGATGGCGTGCACTTGCCCGAAGTCGATGCCATCGTTTGCCTTGCGGGGGGCAGAGGTCGAATCGCTGCCGCGGGAGATCTATGGCTTCGTTATTGGGAACATCAGCCTAAAGGTGAATTAAAAGTACCGTTACTCTACGTTTCCGGAATGGGCCAAGGATCGACTTGGAATACAGTAGCGCGACAGGTGCGTGGCGGCGTTAAAGAAGTGTTATCTCCTGAACAGGTGATTCTTGAGACTGAGAGCTCCAATACTGAAGAAAATGGGCGGTTTTTATTTCGATATGCTTACAAACATGGATGGAAGAGAATCTTACTGATCACATCTCGCTATCACATGAGGCGCTCACGTTATATCTTTTCGCGAGTTCTCAACCAATCCGACTATCCACTCGAGATCGAAACACTCTCAGTCTACCAAGAGCCATTTGAGCCAGGCGAGTGGAGACAAAGCGTTCATGGCACACGGGTAACGATGACTGAGTATTTGAAGTGGCTCTATTATAGGGCTTTTTGGAAGCCGGCTAATTTCGACGTTACGGGGCTCACCTTCTAAAGGTAACGTGAGGCTTTTCGCTTGATGCTTCATCGTATCCGAAAAAAGTTGCTCACATACTTAACTGTATGCTCCGCTACTTTTTTCAGATTCTCTTCGCCTGAAGCGAAAATCCTCGACGTTACACCTTCTACGGTTTTGCGAAAATGATTCCGCGCGCGCGGACCTGATTCATGAGCTCAGTCAAAGCTTTTGCTCGGTGAGAAATTGCGTTCTTAGCACTTTCGGCAATTTCGCCGAGAGTTTGGTTTGAACCATTTGGAATAAAAATGGGGTCATAACCGAACCCCATCTGTCCGCGTGGTGCCTCAGCAATTGTGCCTTCTAAGATCCCTGTGGCGTGGACGGAAATACCTTCAATGATTAGGACTAAAGTCGCCACAAAGCGAGCGTTTCGGGATGCATTGCCGCTCTTTTTCATCTCTGACAGCAAGAGTTCGATATTNNGTCTTGTTCCGTTCGCGAAGGATAGCCAGGAATTTGGGCGTATCTTCGAGAGCGTGCTCCGGGTTTGCCTCCGAGAGCATCTACTTCAAGACCAGAGTCGTCGGCCAGAGTAGGATAGTGGCTTCCCATGTTAGCGAGTCTCGCCTTTGCGGAAGCGTTCTCTAAATAGGTATCAAATTTTTCCGCGAAACCTAACTTGTCAGCGTTACGGATATGGCCAGTCGCTGATACCACCTCGATGCCGGGGTATGCGGTAAACAGAGACTTAAACTCACGAAGTTTGTCCGTATTAGTGGACGCAAGAACAATCTTATTGGATAAACGCATGCCGAGAAATTAACACAGGTTTTACGAAGAATTAAAGGTCTATTCGTAAAATGTCTCAATCTCAATGGATCTTAGGGCCTTGATGTCGTCAACTGTCATAGCGCCGGAATCGATGAACGGGTCAAAGATATTATGCATCTGTGCGT
>DBAE01000182.1:40178-62484 GCA_002291495.1 Bacteriovoracaceae bacterium UBA1018 | reverse complement strand
CAGAATGAGAGTTCATTTTTCAACTGAATCATACGTTATTGAAAAACGCCATACATTGGGCCTAAGTATGCTAATGACTAAGGAGAGGGAAATCTTATGTGCGGTCTAGTTGGATTTTTTGATTCAAGTCGAAGAACACCCGGAGATCAGCTTAAGGCGACTGCTATGTCTATGGCCGAGCGGATTCATCATCGAGGGCCAGATGATGGCGGAGTATGGGCAAATCCAGATCATGGCATTGCTTTTGGTCACCGACGCCTATCGATCATTGATGTGTCGAGTTTTGGTCATCAGCCAATGGCTTCTGCAAGTGGTCGGTACACGATCGCATTTAATGGCGAGATCTATAACTTCAAGGAACTTCGACAGTCGCTCGAACAATCGGGCTATCAATTTCGTGGGCATGGCGACACAGAAGTGATGTTGGGTGCATTTGAGCTCTGGGGTGTCGAAGAGTCCCTCAAAAAGTTTCGAGGTATGTTTGCCTTCGGCTTGTGGGATCAGAGTGAGCGTCGACTCTTTTTGGCACGTGATCGCCTAGGTGAAAAACCACTCTATTACGGATGGGCCGGGCAGAGTTTTCTTTTTGGATCCGAGCTAAAACCATTTCATGCCCATCCAGAGTTTCGTGCTGAGATCAATCGTGACGCATTGACGAGTTATCTGAGACATAACTATGTTCCTGCTCCTTATTCGATATTTAAAGGGGTTTATAAGCTTTTGCCTGGTTCTTATCTGGCGATTTCACCCGGGGTCACTCCAGGTACTATGCCAGAACCTCAGCTCTATTGGTCAGCCAAAGACGTCGCTGAACACGGAGTCAAAAACCGTTTTCAAGGTACCGATGCCGAGGCGATCGAAGAGTTAGATCATATCTTGTCTGACGCCATCCAACATCAAATGATTTCAGATGTGCCTCTAGGTGCGTTTCTTTCGGGCGGTGTCGACTCTTCAACCATCGTCGCTTTGATGCAAAAACAAAGCGAACGTCCGGTGAAAACTTTTACAATTGGCTTTAACGAAGAAGCCTACAACGAAGCTAAGCACGCCAAAGCCGTAGCTCAGCACCTGAAGACCGATCACACCGAACTCTACGTGACACCTCAGCAAGCGCTTGACGTCATACCGCGACTACCACATCTCTATGATGAACCATTTTCGGACTCCTCTCAGATTCCAACATTTTTGGTATCCCAGCTTGCTCGAAGTAAAGTAACGGTGAGTCTTTCTGGAGATGCAGGAGACNNTATAATCGCTATTTCTGGGGCAGAAGTCTTTGGAAAAAAATGGCGGTGGTTCCGTCTTCTTTACGAGGGATGGTTGCATCTGGGATAAGTGCGGTTTCTCCAGGCGTTTGGGACGGTATGTTCGAAGCGGCGGGAGCAATCTTGCCCAATCGATTGAAACAGGCTCAGCCTGGAAACAAACTCCATAAGCTTGCTGAGATATTGGCGGTACAGTCTCCTGAGGATCTTTNNTAGTTTCTCACTGGAAAGATCCGGCACAAATTGTCATCGGTGGAACTGAACCGAAAACCGTTCTTACTGATCAGTCCCGTTGGGCAGCCCTCGATGATTTCACAGAACGAATGATGTACCTGGATACCGTAAGTTATCTACCTGATGACATCCTTGTCAAAGTGGACCGTGCTGGTATGGGAGTGAGCCTTGAAGGTCGTGTACCGCTCCTGGATCCTCGTGTGGTTGAGTTTGCTTGGAAACTTCCGCTCTCGATGAAAGTGAGAGATGGTCAAGGCAAGTGGATNNATATAAGTACGTGCCGAAAGAACTAATCGAGCGACCTAAGATGGGATTTGGTGTTCCGATTGACTCGTGGTTGAGAACAGACCTGCGTGATTGGGCCGAGTCACTCCTCAGTGAGTCCAAGCTCAAAGAGCAAGGTTACTTTAGGCCAGAGCAGATTCGAAAAAAATGGGAAGAGCATCTCTCGGGTCGAGTCAACTGGCAGTATTATCTCTGGGACATTCTGATGTTTCAGTCGTGGCTAGATTCTATTAAGCGTGTGTAGAGATTCTGATAATTTTCGACGACCTGTGGGAGATTGAATTCTTTCATCACTCTTTGACGAGCTTTTTCTCCAAGATTGCGGCGCGCATCTGCTGAGAGCGAGAGGATTTCATTCCACGCGTGAGCGAGCGCATAGCTATCACGTGGGGGAACTACTTTTCCCGTATCACCTACGATCCAAGCTGTATCGCCCACGTCACTCGAAACGCTAGGAATCGAGCAAGCCATTGATTCTCCGACGACGTTTGGAAATCCTTCACCTAGGGAAATCAGCGATGCGATATCAAGCCCTGCTAAGAGCCTTGGAATGTCCTTACGTTCACCCAAGAGATGTACGTTTTGATGAAGATTCAGGTGATCGATTAAGGAGCTGAGTTTTGGATTCTCGCGGCTTACTCCACGCCCTACGAGGACAAAGTGCACGTTAGATTTCATTTTAAGGAGTTTTTCTGCCGCTTCTAAAAAGGTAGTGTGATCCTTCATCGGGTCAAACCGTGCCACCATTCCAATCAAGGAACAGTCGGAAGGAACCCCCAGTTCTTTCTTGAGCGAAGAAGATGCTGATGTGTCTGGTTTAAACAGGGAAGTATCAAATCCGTTGGCTAGTACATTCCAAGATTTAGGTCGGTATCCAAACTCTTCGTGCACTTTTTTTCCAGCCTGCGAATTGACTAAGACCGCAGTCGGCGAGCCAGAGAGTTTTGCTAACATCTTGAGAACGAGTTTAAGAGAAGGGGAGTACTCGTCCAGTTCAACTTTTGAGCAACGGATATTCCAAGCAATTGCGGGAACACCTGCTGCTTTTCCCGCAATTAAACCCAGTAGGTCTGAGTGATAGAGCCAAGTCTGGAGTAAATCAGGTTTTTCTTTTCTTAAGAGCCGAATCAATTTCAGAATGCTCAGAGGATTGGGAGTACTGGGCTTCATGCCAATGCAGTGCACTTCTATCCCAGCCTGTTTGAGTTCTTCGCCACGTACACCCTCGTCAGTCAGGGAGACAACTACATTGGTAAATCGAGACTTATCCATGCCGCGAAGGAGTTTAACCAACATGGTCTCAGCTCCACCGGAGCCAAGTCCGGTGATCAGATGAACTAACTTTTTTGGGGTCACGCTTTAATTCCTACAGCACACCAGTAAGGAGTCCGCTCAGAGAACCGGATGTCTTTAAAGCCAGCATCTTGGAGCATCGTTTGGATCTGAGCTTTGGTAAATCGTTGTTCAAGACGGGTTCCGAAGCGATCTAGGCTGTCGGTTCTCATGACGTAAAAGGATTTGTCTTGATAGTAAGAAAGCGGCCAAGAACGTGTCGGGAGTTTAAGCCGCGTCATCAGGCGGGCAGTGCGAGCCAATGGCCAATAGACGCTAGCCGCAATGCCTTCACAAACAGCATGACGAGCGGCATGAGGAAGTTTCGAAATGACCGCTCGATTCACTTCGCTCAGCTTCCAAATCATTCGATACCAGGCAGGCTGGTTATCAAAAGCGTAATAGAGATAGATCAAAAACGGAGCACCCTTTTTTAGCTTCTTAGCGACAGATTTGATAGCTCCAGCTGTATTTGGAACGTGGTGCAGAACGCCAAGTGAGTAAGCAAAATCTAAGAACTCGTCGTCGAAAGGCAGCTGATCCACGCTCGCATGGTGGAATGAGACATTTTGCATTTCTTGGAGAGTTTTGCGCGCAACGTTGAGAGCTTTGTCACTCGCATCAACGGCATGAAGGTGATGAACTTTGGGCGCCACTAGGGATGCCCACCTGCCACTACCGCAACCAATATCTGCACCAATTGCTTCCTTGTCCTGGAGGAGTTCCCACGGAAATATCTGGAAATAATCAGTAAAGATCTGTTTTTTCTCGTCGAGAGTAATGGTGCTTTGATTAAATCGGGCCCATTCTTCGCCAAATCCTTCTACGGTCCGTATGTCGATATTTCGATTGGTTTCCATCTATTCCAGCGCTACCACGTTTATTTTGTGTTTTGTAGTGACAGGGCGCTCATGGTCCAATAATTTAGAATTATGCAGAAATTGGTCTGGGTTACCTCATGGGATCGTGTATGCGGTATAGCCGATTATTCGAAGGTGCTGTGGCCCAAGATTTCCGCACATCTGAAAGAAAAAGGTATTGAGCCCTATCTTGTCTCACTCGATGAATTTCCCGACGCTCAAAGCCTATTGAGTCGGCTTAAGGATCTGTCGCCTGATCTGATTCATTTCCAACATGAATATGGGCTTTACGGTGGGAAAAATCCCCCAAAATACTGGTTTCCTAGGTTGGTGCGCCAAGTTCGCCAGGCCTTACCAAGTACGCGCCTCATTGCTACGGCGCACACCATATTGCCTATCGACTATCGTTTCCCAGTTGAGGGCCGGAGTTGGCAAATACCCGTTCGGGCATTGGCCAATTTAGTTCTACTACCTCAGCTTCGAAAGATCTGGAATCACTATACTTGGGGACCCTTAGACAGAGTAATCGTTCATTCGAGTCTTCAGGTAGGTACGGTAAAAACCTCGGGTTTGAAGAGTGTCCAGTCGATTCCTCACTTCGTTCCTGAATGGAAAGAACTCCCGTCTGCACCTCCATCAAAAACAAAACGTGTTCTAGTGTTTGGTTTTTTTACACGTGAGAAGGGTCAGGACGTGGCCATCCGTGCAATCGCGAGCTTAAAAGCAATCGACGTAGATTCAAAAGTGCAGCTCATCTTGGCTGGAGGGAGTCGAAGAGCGATCGATCGTCTCTATCAGCAACACTGTGAAGAACTCATTTCGTCCCTCGGACTCAAAGACCGAATTCAGATCACCGGGTTTGTCCCGAATGATCAAGTCGATGAACAGTTTCAAAAGGCCGATCTTGTCCTTGTTCCATTTCGAGAGACTTCAGGTTCGGGTTCACTCGTCCAGGCATTTGCCCGAGGTAAGCCCGTCTTAGCTTCTGACCTACCTCTTAATCGTGAGATCGAAGAGAGGCAGAAAGGTGCGCTCGCTTTCTTTCAATCAGAAAATGCAAAAGACTGTGCATTAAAGATGCGTGCCCTCTTGTCGGATGAAACCGCTTTGCAACGACTTCGAGAGAGCGGAAGTAGCTATGCAAAAAATTATTCTTCAGACAAAACGGCGCTAGCCCATCTGCAATTTTATCTGGATTAGATGATGATCAAATTCTCCCAGCGAAATTCTGTTCTCTTTATTGGTTTGACTGCTTTGGCAGTACGAGCTGCATTACTCGTTAAGAAAGGGGAGATGTCGCTTGGGGGGGACTCACGAGAATATCTTCGTTTCGCTAAGCTATTGGCTGAAGGTGATTTGTCGGGTGTTCGCTTGCAACCCCTTTATCAGTTTTATCCGCTGCTGTTAGCGCCGCTTTATCAGTTTGGAATTAGCGTCGATCTGTATACCGCCATTCTGCATGCGATCATCTCAAGCCTCACTGTGATCTGTCTGTACTTTGTCGCATCCAGATTCCTAAATCCGAAAGAGGCTTTTTTTNNGGTGTGGCAGGCTGCTTCTTTCCATCATTTCTCTTTTGGATGCCTTACGTATTGAGCGATACTCCATTTTTGCTCGTGCTGGCATTATTTCTCTGGGCCTGGATTAAGCTTTTGCAAGAGCTTACTCTGAAAACCTTTCTCGTCGCTCTGGGCGCCGCTTTTATCGTGCTTATCTCTAGGCCGGTTTCGATCACTTTGGTTCCGGTAGCGGGACTTACGGTATTGATTCGTTATCTCGTAGCTAAACGGCAAGTCTCCATGCGCTCAGCGATTCTGAGCTCAATCGGTGCATCTGTTTTGGCGACCGTGATACTCATCGTGTCTATTNNATTGTTAGCTCTCCTTCAGTCTCTTCAAAGATCTTACAAAATCCAACAGTCACCGCCTTAACCAGCATCGCGGTGAGACTCGATACGAACGATATACGAGCGTATGAAGTCGCCATCAAAGACATTAGTAATTATGCTGACGGATTAGGCACAGTCACTGATACAGAAAGAAAAGAGGCCCTCAGTCGATATGCGCTGACTTGGATCGCAGATCATCCGGCTCAGTTTGTAGGTATGGTGGCAAAGCGTATGGTCGCTTTTTGGTTTCCTGGGGTCTTTCAGAGCGGATGGTCGACCTCTCATAAAATGATCGATCTCGCGATCGCCATTGCACTCTTGAGCGGTACGATCTTATGCGTCTATTTTGCGAGATCACATCGATTTGAAATATTCGCACTTATCCTTGGCGCGGGCTCTTTTTCTGTTTTGTCCGCCTTAACTCATATGGACACTGACGGACGATACCGTGTTCCTTCAGAACTGATCCTACTCACGTTAGCGGTGCCTGGTTTTTTGAGACTTCTCAATAAGCGTCAAAGTCGAGTAAGTTAAATCGGATCTCGCCACGATCGGGTACNNGGGTAGGACTGCACTTTGAGTGGAATTGTTACTTAAACTTTTCCAAATCAGATTGAGAGGAGAAGGGCGCAGAAATTTTGGAAACTCCATCTGAGGTATGAGATTTTCAAAATAAGGATCAAGACCGATCCACATACCTAGTGGTTTAAATCCAGCCTGATTGCCAATTTGAGCAGAGTTTTCGGATGTCTGACCCATAAACATTTTCAGAAGGGGTTGGCCACTTGGGCAAGTGATCCATCCACGGTCGTAGGAATATTTGCCGGCGGGGTTTTGAAGTCGCCACTTCATGCTCTCAGGTGACCAATGGTGCTCGAACTGAACTCTACGTGTCTTGGCTTTTGCTTGTGTTTTTGGTGAACAATAAACGGCAGACGGAAATACTTTTACGCTAAGGGGAGCAATAGCTGTGAAGCCAAGCTTTCTCACAAATCCAGGGGTACTATTGGCGTTTGCGACCCCGACAACAAAGCGGTATCCGGCTTCTGCAGCAGACTGGAATGTTTTGTTAGCTAACTGGGTGAATAAGCCTTTGCCTTGATGCTCTGGATGAGTCGCCGTATTGAGAGATAAAAGTCCTAAGGTACTCTGTCCCTGAATCAATGCCCGAAACGGAATGACTACATAATGCGCTGCCAGTTTGCGACAACTTAAGGCATCCCAACCGACAACTTTTCCTTCCGGGTTGTCTTGGTACTGCCATTTTAAATAATTCTCTGTGCAGTGACTGGCCTTTGGAAAAACGAGGCGCAGAAACTGAGAGTAGTCTTTTAACCTATCTGGAGTGGACGTAACCGGCCGGAATTCGTAGTTGTTTGAGCTCATTTTAGGCGTTCCTGGATATAAGTCGAATAATTCATCACAGGATAGCCGGCGCTCACTAAGGCGTTGATCTTCTTAAAAACTGTGTGACGATTTTGATACATGAGCCAATTGTAAAAACGATTACCGTGGATCCCGCCGTGCATATATCTCGGTTGCTCTAGGTCAATATCGTACGGATGAAGATATGAAACTAGAGCGGATCCCTTTTCACGTTTTGCAAAGTAGAGAATGGCTGCTTTGGGTAGAAGGCGAAAGTAAATGCCACCTGTGTATGGAATTTTTTGAGGACCCACTTCTGAGAAGTTAATTGGAATTTCCCAGACATCATCGACTTTTTTCGGTTTTTGACCAAATTCAGGCCAACTAAATAAAGGGTTAGGGGCGGGTAGTACTGAGCTTGAGTAAGTGATTCCGTGTTTTTTAAGGACCGAGTAGGCCCAAGACGACTTTTGAACTAATGAAAAAGTCGGTGCTCGAAAGCCCCGAACCGATGTGGCGCCTGCCGCTGCTAAAGATTTCAGATTGTTCTCTAGATCCCTTGAAAACTGATCTTGATCCATGTCCGTAAGGTGTTTGTGCTCGTGACTATGACAAGCAATCTCATGGCCTCTTTTGATGATCTCGGAAATAAGAGACGGATATTCGTCTGCGATTTGTCCAACGACAAAAAAGGTGGTCTTCAGTTGATGCTTCGAAAAGTAATCTAGGAGGACCAAACAGTTTTGTTCGACACGTGCTGGGGTGGATTGGCCGTCGACTGAAGAGTATCTTGGGTCCTCAAGATCGATACTGAGCAAGAATGGCTTACTGGCTGAGGCACTCATGAATGGATCTCACCTTCATGTGCAGAATTAAGTGCAAGGCGTTGAGAGAGCTTACGTACTTCGCGTCTGAGCTTTGAAACGTGAATGGATAAAATCATCAGAAATACAAAACTGACTAAAATACCAACGAGGAATAGAAGTGAAGAGAAGCTTTGAAAGCCCAAGAAGCGTGAGATACCGACCAAGTGAGGTCCTACGAAAGGTGCAATCAAAATCAACAGTGAGAGAGTAAACCACAGAATAGAATAACCTTCGCTGAAGAGCCGCTTTCGGAGTCCTACGAATGAAAACCAAAAGACGCTAATAGCGAGCAAACAAGAAGTGAGAGTTAACGACAGTGGCATTGAGCCGTTCATGGTTTCGTTCATCGCTTCATTCATAGATTACTTTGCCTTTTCTTCGCGGAGATACACAGAGAGTGCTACGGCCATTGTTTTAAATGGATACCAAATAGATTTCCAAAGATTGGTGGTGGATACACCAAACTGGCGCTGGTTCATTTCGACGGNNCTCGAAACCCGAGTCGAAGCACAGCTAAAATTGCAGGCATATCCGGAAAATCCACCGGATAATTTTCAAAAAAGTACTTCATAGTTCGTGGACCGTAAGCCCGAAATCCACTCGTCGTATCTGTGATGATTTTGCCAGTTAAGGTGCGAAGCATCGCTGAGAATAAAATCATACCCGTACGTCGGGGGAGGCTCGTTTTAAAACCAGTCTCCTGATTTTTCATAAATCGGGAACCAATCATCAGATCTTGTGCGTCCAAGAGAACAGGTGCCACCAGGTTACGAATATATTTGGCTTGGTGTTGACCATCGCCGTCAAACTGGACTGCTACTTTGTAACCTTTGATCACTGCCCACTGGATACCGGTTTGAACCGCGCCACCAATCCCAAGATTAATGGGCAAGCTGATGACTGAGACACCTAGACTTTTTGCTACTTCGGCTGTGTCATCTGGGGAGGCGTCATTGACCACCAAGATGTCCCCTTCGGGGTAGTGCTTGCGGAGGTCCGCTACAACGATAGGTAGAGATTTAGACTCTCGGTAGGCGGGCACAATCAGGAGCACTTGGGCTTTCATATAGAACAATCATTATCATAGCTTTGCTTGATTAAAAGCCCAGGATTATGCCAATGATGGGGCTTATGGGAACTGGGGATCTCTATCAGTCGGACGTTTGGCTCACCGAAGTCTTTGGCTATCCTGTTTACTCACTTAATCTGAATCACCTGGCCCAAGAGTTACCTGGGAATGCTCCCGTGGGCCGGACTTTTCAATATGCGAAAGTCGATGCGTCAGAAATTTCTACTATTCAGAGATTAGAGAAGTTGGGCTTTGGATTGATCGACACCAATGTCGTATTTGAAAAATCTAAGATTTCGAAGGCTCCGCTGAGTAGCGCCATAGAACTTCGTTGGGCAACACCTAGTGATGAAAAAGCCATCGTCGCATTGGCTGAACGTAGCTTTCAAAAGAGCCGGTTTCACTTCGATCCAAAGGTCGATCTCAAGACCGCTCAAAGTGTAAATCGCGAATGGGTCAGAAATTATTTTTTAGGTAAGCGTGGCGAATCGATGGTGATCGCAGCCAACGAAGGTAAGCCGGTTGGTTTTATTCAGATCCTTGAGCGCGATCAAGTGATGATCATCGATATGATTGCAGTTGACGATCAGTTCCAAGGAAAAGGAATTGCTCAATCGATGATTGCTTTTGCTGAGGAAAGATACAAAAATTTCAAGTTGTTTCGAGTGGGCACACAAATCGCCAATATGAGCGCCGTTCGACTGTATGAAAAGATGGGCTACCGTCTTTCACAGTCGATGTATGTTTTTCACAAACACACTGTCTAACTTGAACTAGGATAAGATTTTAAGGATCGTGTCTGCTACTCGATGAACGTCAGATTCTTGCATTTTTGGATAGAGCGGAATCGAAAGGCATCCCTCAAAAAACTTCTTTGTGTTTGGAAATTCTTCGATCTTCCAGCCTAGTGTGTCGCGGTAGTAGGGATGCATCGGAATCGGGATGTAATTGACGGTTGCACCGATCCCTTCATCTTTGAGCTGATCAATAAAGTCATCTCGTTTTACTTTTGCAGTTTCTTTGAGGCGAAGAACAAAGAGGTGATGAGTGTGGCGCTCTCCAGTACCTTCAGCTGCAGGGGCAGGCATGATCAAGTCTGGATGAGAACCTAAGCGAGCTCGGTAAATATCCGCATATTTATTTCTGACTTCGATAAATTTTTCTAATTTGCGAAGTTGAACAATTCCAAGCGCCGCTTGAATGTCAGTCATGTTGTACTTGAAACCGGGATAAACGATCTCGTAGTACCAACGGCCCTTTGAGGTGTAGCGAGCCCAAGCATCTTTGGACATACCATGAAGTGCCCAAGCTCGGATTCTTGAAGCGACTTCATCGTTATTGGTAGCGACTAATCCACCCTCGCCAGTTGTCATGTTTTTAATCGGGTAAAAACTGAAACAGGCTGCTTCGCTCGTTTTACCGACTTGTTCTCCACCGGTGATGGTTCCAATCGCATGGGCCGAGTCTTCGATCATGATGAGTTTATGTTGATCGGCAATTTTTCTTAAAGCTTTCAGATCGCATGCAAGCCCGGCGTAGTGAACTGGAACAATCGCTTTAGTCTTTTTCGTGATCTTCTTTTCAAGTTGAACAGGATCGATATTGCCTGTCTTGAAGTCAATGTCCGCAAGAATGGGCGTGGCGCCCACATGGAGGATCGTATTGATCGTTGCGGCAAAGGTGAGCGGTGTAGTGATTACTTCGTCGCCAGGACCAATTTCCCAGCCTAGAAGCGAAAGATGCAAGGCAGCCGTACAAGAGTTGACCGCAATGGCGTGTTTGCACCCAATGTAGTCCTTCATCATCTCTTCGAACTTCTGGGTTTTTGGACCTGTCGTGATCCAGCCTGACTTGAGAGTGTCGACTACTTCATCGATTTCTTCAGATTCGATTAAAGGAAGAGCAAACGGTAAGAATGGTTGTGTCATATTTGTTTCCTAGAGAGTTCATTTCTTAAAGAGGTATTTGACGTTGTAATAGATATCGTCGAGATAAGTGAGTTTTGGGTTTTCTTCGAGGTATCCTTTAATCTCACGAACTCCTCGGTCCAGGTCA
This sequence comes from Bacteriovoracaceae bacterium UBA1018, assembly GCA_002291495.1. Lineage (GTDB taxonomy): Bacteria > Bdellovibrionota > UBA1018 > UBA1018 > UBA1018 > UBA1018. The sequence continues at coordinate 51,265 of DBAE01000182.1, read as the reverse complement.
AATGCTGGTTCAAACCCTAATAGACTTTTAATCTTTGAGAAATCGACGCGGTAATCACGATGATCTACGATCGAGTGGTCATTGAGTTTAGCAAGAGGGAAGTGTTTCAAAACAGCTTCACCGATTTGGCCAATCGTAAAATTCATCGCATTGGATCCAACGTTAAATACTTGTCCGTTTACTTTTTCGGTCGGGGCTTGTGAAGCAAGTAAGAAGGCTCTTGCTACATCTTGTCCGTGCACAAGTGGTCGAAACTGCTCTTTGCCGTAGATATCTATCTTTTGCTCAAAGAATGCTTTTGCACAAAGGATGTTTAAGACTNNAAGCGCATCCGGTCGGACACACCAAACACCGTGGCCAGTCGAAGAATGACAACCTCAACGTCGTCTAAGTAACTCATCAAGACTTTTTCACTTCGAATACGTGTCTCAGCGTAGAGTGAAACTGGGTTAAGCCATGAACCTTCATTCATCACAAGCTGTGAGTTTGCCCCATACACGCTACAAGATGATGCAAAGACGATCCGTTTTACTTTTTGAAATTTCGCAATCTCTGCAAGAATCTTTGTGGATTCGTAGTTTGAGCTCAGTGTTTCGTCATGGTCGAGTTCACAAGCTGGATCTCCGACGATCGCAGCAAGTGCGATCACTTCAGATACGCCTTTCATGGCGCGGACGAGATCTTTGATATTGCAGATATCGCCTTCAATGAAATGAACGCGAGGATGGTCTTTCCATTTTCGCATACCTTCCGAACCGTAATAGAGGCAATCTAGGATGACGACGTCATGACCTGCTTCAAGAAGTTGCTTGGTCAGATGTGAACCGATGTAACCGGCGCCGCCGGTAACTAAAATCTTAGACATACAGAAGGTTTAAACGGTTTTACCGTGGAAAGCGACTTTTTTTAGAGTGCTTAGACTAGATTAAGCGAGCATCGAGGCCGCTTTTTTGGCGATTGCTAACGAGGCGGTGAGTCCTGGGGACTCGATGCCCATCAAGTTAATCCAGCCCGGAAGATCTTGTGAAATAACGAAGTCTTTTTCGGTTAAATCAGAAGGAGATCTAAGTTTTGGCCGGATGCCGCAAGTATCGTAGCTGAGCATCTCTGGTTCGACCCAAGGAAAGAGTTTTTTTGCCGCTTGAGCAAAGGCCTCTCGCTTGTCAGCTCGTTCGCAAAAGTCATTTTTTGTTGAAACCGGTTCGACATCTGGTCCGAGACGATATCGACCAGCCAGGTCGAGTGTGAGATGAATCCCTAATCCTGCCGCACCTTTTGCTTTCACGGGATAGATGAGCTTCTCGAATCGAATGGACGAAAGTGCGCGAAGCGTAAAGTAATTTCCTTTCCAAGGATAAATTTTATAGGATTTGATCCCTGCAAGTTCAGCAATTTCATCTGCATGAAGTCCCGCCGAATTAATGACAACATCGCCTTGAATCGGGCCACGTGAAGTTTCAACCTCGTAGCCATTTGCGCGTCGATGAACGCTCTGGACAGCTGTTTGCGTGAGGAGGGTCGCGCCATTTTTCTCAGCTTCAATCAAATAGGATCGAGCAAGTTCATAGGGATCCACGATTCCCGTTCGAGGTGAGAAAAGCGCTTGGGTGCCTGTGATTCCGCTCTGCAGTTGACTGATTTCTTTTTGCGAGATCATTTTGATCTCTTTCGCGCCATTGTTTAACCCGGCTAGAAAAATGCTCTCAAGAGCCTCAGTTTCTTCATCGGTTGTAGCAACAATCAACTTTCCTGTTTGTCGATGTGGGACCGAATGCTTTTCACACCATTCATAGAGGAGCTCGCGTCCTTCGAGACAAAGATCAGCTTTTAAAGATTGAGCGGGATAATTGAGCGGAGAATGGATGACGCCGCTATTGCGACTAGAAACTCCCTCAGCAATTCGAGGGCCCGCCTCTAGAATATAAACTGTAAATCCGCGGCGAGAGAGTTCCATAGCGCAAGCTAGGCCAACGACTCCAGCTCCGATAATGATTGCGGTAGTTTCTTTCATCACCTGGAAGAAAGTCCTAACATACTATTATCTTTTGAGCAGGGCATTTAGTGAGTCACCTACGCCTATAAATAGGGTGTCGGGTGCGTAGGGTGCAATCGAGTTCATCCACAGTTCTTGCTCAGGGGTTTTGAGGCTAATCCACACTAAGTCAGGAACCACTCGAGAAATTTCTCCATCGTCCGAGATCTGATTTTTTTGAAAGCGATCTAAAAAAATCTTCCAGTCTTCGAGGGAGCCGTCTTTAGAAAACATGGGTTGCGCGTGATCGAAGCTCACTCCGTTGAGCCCGTACTGATCAATAATGGCTTGCCCTACTCCAGAAGTAGGGCCAATAAAACCATGATAGAGCGACGGATTTTTTCTTAGAAAATGATGCGTAAATTCGGTAGGTTTTACTCTTTCTTTGAGTGAATGACCTTTAAGTCGAGCCAGGAGCGCTAGCGGAACACTCATCGCAGTGTTTAAAAACGAATCTTGGAGCACTTGAGCAAGTGCAGAGTTTGTGAAGCTTTCTAGAACTGATCGAAGAGTGACAAAACAGACATATCCACCTTTTTTGTCGATAACTCGATTTTCGCAAAGAAGTGCGGCTTGTTGCACGCCTAGGCTGCTCACCGGCAGGTCGAACAGGATGATAGCAGAATCCATTTTGTGTGATATTTGCGCGCCCACCTTAAAAAAGTAAGATTTTGAGCCAGATTTTTCAAGGAACTTTAACGAAACACTGTTGTACCGAGCAGCATTCTTCTGATTAAATAACCAAAGTGTGAAATTAAGGGGGCGTGTATGTGGCGTGTGGGGCTTTGTGCTTTAGTCGTTTTGTGGAGTAGTGTGTCCGCGTTTGCTGATGCCGCGAGATTTGTCGAAGAATTCTCTAACTTGAGTTTATCAAGTGAAGAGTTAGTTGATAGTTCCTCATTTTCAGCCTCAGGTGCTTTTCCTCCAGCGAGCCAGATCCAACCAGTGGATCCAATTACGGGTGAAAAGTTCGAAAACGTATTGGTCAGTCCGGTAAAATACTTTAAACGTGAGCCCTCACGAAAGTGGAGATACGTGACCTTTTACCGGGTGAAAAAGGTTTATGACCCAATAAGTCATCTTCCTGCTCACTGGCAATACTGTCATGACAATTGGAGGTTTGCGGATTGGCGTATTTCAACACGTTATGATCTGACATTTCATTCTTCCATCAGCTTAGGACCAAAGGATCTCGGTCTCAGTGCTGAGGTCGCATTGAACATCGCTCAAGGGGTCACCTTTGAAACGACCCGCTATCTGAGCGCTATTCCGGGTATTGTGGCAATTCATAGGCCGTATCTCAAAAGTGAAGCTTGGAGAGGGCTTACATATATTCAGACTTATGACGCAGTTCAAAGAAAGTTCAGTTATTATAAACCAAAAAATTGGCTGAGATCACTCGAGGTCTATCCAGATCCTTTCTATCTCGATTATCAAAAGTTAGAAATCCTCTCCAAGGTCGAAAAAATTGACGAGTGTTCCAATTACGACCCGAAAAACGATCCTTCGCCAAAGCACAGAAGAGAATTTTTTTTCTAAGTTCTCGCTGACTTTTTACTGGGCTGATTTCCATTCGCGACTTATAAGTACCCCTATTAGGGGACATTGTAATGGGCCAATCCGTATCAGCGCGACACGAGCATGAACCGTCCAAATCCATCGTATTGGCGGGAAAAAANNCGAACAGAAGTTAAAGCTCCTTATTTTAAAGCTCTGACGTTAGCTCTTAAGAAAGAATACGAAGCCAACAAACTCATCTATCCACCACGAGAGTGTATTTTACGAGCTTTACAGTTTGTCGATTATGATGATGTGAAGGTGGTCATCCTAGGGCAGGATCCCTATCATGGCGCTGGTCAAGCTATCGGATTAAGCTTTGGGGTGCCTAATGAGCTTTCGCCCAAGCCCCCGAGCCTAATGAACATCTTTAAAGAGATTAAGTCAGACCTAGGCATTGATATTCCCCGCAATTGTAGCGATCTCACGGGTTGGGCAGAGCAGGGTGTTCTACTTCTCAATACAGTCCTTACGGTGCGAGCTTCAGAAGCTTTTTCCCATCGGGGTTTAGGATGGGAAAATTTTACTGACAAAGTGATTTGTGAGCTCAACGCGCGAGANNAGCCTGTGATTTTTATCTTGTGGGGTTCACCCGCGCAGAAGAAAAAAGAATTTATCACCAATCCAAAGCACTTCATTTTGACTTCCGTTCATCCATCTCCGCTTTCGGCGCACCGCGGATTTTTTGGGTCCAAGCATTTCTCAAAAGTGAATGAGATTCTGGTCAAAGAAATTGGGGATAAGCCAATCGATTGGGGTAGGACAACGGCCTCAGCTTGATTCTTTTAACTCGTGCTGATAGCCTTCGACCCAAAGAAGGAACATTAGGATGGACTCAATCACGAATAAAAATTCGTCTCTCAAATCTCAGACACAATCCGTGCGAAAAATGATTGTTCAATTGGATAGTGTGGTTTTCAAGGGCGCAATAAAACGCTATTTGCGCCAAAAAGGAACTGATGATCGAGTTGATCAACTTGAGTCCGGGCTGGATCATAAGTTTGTTGCTTACTATAAAAAGAATAAGAAAAATTTGTTGGCCGATCTCTGTGATCGCTATGGTTCCGATAAAGGATCAATCAAAACTTCGGGACATTTATATCCGTGGGCCCCTCATTCCTATACTGACTTCTATTCGATGTTGTTTTCTCACTGCCGACTTCACGTCAAAAAGGTATTTGAGTGCGGCTTAGGTACTAATGATGAGTCGATTGCGCCGGTGAAAGGCCTGAGAAGAATGCCTGGCGCGAGTCACCGTGTTTGGCGCGACTACTTTCCAAATGCCGAAGTGATTGGTGCTGATATCGACAAAAAGATTTTATTCGAAGAAGAGAGAATCAAAACTTATTATATGGATCAAACCGATCCTGCAGCAATTCAAGCGTTCTGGCGCACAGTGGGTCTTTCCGACTTTGATTTTATGCTGGATGACGGTTTACATACCTTCAAAGCAGGTAGCTGCTTGTTTGAAAATTCCATCTCCAAGCTGTCAGAAAGTGGAATCTACATTATTGAGGATGTGACCACTGAGGACTTGCTCAGATATAAAGAGTACTTCTCAAAGACGGATTACTCGGTCGACTATGTGACTATGTACCGACCTAACTTGAACCTAGCTGATAACAATTTGATCATCATTCGACGTCAGTAAGATTACGACCCGCTTTGGAGAAATCTTAATACACGAGACGGCTTAAGGATGAATCTCCCGTTACTTTCGACGCCGAAAGTGACTTGACTAAAATGCTCTAATAATGGGCACCAAAAAAAATGACACACGTTGAAAATTGGGCTAAGGAGCTTCTATGACTAAATCGCTCAAGTGGCTAGGCCGCATCTCGCTTACTCAATGGATTTTTATCGCCTTGGCAGCTGGATTTATTATTGGAGTTTGGGCTCCTCATTGGGCACCCGCTCTGACTCCATTTCGCGGGCTCTTCCTCCACGGGATCAAATGCATTATCGCACCTTTGATCATCTCGACGATCGTCGTGGGAATTGCTGGCGCTGGAAGCATGAAGAATCTGGGCCTCATGGGTATCCGTTCTTTCATCTACTTCGAAGTCGCTACGACTCTCGCCTTGGTTGTGGGATTACTCGCAGTTAATCTCGCGCGTCCTGGAGATGGACTCCAAATCGGAACTGGGATTGCGGACTCGGTTTCCAAGGCCGCCGAAACTAAGATGACCTGGGGCGGTTTTGTCGAGCATTTGCTCCCTACCAATATTGTTGACGCAATTGCACGCGGAGATGTCCTTCAAATTGTGATCTTTGCAACTCTTCTTGGATTTGCGGTTCTCTCCATTGGTGAACGCGGAAGACCAATCGTTCAGTTCTCCGAAGCTCTAGCTGAAGCGATGTTTAAGTTTACCGGATACATCATGATGCTTGCTCCACTTGGAGTAGGTGCAGCGATGGCAGCGAGTGTTGCTGAGCATGGTTGGCAAGTCATTGTTCCACTTCTTAAGCTGGTCGGAACCCTCTATGCCGCACTCTTATTCTTTGTAGTGTTTGTGCTTTACCCGATCGCACGTTATTTCAAGGTGCCGTTCATCGCTTTCATTAAGCAAATTAAGAGCGCGCTCATCTTAGCATTTGCCACAACATCCAGTGAATCCGCTTACCCAATGGCTATGGAGTCGATGGAAAAATTCGGCGTTCCTCGGAGGATCACGAGCTTCGTACTACCGATGGGTTACAGCTTTAATCTCGATGGATCAACCCTGCACTTGGCTGTTGCCTCTGTGTTTGTGGCACAAGCTGCCGGGATCGAACTCACGCTTCAAACTCAGCTAGTCATGATGCTGACCTTGATGCTCACCACAAAAGGTGTTGCAGCAGTGCCGCGAGCTTCGGTTGTTGTTCTTTCGGGCACCCTGACAACTTTCGGCCTTCCGTTGGAAGGGATCGCTTTGATTCTAGCAGTCGACGAGTTCATGGATATGGCCAGAACAGCAGTCAATCTCTTCGGTAACTGTTTAGCGACAGCGATTGTAGCGCGATGGGAAGGTTTGCCACTCAATGGTGGACCTGCTGCGGAGTTGGCCACTGCGGGTGCATTTAGCACCACAGGTGGTTCAAATCCGAATATGAATGCAAGCGCCATTGTGCCGGCTTCTGAGTCATGATTTAACTCTGAGACATTATGAAACCCCATATTCACCTCGACTCCAATGCTGATTACGCGAGAGTGGTCACTTGTGGCTCACCTGAACGTGCTGCTTATTTTTCCACTTTTTTAAAAGATCCAAAGCCTGTTGCGAAAAATCGTGAGTACCACTCTTATGTGGGTACCTACGAAGGCAAAAAGATCCTGATCATGTCTCATGGAGTGGGTTCGGCCGGAGCAGCCATTTGCTTCCAAGAATTGATCGATGTTGGCGCCAAAGCCATTATTCGAATCGGAACGGCCGGTGGACTCTACGAAAAAACCAAGGTAGGGGACATTGTCGTTGCTACTTCAGCAGTTAGAAAAGACGGCGTTTCTGCTCTGATGATTCCTGTGGCCTATCCCGCAGTAGCTGATCTTGAACTTTCAACCGGACTCATTTTAACGCTTCGTGCTCAAGGCTGGAAAGGCCGCGCAGGTCCAATCGTCACTACCGATCTTTTTTATCCAGGAAAGATCGACGATGAGTTGAAGCTCTACAGCGAGAGCGGAGTCCATGCAGTTGAGATGGAGTGTTCAACTCTGTTTGTCATCGGAAGTCTTCGAGGAGTCAAAACAGGAGGGATGTTAGTCCTCGATGGTAGCCCGCTAAAGTGGGATGAAGGCGTTTACAATCCTGATCCTGAAGGCCTAAAGGCGTCCATGAATCTTTGCCTCAAATCAGCGCTCGAAGTTTTAAAAGATATTCCTTAAGCTGGAATCAATGAGCAGCACCCAGCGACAGTGGTTTAAACACGGATTCTTAAACACGATCGAACATGCTGTAACTCGATTTTCTGATGCTGGGCTTTCTTTAGTGCTTATTTGGGCGCTGAGTCCGGAAAACTTTGGAAAACTCGCACTCGCGCAGGCCTGGGTTGCACCCATGCTTTTGTTTTTTATCTCACCCGAAACTGTTCTCTATCGTGACTATTCGAAATGGAAGGACGAAGGAAGAACTGCATTTTCTGCGCGACTTAAGGCCCTGCGACTCATGGGTTGGGCCAAAGCTCAGGCCGCGCTAATTATTTCTGTGATTGGGATGTTTTTTCTGCCTCTGGGTGAATCTAGTCTTTGGATTAGATTTTCGATCCTCCTATGGGCGTTCTCCTTTACGATAGCTCCCCAAATTGGGGGGGCTGATCGAGAGTTTCTACGGGTTGGTCTTCGATTGCGAGAGCTCAACATCGTCAGTTTGTTTCAAAAGCTTTCGCTCCTATTGGTGACAATTACCGTAGGTTTATTTTACCCTTCTCGATTCGAGTTTCTGGCGGCTGGTTCAGTTTTTTCTGCACTGAGTTCCGCTTTTTTGGCTCGGTTTTTTGCATTAAGAGCCCTCCGAGCTATGCCTGATCGAGAAATTAAAGGGCTACCCGATCCCATGTCTACTTTGCTCGAAAGTTTTCAGACTTTCGCGATTTGGAACCATTTGGCTGGAGTGTGCAATAATTGGGTACTGACACTGGATTTGTTTTGCCTCGGTTTGGTCTTTACGGGGCACGTAAGCTCTCCAGCCAGCATCGGCCTCTACGCGATTGCTTTGAAAATCGCTAATTTTTCGTTAGCTCTTCCGACCGCTCTCACTAACTTTTTCATGGTGTGGATTGGTCATCAAAAACCTGCTCATTCGGGTAACTCTTGGGTACGAGAAGAGTTGACTCAGGTTAAGAAATTGGGTCTGCAGGTCGCAGGGGCGGCCGCATTACAGAATCTAGTTTTGTGGCTCGTTTCGCCCTTTATTTTAAATCTTTTGTCTCATGGGCGATGGACGCCGGACGAGCAGCTTGCCATTCAAAATTGGTTAAAATGGATCCTTTTAGGAACCACTCTCTACATCGCAGCTCTTGTCCCGGCTTATTGGATGATAGTCCGCGGGCAGGTACGAAAGCTGACAGTGCAGGTTTATATTCCTTGGTTAGTGAGCGCATTTGCCATTTACTGCGGAGTTGCTGGATATATGCGAGCCGAAGCCAGTCAATATTCAGAAATACCACTCAATTGGTTAGCTATGGCAAATGTGGTTGTTGGAGCGCTCTTCCCGGGACTAGTGATTCAGTTTATTGGTCGGATTAAAAGAACGTCTTGACGCATGCGTCCAGCTACTCAAGAAATAGTTCAATTTGGCCCTAAAAATGTCATCACAATACCTGACCTGTGTTATGAGTAAAACCGAAAGGACTCTCAAATGATTAAAAATGGTAAAGTTGTCGATCTCGCATATTCCCTGAAAAGTTCCAAAGGAGAGGTCCTAGATCAGTCCAGCAAAGAAGATCCATTTACTTACTTACATGGCGCGCAGCAAATTGTTCCTGGTTTAGAGACGGCTCTAGCTGGTTTGAACATCGGCGACAAAAAACAAGTTACTGTCACTGCAGCTGAAGGTTACGGCGAAGTGAACTCTGATTTGAAACTCACTGTTCAACGCGCTCAATTTCCGCCGAACGCGCAAATTGAAGAAGGTATGCAGTTTGAGACACAAACTCCAGACGGCCAAGGCATCGTTTTCACCATTGAAAAAGTCGAAGGCGATAAAGTGAGCATCGACGGAAATCATCCGCTCGCAGGTCAAAACCTTCATTTTGATGTCGAAGTCCTCAATATTCGAGATGCGACTCAGGATGAGTTAGACCACGGGCACGCCCACGGACCAGACGGCCATCATTAATTGTGTCTTTTGGCTTAATACTTCGTCAGATTTAAAAAAATAATCCTCATGTACCGAGCGTACACTCCGGTTATTTTTTTAAATCTTCCTCGTCTGAAGCCAAAACCCATCAATGAATACAACTCGTGGAACACGGTTGATTTGCAGTCCGTCCACTGGTTGAGATTTTCTCAATTTAGAAATAATAAGTAATCCTATGCCTACAGATTCAGTATTGCGTCAGAAACCAAGGACTCTTGGAAAAAGTTATGAGCCAGCCGGGTTTGAATCCCAGTCGTATGATTTTTGGGAAGAGGCAGGCTGTTTTCAGGCTTCCGATGAGAACGCTCCAGGGCAACAGTCCTTTTCGATCATGATCCCTCCGCCAAACGTCACAGGCGTTTTGCACATGGGGCATGCACTGACCAATACGATTCAAGATATCTTAGCGCGGTGGCATCGGATGAAAGGTGACAACACGCTCTGGCTCCCAGGTACAGACCATGCGGGTATTGCAACTCAAGCTCAAGTAGAGAAAGCGATCGCCAAAGAAGGTAAGGGACCAACGGGCAAGCCCCTTTCTCGGCATGATCTTGGACGTGAAAAATTCTTAGAACGCACCTGGAAGTGGAAGCATGATCACGCCGGACAAATCAAAAATCAGTTAAGACGCCTCGGCTCATCTCTCGATTGGAGTCGGGAACGATTTACAATGGATGAGGGCCTTTCCAAGGCGGTTCGAGAAGTTTTTGTAAAACTCTACGAAGATGGCCTGATCTATCGCGGTGAGCGAATCATCAACTGGTGTACACGATGTCAAACCGCCCTCTCTGATCTCGAAGTGATTCCGACGGATCGTAAAGGATCTTTCTGGCATCTCATCTATAAGATCGTCGACGATTCAGGAAAACCGGTAAAGAACACCGACGGTAGCGACGCNNATCGCAACCACCCGACCTGAAACTCTCTTAGGTGATACGGCCGTTGCTGTGCATCCGGAAGATGAACGTTATACACATCTCCACGGTAAAAAAGCTGTCCTCCCACTCGTTGGACGACTAATCCCTGTGATCACCGATGAGTATGTTGATCGCGAGTTTGGTAGTGGAGCCCTTAAGGTTACTCCTGCTCACGATTTTAATGACTATGATCTCGGTCGCAAACATTCACTTCCGTTTGTTACAGTCATGGGCAAAGAAGGCCGTATCACGACTGAAGGTGGCGCATACGCTGGACTTAAGTTTGCCGAAGCACGTGAAAAAGTAGTTCAAGACCTCAAAGACCAAGGCATATTAGTCAAAGTTGAAGATCATCAGCACAAAGTTGGCCTCTGTCAGCGCTGTGATAACGTAGCCGAACCAATTATCTCTAAACAATGGTTCGTGAAAATTGAACCATTGGCTAAGCCTGCAATCGCAGCAGTCGAGACTGGTAAGATTACATTCACTCCTAAATCTTGGGAAAAGACTTACTTTGAATGGATGTACAATATCCGCGACTGGTGTATCTCTCGCCAGCTCTGGTGGGGACATCAAATCCCAGCATGGTATTGTGCGAACTGCGAAACTATTACTGTCAGTCGCGAGGACCCGAAGCAATGTTCAGGCTGTAAAGCCGATGCATCCAAACTTACGCGAGACGAAGACGTTTTAGATACCTGGTTTAGCTCTGGCCTCTGGCCATTTTCCACTTTGGGTTGGCCTGAA
>DBAE01000182.1:17551-40093 GCA_002291495.1 Bacteriovoracaceae bacterium UBA1018 | reverse complement strand
GGCGAGAAGATGTCCAAGTCCAAAGGCAATGTGATTGATCCTTTGGTCTTGATCGATCAACATGGCGCAGATCCATTGCGCTTTACTTTGGCTGCAATGGCAGGCCAAGGCCGAGATATCAAGCTCTCCGTAGACAGAGTCGAAGGTTATCGCGCATTTTGTAATAAAGTTTGGAATGCGACTAAGTTCTTCCACTTGCAGCAAGAGGACGCCAATGGTGGTCCGATCCAAGAGCCTGCGGGTGGTGCACGTGCGTGGATTGAAAGACATCGCGCAGAACTATCGCCAGTCAATCGTTGGATCCTGTCGAGACTTCAGACTGTCGCTACACGTGTAGAGCAAGGTTTTGCCAACTTCGAACTCAATGAGTCGGCACAAGCCCTCTATGAGTTTACTTGGCATGAGTTCTGTGACTGGTACATTGAGTTCTCAAAACTCCCACTGAGAGCGCAGGGTGAGCAAAGAGTTCAAACTTTGATCGTCATTCATTACGTGCTCGAGACGCTCTTCAAGCTCATGCATCCGGTGATGCCTTTTGTCACTGAAGAGCTTTGGTTGTCCCTTCCATGGGTCCGTCCGGCCAATAGTCCGACTCGTAAACGTGATGGAAAGCCAGAAGTTCAATCTCTGATGTTCCAAGATTTCCCGAAGGCAGATAGCCACTGGGTGGATGCTGATGCAGAACAAACCGTTGCGGCTCTCAAGTCAGTGATCGAAGCTTTGAGAAATTTCCGCGGCGAAAATAGTATTTCTCCAAAGACTGAGTTTACCGTATTTTTCAAAGCGGGCAGTGAAAAGGCCTCTCAGTTTATCGATCAATTTGGCGGAGACATTAAAGGTCTTTCACGTATTACAGATTTGAAGCCTTATGCTGGAAGTGCCACGGGAGCGGACCAAGCGGAAGCCGTGATCCCGCTGACTCAGCCTCAGATCGAATTGCGAATCAGCCTGAAGGGCTTGGTTAACGTCGAAGAAGAAGCAAAGCGCCTCAAAAAAGAAGTTGAACGCACGCAATCTGATCTTGAGCATTGTCGAGCGAAACTTGCGAGAGAGTCGTTTATCTCAAAGGCCCCAAAAGAGCTGGTCGATAAAGAACGCGCGCAAGAGCAAGAGTGCTTGAATAAACTGAAAGACCTCGAATCTGCAATGAAGCGTTTGACGCTTTTGCAAGGAGCTTAGGTCTTGGCCAAGCGTTGGGCTCGAGCCGTTTTGGTTGGTCCCGCTCTTCCTAAAAATAAGAAACGGCTAGCCCAACTCCTCAAAGGGTTGCAAGTTTCGTCCAAGGACCTTTTGATCGCCATTGACGGCGGACTCAAATCGACCCGGGCGTATTTACGTGCACCCGATATCGCAATCGGAGATTGGGACAGCCTAAAAAACAAAAAGCTCTTAGAGGATGTGGCGCATGTCACTTTGCCTAAGAACAAGGACCGAAGTGATCTCTATTTTGCGCTCGATGAGGCAGTAAGGAGTGGCGCGCGCGAGGTAGTTTGCGTCGGTGTTACGGGAGCTCGCCCTGATCATCATTTTGCAAGTTTGCTCGAGTGCGCCCAGGCTTCGTATCAGGTTGACTCTGTGCGGTGTTTAGATGAGAAGGCCGAGTACATTTTGGTTTCTGAAGGGCGATGGAGAAGAAACTTGAAAATAGGGCAGTTGATCTCGCTTTTTGCGCTGCCAGGGTANNTGTACGAATCCGGGCACGGGGATTGAAATTTAAGCTCTCAGGTGGGATCCTAGTTCCATCCTCGCACGGTTTAAGCAACGTAGTCGTAAGTACGTCATGTGAGGTTGTAGTTCAAACTGGAACAGTTTTGATCGTCATACCGAGGGGAACTTGAACGAAGAAATTGATACAAAGCATACATTAGTGCCCCCTGTGCCTAAGGTGCTTTATAAAGACCACCCGATGACTGAAGGTCCGCTGGTGATCTTTAATCATATTCGTCCCCGCATTCTCAGTGAAGTCATTGACACAACCGTACAGGAGNNCGGCCCAGATTGAAATGAATCTGACGTCGGCTCTTTATGCCGAACGCCAAAGACTGAGGCGTGAACGAGTCAATGTCTTTACTCGAGCTCGATATAAAGGAGACAAGGCCCTTTGGTCGAGAGTTCAGGGAGGGCTGCTGCAGTCGGCCTCTTTGGTGGACCGCAAGGACTTACTGAATCAAGTCCTAACCCATTATACAGAAGAAATAGGCGGACATTTTGATCCAGCCGTTTATCGCTTTGCCACTAAGACACTGCCATTTCTCTTTAACTGGTTGCTCAACGCTGCAAGTGTAAATACATTTTCACCTTGGCATTTAACAGAGTCTCTCGAAAGCAGTCTTAAGATTACAGGTGAGGTCGAAGCTCTTCAAAAACTCGCAGAAAAAGGGACTATTTTGTTGGTTCCGACTCATCAAAGCAATATTGATAGTGTTCTGATTGGATACATCATTTACTTGATGAAGCTGCCACCTTTTGCTTACGGGGCGGGGCTTAATCTTTTTTCTAATCCGGTGCTGAGCTTCTTCATGCGCAGACTGGGTGCGTACACGGTTGATCGACAAAAGAGCAACGTTCTGTACAAACATGTATTAAAAAACTACAGCACACGTATCTTGCGTGAAGGTATCCACTCGATCTTCTTTCCTGGGGGTGGTCGGAGTCGTAGCGGAGCAATCGAAAACAAACTCAAGCTTGGTCTGCTCGGAACTGGCCTCGAAGCACAGATTAAAAATCTCCAAGAAGGGCGAAATAAACCTAACGTGTACATCGTGCCCATGGTGATGAGCTATCACTTTGTACTTGAGGCATCTTCCCTGATTGATGACTACTTGGCAGAAGCTGGAAAACATCGCTACATCATTACTGACGATGAGTCCTGGCAGTACGGAAAAGTAATTAATTTTTTCTGGAGACTCTTTAAGGCCCAAAGCGGTGTATCTGTACGAATAGGTAAGCCACTTGATGTCTTCGGTAATTTCGTTAATGAAGATGGTATATCCATTGGGCCTAATGGAACATCCATTGATCCCGTGAGATGGCTTACGACCCGAGGTCAACTCGGACCAGAGCCCCAGCGCGATATGGAATATACTCGTGAGCTGGGTAGCCGACTCGGTGAGCGCTATCGAAGTGAAAATACAGTTCTTACATCTCATTTAGTGGCATTCGCATTTTTTGAGACATTAAGATCTCGATATCCAGATCTCGATCTGTATCGCTTTATCAGGATTTCGCTAGCTCAGAGATCGATTCATTACTCCGACTTCTTGGCCGAAGCTGAAATCTATCATCGTAAAGTAAAAGAAGCTGCCGCGCGTGGGCAGCTCTTTCTCAGTGATGAACTCAAAACGACCAATGTTGAATCTTGGGTTCAGGATGGAATGAGTAAACTTGGCGTTCTCCACGATGCAGCCGTAGTGAAGCATCGTGAAGGAGTCGTTTATACTGAAGATATGAATTTGCTGTATTATTATCGAAACCGCCTTGCAGGATATGGCTTTTCACTCCTAAGTGATCCAAGGCAACGAGTACCAGGGCAAAATGATGCAAAAGGATTTTTGGCGTAAATCAACAGTCGCAGTCATTGGTGGTGGAAGCTGGGGAACAGTGCTGGCGCAGTTGCTCGCCCAAAATTGCAACGAAGTGCGTGTGTGGGTTCGAGATGATGAAGTTGCGCGGGAGATTAACGCCACTCGTGTGAATGCAGATTACCTTCCAGGACTGCAACTGAACCCGAAAATTAAAGCTTTTAGTTGTCCTGAAAGAACTTTTGAAAATGGTCTTCAAGCTGTGGTTTGGGCCCTGCCTTCGACCGTGTGCCGTGCTCAAGCACGAGCATTAGCTCCTCATTTCCGCGGTGATGAGATCGTGCTTCATGCGTCTAAGGGAGTTGAAGAAGGTACTCTCAAACGGATATCGGTGCTTCTGCGTGAAGAGCTTCCTTGTCCTCGGGTTGGCGTGATCAGTGGACCTAACTTAGCCGATGAAATATCTCGAAATGAACCTGCTGGAACTGTAGTCGCCTCGGATTTTGAAGAAGTGATCGAAGCAGGAGTTGCGCTATTAACGACTGACCGGTTTCGCGTTTACACTGGCCATGATGTCATCGGTGTGGAGTGGGCTGGCACATTGAAGAATATTTTTGCGATCGCTTCGGGCGCACTTGATGCGATGAAAATGGGTTGGAATGCGCGCGCGATGCTGATCACTCGCGCCCTTGCTGAGATGGTACGTTTCGGCGTAGTGATGGGTGCAAAACAAGAAACCTTTCTCGGAATGGCTGCGGTTGGGGACCTATTGGCGACCTGCTCAAGCCCACTCAGTCGAAACTACCGAGTCGGGATGAAGCTCGCACAAGGTGAAAAGATCGACGAAATTATCAAATCTCTTGGGAGTACTGCTGAGGGCGTAAAAACTGCTCGAAGTGTCCATGAATTTGCACGGGAGCGGAAGATCGATATGCCCATCACGGCGGCTGTTTATTAGTTACTTCAAGGCGAAAAGTCCGTAGAGCAGGTGATCCAATCACTTATGATTCGACCTTCTGCTGCGGATATGTAATTAAGTGCAGCGGTTACTAAGATAAGCTTAATAATTTCAAATAGATATAGATAGATTGGGCTATCTATTTTCTATAATTGACTCAAATAGTCATAGATGGTAATTCCGCGTTATGATTCACAAGTTGTCTGCTTTGTTTCTCATCTTAGGTTCTGCATGCCCTGTTTTTGCTGCCTCTCATTCTGACGAAGGCGAAAAGGTAAAAAGCTTGGCCATGAGTTGCTTTGTGATTAATCCAAATGCCTACAAAAGCGTCATGGGACATGTGGCTTCTGCAAATTTGACGGTATCCCTTGTAGATAATAAACACGTCGCCCATCTGATTGTGTTTCGTAAGTCGGATGAAAGCCCAGAGCAGCCTTTAGTGCCCCGAGATTATGAGATCTCTGAGATCTCAAAGCTCACTATGAATAAAGAGAAGCTTGCAGCAGATAAGTATCAAGCCATAGAAACTTTCAATGCAAGTTGGACCTCGAAGAAAACCTTTTTCAATATTGATCATTTTCCAGCCGGTACCATGGNNTGGTGCTCGAAAAAGATTTTATCTACGACGTTTCTTGCGAAGTGAAAGAGATCCAGCTTGAATCGGCTGCTTCAGCGCCTCAAGACGGTGTCGTCCCACCGACAAAAACTGAGTAACTGCTCAGTAACGTATTTATTTACTTACTCTTGCTTGAATGAATGGTCCTGACCAGTCTGAAACCAATCGTACTCGCCGGTACGTGAGGGGCTTGTTGCTCACGTTCGGTGGGGTGTGAGTACATCACAGGACTGCTCCAATTGGACCCTCGAGTGATTTTTGCTCCACCGGTAGCGGAGCCTGTGGGATTGATTCCACCGGTTAAGTCTTCCTTAAACCAATCATTGCTCCATTCAGCAACGTTGCCAAAGAGATCTGAGATTGGATTACCGTCGACAAAGAGTGGGATTGATTCTTCGACACGATGAGTTTGATTTTCAGAATTGCTCTTCAGCCATGCATGTGTAGAGATGTTTGAATTAAAGTAGTCCATGTGCTCGACTGACTTTTGGAGGAGGTATTCTTGTTCTGCCTCTGTCGGCAGGCGATAACCTTCAGCATTGTAGATGTTTCCATCGACTGAGTTAATCTTAACCATACCGATCTTGATGTTGAGTGTACCGTTAGCAGCTTTAGTTCCTTCTTCCCATGTCAGATGGTCAAAATTATAAGCTGGTTTTAGCCCGTGTTTTTTAGAGAGTTCGTTAGCGAAGTAAATTGCTGACCACCAAGTCATGGTTTCTACGGGATGATTAGGGAGCATTGGGACAACTTTTTCACCGAATGTGGTGATCAATGCCTCGCTACCTTCAGTAAAGGTGGAGGGATTTTCTCCCATCAGATCGACCCACTGTTTTTGAGTTACTGGGGTAGTCATGACTTCAAAATTATTTTCGAGCACTACTTTGGCAACATGCGGTCTTTTACCCATAGTGAATTCTCCAGCCTTAACCGGAGTAAATTCGAGTGCCTGAAAGTATTGTTTAGTTTCGACCCGAGTATCAGTTCGAATCAATTGAACGGAGTTCTGGTTTGCCAGATACCGTTGTGCCCAATCAAAGACTTTCTTGTGATCTATGTTTCCATCTTCGATGTAGCGATTCAGTTCGTTACGATGAGTAAAGGCGATAATGTTGATCAATGCTTCACGGTCTAATATTGGATTTGAAATCTTACCGCTCTGAATGGCGGTAACTAAATGACTTACTTTCTGGGCATTGATTGCATCTCGTGAAGCAAGTTCTTCCAAGTAGGTGATTAATCGTTCTGTATCGTTAGATCTCGCAAGGCTCCCAATGAGATACTGACCACATTTGGGTGAAGCGAAAGCTGTCGAGTTCGAAAGAAAGAGTAAGGCGGCTGCAACTAACATGTGCAGTTTTGCGGCTGTACTCAAAATCATTTTAGGCATGCTGTGCATCCGCTTGAAGAACATCATGTCGATATCCTTCGCGGAAAATTGCAAGACATACGCCGGTACTTTACAAAACGAATAACCGTAACCCCCGATTAAAATTTACGTTCGGTCATTTACTCACACCCAAATGCGGCGGCCAAGTTTTGGACGTTATTCAGAGTATGAAATATTTGGTTTCAGAAAAAGAATAGATAAATTGACAAGATAGCGCACTCGGATATTTAGGTACATTGCGTTAATTGGGCAAGAACTGGAGGGGTTTATCCTTTAAGCGCCTGAAAATGATGGGGAATTTGCGGAAAGGTGTGTGCCCGAATTGCCCCTTTTAGGGACTGGTAGGAAGAGTTCGGACAAGTCGAAAGCCTACAAAACTGTAACGTCCATTCATGCCGCGAGACGTACCTGCGTTCGAACGACATTCGGTTTCAGGTGAGTTCCAACTTCCCCCTCGGGTCATTCTCAAAAATGAGCCAGTATTTCCGCATGGGTTTTTTCCACCTTCATAAGTGGAATCTTGAAAATCAAAACTCCACTCAGCCACGTTGCCGTGAAGATCAAAGAGTGGGTTGCCGTGAATCAAAATTGCCTTGAGGTCTCCGACAGGCCAAGTCTTTTGTCTCGAATTACCTGAAAACCAGCCATACTCAGTTAGACTTTCGGCATCGTTGCCAAATGAATAATAGGTATTCGAGGTCCCTAACTTTCGAAGTATGTATTCTTGCTCCGCAACCGTAGGAAGCCTGTATCCCTTTGCTAAATAGATATCTTGATCTTCAGCATTGATCCTCAGTTTGCCAGACCGATGTACCCATGTTCCATTATCAGCTCGGGTATCTTGCTTAAATGTGACATCTGAAAAATCGTAGGTTTCAGGAAGTCCAAAATATTTCGAAAGGCGGTTCGCATATTCAAGCGCAGACCACCATGTGATATTTTCGACCGGATACTCAGGACCAGATTGAAAGTAAGAGGGATTAGCTCCCATGATCCTGGTCCAATGATCTTGAGTGATCACTGTCGATGAAACTTCGAACTCTTGATGGATTGTGGCGCGGATAGGCTTATCTACATCACCCATAACGAAGTCGCCCTTTGGAATTCGATAGAAAGTAATTGGAATCTCAGTCGTTGACTGTGCTTGCTGTCTTTCGACGCTTGCTAACTTCTTTCTCTCACGCCTTAATTGGATCCATTGGAGTATTTCTTGTTTGTTAAACGATGGAGAGCGGAGGTATTTGTTGATTTCCTTGTGATGTATCTGAATTTCAATATGAAGAGAGACATCGATCTTTGGGATAAATTCTCCTTTCGATTCGCTTTCGATCCAGGAATAAAGTTCATCGACGTGGCGGTCCTCAAGTACACCATTTTTTAACAGGGTTTCGAGATAGGCAATGAGACTTAATGAATTGTTCTGTTGAAAATCATGAGGCAAGCGGTCAAGAAATTCTGGGCAGCGAGCAAAAGCAGACGTAGAACACAGGATTGCTACGACAGACATAAAGAGGCTAACTCTAAATATCATCGAATGGTCCTCACAAGTCTAAAGCCGATCTCAGAGTTGCGTTCATTCGGTATGGGATTATAACTATTTACCGCGCTGACGTTCCATTTGCCCGCCCATGACCCGCCATAAGTTTTTCTGTTGAGGATAGTACCAGGTAAATCGATCGGCTGAGTCCATTCGATCACGTTTCCTAAGAGATCGTAGAAAGGTTCACCTTCGATCCACAGTGGAGCTAGCTGCGCCACCGCTTGCGTAGATTCTGCGTTTTCTCTGTACCATGCATGCTGGGAAAGTTCTGTCTCGTCGTCGCCAAAGTAATGGTCCTTCAAGTTTCGTGCACCCAAAGCCATGAGTATATACTGTTGCTCGGCATCGGTCGGTAGGCGATATCCTTTTAAATCAGTAGAAGTGTCCGTTATCGAATTATATTTTATGTCCGCGTCGATGTCCAAACTGTCCGGTGTACTTAACGTACCGTTTTCCGCAGTCGTTCCTGGTTTGGCTCTGAAGTGAGTAAGATCATATGAAAGAGGGTATCCGTGACGTTCGGATAGGCGATTAGCGAATTCTAATGCCGAATACCATGTGATGTTTTCGACTGGATGATTAAGAGTTTTACTGGGGTCATTTTTGTCAAAAAAATGTGAAGGATTTACACCCATAATTTCTATCCACTGAGATTGGGTTACAGGGGTAGACATCATTTCGAAGGGTTGACTGATTGATATTTCAATAACGCTGTTATCATACTGACGGCTCTTAAATTTTCCTTTTGGAACCGGAAAAAATTCCATGGGATAAATAACTAGCTGAGTTTCATTTCTAGTCGACTGGCGATTTAATTCTACATTCTGGAGATCAGTATATTTATTTTTGCACCAGCGTAAGAGGTCAGAAATATTGATCTCAGGATGATTGAGGTGTGCTTCAATACCCTGGCGATGTGTAAGGACAGCAACGTTAGTAGATACTCGCTCAATGGGAAGTGGATTAATCAGCCGACCGCGTTCGAGCTCTCGAATGAAAATTTCTAAAAGTGGTTTTGTAATTAAGTTTTGACTCACTAAATAGTCNNCCCGAAGCTCTTTCCGAGCCTATCGCCGCAATGGGGTCGAGCAAAAGTTTGATACGAAATAAATAGAGTAAGAATATGAAAAGTAAGTATTAAGTACGCAAGGCGTTGAAGGAGCTTCATCGAATAGTCCTCACAAGCCGAAGTCCTACACCGCCCGTAGGTGCATCGTGCAACACGGCATGACGTTCGAAGGTTGACAGCTCACCGGGCGCACTCTCGTAGCTTCCGCCACGCACGATTCGCATATCACTACCGAAAGTCTGCACAGGATTAATTCCACCTTGCAGAACTTCTGCTCCTTGATCAAAACTAAGCTCCCAAACGTTGCCAAAGAGATCAAAAAAGCGATGTCCAGCAAACTGGAGAGGTCTCTTAGATCCAACTGGGTGAGGCTCGCCGAGCGAGTTATCTGAATGCCAAGCGTGGGTTTTCAGGCCCGAAGTTTTTCCAGTGGGAAAGTAAGCACCATCGAAATGTCCCGCTAACCTAAGTAGGTATTCTTGTTCAGCTTCAGTCGGAAGGCGGTAACCTTCGGCTCGATAGATATCCTGATCCGGAGCTTTTATGATGACGGCTCCTGGATCATGATCTTCTTTTCGAATGGATCGGAGTGAGCCAAGTTCTGCACTAGAGCTACTGAAAAAGTGGATTTGAGAAAGATCATATGCGGGCTTAAGACCGTGCCGTATTGAAAGCCGGTTTGCAAATTCGAGAGCCGACCACCAGGTGATATAGTCAACGGGATGATCTGGGAGTGCGACTACTTTTCTGTCGTTAGTTTTGATTTTTTCGGGCTTTGCGTCCTTTTGACGATAAGTGGTGCGCAGTTCAGAAGGATTCTCGCCCNNGTAAATTGGGTGACCGGAGTAGCCATGACTTCAATTTCGTGAGTAAGAGTCACTTCGACTCTGTTTTCTGAATTGCCCATTTTAAAGGTTCCAGGTGGTACTACCCAAAATTGTATCGGCTGAAAGATATGCTCTGTTTTTAAGCTTTCTTTGTTCCTTTCAACTCCTAGATCAGAACGCTCTTTGAGAGCTCTTTTGGCGAAGGCGAGTAACTTTTTCTTATTGAGGCGTTTGCCTTGGATAAATGTTTCAATTCCTCCAAAGTGAACCAAGCGCGTCTGATTAATTTTTGTTGAGGAAAGAGAAATAGGATTTCGAACTACTCCTTCTGAAAGATCACTGACCAATGTGAGGAGTTCTGGATCACCAATAGTTTTATTTTGAAGAAGTTCTGAAAGGTACGAAATGAGCCCGTCTGTCGGATTAATGTACGGAGGTGGGGGTAAGGATAGATTAGAAAAGCGATCTAAAAATCCTGCACATTTGCCCAACGCAGAGTGAGGCAAGCAGAGCGAAACGAGAAGTATACTATAAATCAGTGCTCTACAGCGTCTCACTGCACCGTCCTCACAAGTCGAAATCCAATGCTGGGTGAAATGTAATCGAACTCCATGATGATATTTCGTGAGAACTCAGCGCCGCTAAGGTCTTCATAGCTACCGCCCAGCATTAAGTTGCGTTGTCTGTTAATCGGATCAAAGGGGTCTGTCTCAATATCGTCGGGATTCCACTTCTTTCGGGTGCGGTTTGCCCAGTCACTACTCATTTCCCAGACATTGCCGAAAAGGTCGAAGAATTCTTTTCCTTGTATGAGCAAAGGAGCCTTACTTGCTACGGGTTGAGTAGAGTTATTAGAATTGCCTGCGAACCAAGCATACTTTCCCAGCTGGTCGAGTGAAAACGGTTTGCCTTCTTGCGTTCGAGCTTGGCTCAGCAAGAATTCTTGCTCGGCTCGCGTCGGTAGGCGATATCCATTTGTCGCGTAGACATTTTGATCTTCTGCAATAATTTCAATCTCTCCTGAGCGTGCAGTGAGAGTTCCATCCTCTGCCTGGTCGCGCTTACGCAAACGTTCAAGATTGTAGACAGGTCTATATCCATGTTTCTTGGAAAGGCGATTTGCAAATTCGAGAGCTGATAACCAAGTAATGCGATTGACTGGGTGATCAAAACGTTGGCGCAGTACTTTACCGTTGAGCATCATCTCTTCGGCTGAAGTGCTGTCCTCCAATGTAGGCACGTCTTCCATCAGCTCAGCCCACTGAAGATGGGTTACGGGCTTAGACATCACTTCTATAGCACGAGTAAGTTTCACCTGATGTCGTGAATCGTCGCCACCTACTTCAAAGATTCCACCTTCAATGCGATAAAAATCATACCGCCCGACCTCTTCAGTGTCGCCTTGAGTCTCTAATCTTTGGTGTCGCTGCGTCGTCTTAATCGCGAGTTTATCTTCAACCCAAGCGACTACCTTTGAAATCTGAATATTTCCGTTTTGAATATACGTGTCGATTTCGAAAAAATGCGACTCAGCTTGATAACTTGTTTTAACCGATGAAGGTAAAACAGGATGTGTGAGCACTCCTTCCGATACCTTTGAGATAAGAAGCCTAAGTCCGTCTTCTGATATTACACCTGTTGCATGGAGTGTCTCCAGGTATGTAATAAATGACTGAGTGCGATCTGTATTGTTGTTTTGATAACGTGAGAGAAGCTCTCGACATCCGGTTAGAGGTCCGATTGCAAAACTCGGTTGAGATAGAGTCATGAAGATAGCCATGACCATTGCCATGACGATTGCTAAAAAGTTCATGGCAGACTCCGAACGAGTCTGAGTCCGATGGTCATAAAACCTTGATTCATGTAATAATAATCGTCGGACGAGTCTTGAATCACTTCTGGAGGGGTTTCCCAGCTCCCGCCTTTGACTGTTTTTTGATTTTTCGCGATCTCTGCGTTTACTTCGCCAAGATAAGCCGGAGACGGTGAATCTTGACTCCATTCATTCAGAAGTCCAAAGAGATCATAAACTGGTTTGTCTTCGATCAGGTGAGGGAACTTTTGAGCGACGGGATGGGTCCGACCTTTTGAATTGTAGGCATACCAAGCATAGTCACCAATAACCTGCTTGAGGTTATAGTGGTATTTAAGTTTTCCCAAATTAGTACGAAGGTATTCCTGTTCTAAAACCGTAGGAAGTCGAAATCCCAACGACACACTTGGATCGGAATAATGGATCAGCTTGAGCTCTCCACTTTCTATCTTTAGGGTTCCGTCCGCGGCGCTTGTGCCTGGAATGGGTTTAAGATCGCTGAGATCGTAGACCGGTGCGAGGTTTTGTGTCTTTGATAGCTCGTTCGCAAATACGAGCGCAGACCACCAAGTGATCGAATCAACGGGATGGTGGGGTTGTAGACGAATCGATTTGCCTTCAAACTCTTGATTGATGCTGTCAGGCCCCTTGGAAAAGTAGGCAGGATTGTCACCCATCACCTCTACCCAGAGCTGTTGAGTGACGAGCGTGGACATGACTTCAAACGCTCGTATTTCTTGTGGAGCTTTATTCTTAAATTCGAAAGTTCCTGCCGGTACTGAAACAACAGTGAGTTCTGAAACGAACCGTTTTGTATGATGACTGGTTTCGTTCCGGTCTAACTGCAACGAGGTATTGGCTTCTAAGTATTCAAGGACCCATCTTTTTATTTCGTTGAGATCAATCGCTGGGTCCTGAAGATAGGCGGTAATTTGCTCTTGATGTTCACGTGCTCCGACACGTGTTCCAAGGAGTGAAGTCTTGATAAGAGAGAAATCTGGACCCAATCCATTCTTGATGGCGGTCGCCAATCTTCCAAGGTCACTCACGTCGATCATAGAGTGATGGGAGAGGTCTTGGAGGTAGGCAATAAAGCGTTTCGTCGGTGTCAGTTTGAATTGAGCCGACTCGATTTCGGAAATATCCGAAAGCAATTTTTTGCAGAGTTTATTTGAGCCGGTGCTACGTTCCTGTTTCGCATACACCTCTGCATTGCTGATCAATAGAATGGACAGGAATAGAGCAGAATTTATGCTCGTTTTTTTTATGGAAATACTACTTCTCATAGCCCCTACAACGAGGACATCTTATAGTCCCCGAGGGGTAAAAAGTAAATGAATTTAATATATTGGAACGAATCTAAGGACGAGAAAACTACCTTGTACTCAGCTTTAAAGTCCTAACGAGTCGCACTCCTACATAGAACAAAGGAATGCCTGGCCATTCTGAAGCTTTCTTATCAATTTTGAGGTCTTCGACCTGACTTGTGGGTCCGCCGGGCCGGAAAAGTCGATCCGAAAAGCCATCGTCGTCGTGTAACCAAATGCCGATATTTCCGACTAAATCATAAAAGGGGTTACCATGAATAACAAAGTGACGAGGGGTAGTTCTGACCGGCTGAGAGCCGCCATGCGAGTTGTCTTTGTACCATGCGTACTCTTTTATTTCTTCTTCACTCAGGCCAAAGGGATATCCATGTTCGGATGTTTGACCTAAATTACTTAGAATGTAAGTCATTTCTGCATGAGTGGGTAAGCGAAAGCCTTCCGCATCTTCAATTTTTCCACTGTGACTATTAATTGTAAGTTTATCTGCTTCGCTAGCTCTAGCTAGCATGAGATTACCGTTCTCTGCCGAGCTCCCTTCTCTAAACTCGATTGCATCTAGATCATATGCGGGAACCAGCCCATATTGTTCGGAGAGGCGATTTGCATACTCAATCGCAGACCACCACGAGATCTGACTGACAGGATGATCTGGTTTTAACTCAACCCTTTTCTTCTTGTTTATTATTAGCCTGATCGAGCCTGGTCCCGACTTATTGAGTGAAGGGTTTGATCCCATTTCTTCCACCCATGCGAGTTGAGTCACTAGTTCTTCCATCATCTCGAGATTGTACCCAGGCATCGGGATGCGATGAAAATTAGGTAAATTCGGAAACTTCTCTGTATCCTTTTCTGTATTACGTCGGTCTTTGATCGAATCTTGTTTGTTTGCTAGATAGTTGCGAGCCCAACTGAGTAAGTAAGGATAATCAATATTGGAATCTAAGTACTGTTGGATTCCTGGGCGATGGATGAGGGCTTCAAATCTAATCCGAACTTGCTCTGATGGGATTGGATTTTCTAAGATTCCTCGTTCAAGGCCCATGACTAGCTTTCGGATTGCCTCAACGGATAACTTTCTTTGTTCCAAGAGTTGAGTGAGATAAGTGATCAATCCGTCTGTATTTGAAGATGACATGAGGTCGCCACATCGAGGGCCTGCATGGGTAGGTCGTTCTGCGACAAGTATTATTCCAAGCAGTACAAGAGTTAATGCAGACAGCCTCATCGGATTGTCCTCGCTAATCGAAATCCGGTGTTTGGGCGCTTACTTTCAGGTGGGGCAGGAATTGAAGATGAAGCCGTGAGTAACTCCGCAGAAGTCTGAAAACTACCTCCACGCAGGAGTCGCATTGTGCCGCTTTTTGGACCTTGCGGGTTTTTACCTCCAAAATCTCGATTGGAGTGGTAGTCGTGGACCCACTGCCAGACATTGCCGATCAGATCAGAAAAGTCTTTTCCGTTGATACGAAGAGATTGTGGCGTTGTTCCTACCATCTGCGTTGTGCCATTTGAGTTTTCACTGCACCAAGCATAATTCAGTATTTGAGAAGGATTTAGCCCGTGGGGGTATATCACTTCATTTGAAGGATTCCGATTTTTTAGCAGGTATTCATATTCTGCATTCGTGAGCAATCGAAAGCCCTGAGTCCGGTATATATCACCAAGCGGTGCATTGATTTTGAGTCTCGACCAATCTTCCTGGCTCTTCGGTTCTAAATCACCTTTTTCCGCGCTCGTTCCATCTCTCCAAGCAATCTGGGTAACGTCGTAGGCCGGGTTAAGCTTCATTCGTTCGGATAGCCGATTAGCGAAGACTATCGCAGACCACCAAGTGATACTCTCGACTGGGTAGTCGGGGTCTTTTTTGTGTGACGGGTTGATTGTCATTTCCTTCATCCACATCTCTTGAGTCACCGGAGTGGTCATGACTTCAATGTGATGGGTCAAATTTACTTCGAGAGGGCTGGTTGGTTCACCGAGTAAGAACTTGGCAGGTGCAATCGGATGAAACTCAATATGGTCCAGAGCTTCAGAGGTTTGCGTTCGCAGATGATGCGTATTCTCGATCGCATTAGCGCGACTCTTCAACTGCTTTTCGGCCCACCTCATTATACGAACCCAATCAATATCGGGGTCGTTCAGAAACTTTTGTAATTCTTGTCGATGAGTTTGAGCCTGGTAGTTTGTCATGACTCTCGACCTTGAAATAATTGTAGCAATCGACTTGGTACGAATACTTTCAATGAGATTTTGAATTTCAGATTCGGTAATAGCCTGGCTTTGAAAGAGTTCAGTTAGATATGCTTCCAAAGCGTCGTTTACATTTGCGGTCGTCAGAAATTTCTTCCCACACGGATTTGCATGGGCGGTTGACGCAAAGACAAAAATCAGGAAAGGATAGATAAAGCTTCGTACAGCTCTTATCATGGGCTTTTCCTAGGTAAATTTCTCACTAACCTCAGTCCAATGTCTCTACCTGCGTGATTAGTATTTCGGGTGCCGTAAATATAAGACTTGAGATCGTGCAGATCAGACTCGAAACCCCCACCACGGTGGATGCGCACATTCTGCCAAATCGAGGCTGCATCGTGGCTCCATTCTTTTACATTTCCATAGAGATCGTAAAATGCGTGACCCTCTAAATAAAGTGGATCTCGTGAAGCAACGGGATGGGTTAATCCGTAAGAATTTTCATCAAACCAAGCGTAATCGGTGCATTCCGGCTCATTCTCGATGACGAGGACATTGCCGTCTTCCTTCATGGCGTTTCGGAAGAGATAGTCTTGCTCGGCATCTGTAGGCAGACGGTAACCTTCGGTGAGGTAGATATCTTGTTTTTCGGCATTGATAATCACTTCATCTGTGTCTGAAGCCCAGTCACCATTTTCAGGTGATGTGCCTTCTCGAAAGGAAAGATGCTCGAGTACATAGGCAGGTTTGTAACCGTGAAGTACAGAGAGGCGATTGGCGAACTCGATCGCGGCCCACCAAGTTATATTTTCTACCGGATGATTGGGAAGAGTTATGATTTGTCGGTCATTCCCTTTTAGGGCAACTGCGTCTTTACCCGTCTTAAAGTAAGACGGATTGCTAGCCATGATATCGGTCCACATTTTTTGAGTCACGGGTGTCGACATGACTTCGATATTTTGGACTCTGTGAAACTCCATAATCTGCATTGGGATCGCAGTATCAAATTCAGTGCTATCTCTTTCAGTACTGACGAGTGCTCTTTCTGAGAGTAACTGCTCAATCCACTTGATCACTCCAGGTCGATCAAAATTAGGGTTTTGGATGTATTTCCGTATCTCTTGATAATGAATGAGGGCGGCATGATCTACAGCCGTTTTTTGTTTCCGAAAAATATGTGCATCTGAGAGTGAACGCAAATCTACAGAAAATCTTACTAAGTCTCTTTCAGTAATTGTTCTTCGTTCCAAGAGCTGGATCACATAAGTGATGAGCCCATAGGTAGGATTGACTGGTGAGCTGAGAAATTTTGGACCGCAGTCGTTGGCCAAAGCGAAAGGATTTGTCGCCGAAAGCAGGAGCATGAGTGAGCTTCCGAAGATTCGGAGCTTATTCACCGAAGCGTCCTCACCAGCCTTAGGCCGATCGTTTCATTTCTGCCATCCGAAGATCCGCGGTCGTAAGAATTGAGGGAAGACACTGGGCAATAAAATGCACTACCGCGAATTGCTCTCGCTCGACCTTTGTCAGGTCCTAAGGGGTTGATTCCACCGCTCAGTTTTCCCTCTTTGAAGCGATCATTACTCCATTCCCATACGTTTCCGAAGAGATCGTAAATAGCTCCACCTGGAACTTGAAGAGACTTCAATGATCCAACTTCATGGGTCATATTTCTAGAGTTGGCTTTGATCCATGCATATTCACCGATGACTTTTTTGTCTCCGCTTTCGATTGCATTTTTAAAACGCAGGTTATGTTTAAGGGCAGTCGAAAGTATGTATTCCTGTTCTATTTCTGTAGGAAGGCGGTAGCCGTTAGTTTCAAATACTGGAATTAAGTTCTTCTGTGTTTCTAAGTCATATACAGATTCATATCCTCGACTTAGCGAGTACAGATTAGCGAAACGAGCAGCCTGTAACCAAGAAATATTTTCAACAGGATGATTGGGTTGAAGTCTAATCTTTCTTCCGTCATGCACAATGAGTTCAGAATCGAAGCCATCATTAAACACTGAACTGTTCTCACCCATGACTTCGACCCACATTTTTTGTGTCACCGGGGTAGTCATTACTTCTATTGAATAAGTCAGCCTAGCTTTCGTTCTATTCAAGTGATCGCCCACTTCAAAAGTTCCGGGATCAAGCCGAACAAAATTGATTTCTTGGTAGAGACTATCCTTAGTCTGCAGATCGGTTTGAAGTCTTTCTTTAGCTAATGCAGCTCTTCGATCTTGGATTGATCGGGCCCAGTGACTGAGTTGCTCAAGGTCTAGCCTAACTGTACGAAGGTAGCTTTCGATTCCTTTATACTGGTGAAATGCTGAAGTATCTGTCCCTAGCCTTGATGGGTGAATCGGATTCTCAATCCTTCCTTCGAGAATTTTTGTAATAAACTCATCGAGTTCGTGATTCTTAACTGTGCCTCTCTGGTTGAGTTGAGTAACGTAGGTAATAAAGGATGCAGTGGGGTTCTCTAAATTTAAGTATAGCCCACATTCAGTTGGAACTGCAGAGTAGGCTAAGGATGTTCGAAGAAGAAGTGCGAACAGGATAATACTGAGGAGCCTCACCGAAGCGTCCTCACCAGCCTAAACCCAGTCACCAGGTTTGAATGTCCAGAAGGAAAAGTGTGGTGTTTTTCGACCTGAAGAAACTTAGATTCGTTAGAAAAACCCCCACCACGGGTAATGCGCTTGAGCATGTGCTCTGAGTTTGCGGGATCTTTGGTTAGCTGCTCGAAAGCTGCTGTAAAGGGGTGGGTATCGTGCTGAAATTCAGCCACATTTCCAATCAAATCATGAATAGGTATCTGATTGATTAAGAGAGATCTATTGGTGGACCCCACAGGATGAGTCGTGTCGTCTGAATTTTCCGCAAACCAGGCATAGTCAGGAAGTTCTTCTTCGGTAAGGTCGTGAGGAAAGGCGCNNGCATAAGTTGGGAGGCGATATCCGGTAGTTTGGTAGATATCGCCAGTTTCGTGATTCACTTTGAATTTTTTAGCTTCCTTATCGTTGAGAGGTACTAGGTTACCTTCTCTTGCAGATGTTCCTGGTTTCCATTTGATGTCCTCGAGAGAGTAAGCTCGAGGCAGGTTGTTGATCTTTGAGTATTCATTCGCAAACTGAACGGCAGACCACCAAGTTACCCGTTCGACCGGGTTGTCGGGTTGAATTAGAAATCTTTCGCCATTGCGATCGTACGAAATACTCCATTCGCCTTCTTTAAAAAATGACGGATTAAATCTCATCTGGTCTACCCACATTTTTTGGGTAACAGTGGTTGTCATGACCTCAAATGGATGACTGAGTTCTATTTTTTTAGGATTTTTAGTCGGACCGGTCCAGTACGACCCGGATGGAATAGCGACAAAACTCGGCTTAACGTAAATCTCCTTGAGCTCTTCCTTAACCAGGGATCGCGATGTGGCGCTCACCGAAATTTCGTTTAATAGACTTGATGCCCACTCTTTTAGCAGTGCAAGGTTGATTTCACCTTGGGTCAAATAAACTGAAATCGCCTTGTAATGTGTTTCAACTTTATAATTGATCGATACGGATTGGGCTGGCAAGGGGTTTTCCACTGCACCACGATCGATGCTAGCAAGCAGTCGTTCGAGTTCCGTCCTACCAATAGTACCGTGCTTATGAAGTGTGGCCAGGTAGGTGATTAGCGAGGTGGTATCATCTCGTCTTGGAGCCGGAGTTGAAAGGTACTGGTTACATGCACCCGCCGCGTGAGAGCTCGAGATTGCTAGAACGAGTAGCGGAATCACCACCATAGGATAGCCATATTTGCGAAATGGGTACCCGTCAAGACTCATGGCAGCGTCCTGACTAATCGAAAGCCTAGATCGTCATCTCCACGTTCCCAGCTTTGGGTGTGGTGAAAAGCTGGACCGATCCAGTCTTTTTCCGCTTTATAGCCGCCGCCCCGCGTTGGGCTTGCCCTGGCAGATTCAAATGCAAATGGTGACTCTCGAGTAAAAGGATCATCTCCAAGCGGAGTGAAAGCGGAGCTCGCATCTTGAACAAACTCCCGAACATTTCCATAAAGATCATAGAATGGAAGCCCTTCGTGAGTGATAGCCTTGCGTGTACCTACGTCATGGGTCTCACCCGACGAGTTTGCGTCGAACCAAACATACTCGAGTTCCTGTCCTTTTATATTTTGATGTCTGAGCAGATACTCGAACTCCGCATTAGTAGGGAGGCGATATCCTAGAGTAAGATAAAAGTTTTCGTTCGGTGCGTTAAAGTGAAGCTCACCTGAGACCACTTCAAGTGTGCCACGAGCTGCACTCGTGCCCTTTTTAAACTTTAGCTCGCTCAAATCGTAGGCGGGTTCAAGGCCATTTTTTATCGAAAGTTTATTTGCAAATACCAGAGCCGACCAGAAAGTCACTGATTCGACCGGACGGTTAGGGTACATTTTACCTTTGCCTTCCTTCGGCTGGAAGTGCGAAGGGTAGTCCCCCATGATGTCGAACCAGTGCTGCTGTGTCACGGGCGTAGACATCATCTCATAGGGATGAGTAAGCCTTACGGGCATGAGGTTCGAGCCCCGCAACATTCCAAAACTTTCAGGATAAACCGCGTGGAAAACCGGTGTTCTTGAGATGTCCAAGTTTGTTTTTTGTCGATCTCTATCGTCCTTGGCGCTTTGATGCAGCTGCTGATTTAACCAGCGACTCAGAAGTGTCAGATCAAGAGATGGATCATTTAGGTATTGGTCTAACTGGTCCCGGTGTGTTTGAGATGGAATGTCTATCTTTACAAAATGTTCCGATATCAGAGTGATCGGAGAGCCGGTCTCTAAAGCTTTTGCCATGGTAAGGAGTTGGCGATTTCCAATGGAATTAGATTTATGAAGTTGTGAGATATACGCAATAAGTTTGTCGGTTGGGGTAACTTGAGCGACGAGGTGTTGAGGAACAGTTTGTCCAATGAGGTATTTGCCACACTGAGGTGTAGCGGCAACTGAAGAGACGGTGAGACAGCTATACGCTAGAAAGAAAAGTATGAAAGACATCTTTCCAACGATTTTTTTCATTTACCACCGTCCTCCATTCCCGCAGCATATCGAATCAGATGTCTCAGATGCTCAAGCTCTGGGTTACTAAGAGCCGTGAGATCGGTACCGCTGATCTTCCTAAAGTTGACGACTAAATCGTCGATTACTCGATGCAACAGGCGTTTATCTTTAAAGACGGGATTGCGAGCCGTTCCCCGTATTTTGATGATCCATTTCTCAAGTGGTCTATCGATGGACTTAATTCCTGGCCATTCGATGAGCTCCAGATCACTCAAATGTTTCTCTGGTTTAAGATATTGGCTGCCGTAATAAATCTCGCTCGAGTACTTTGATGTCAGTCGTTGTACTTCTTCCATGAGCCTAATCACATGAGGAGAGAGATCGCCTGCTTGCTTATCTGTGTAGAAGTCCTTGCGATCTTTCAGATTGAGTGTTTGTGAGAGCTTAATATATTCATCAATCTGCTCTCGACTGAATTCTCGATAGAATCCTTTTTCAGAGCCGATGCTTTGCGAGTTTTCAGCAAATTCGCGAAGGTCATCATTTGAACCGTTG
The DNA here is from genome assembly GCA_002291495.1 of Bacteriovoracaceae bacterium UBA1018. Taxonomy (GTDB): domain Bacteria; phylum Bdellovibrionota; class UBA1018; order UBA1018; family UBA1018; genus UBA1018. The sequence continues at coordinate 19,253 of DBAE01000182.1, read as the reverse complement.
ATCGCTATAAACATCGTCTGCAGAGGAGTTTGTCGATCGATTGCATCTCGTGCGCGTACAAGCTCATCTGCATTGATGTTGGACTGGCCATCTGTCATTAGCACAATGTTGGCGGCAGCTAAAGGTTCACCTGATCGTCTCTCTGCGTCTGCAATCAAGGCAAGAGCCTGTAGCAGGGCCTCCTGAATATTGGTTCCTTTTCCAGTGTTTCTGAGTTTTGATCTAAAGTTGCGAATGACGTCGAGTGCTTCAGGGTAGTTAGTCACATGAATCGGCTCAGCGGTAACATCATCGAAAGGAACGATAAGGACCTTGTGACGGTGACGACCGCTGTCAGAAACGTCACTTATCGCTCTTCCGGCAAAGGCCGAGACGAGGGCAGATTGGAAGTAGCCAGGGTTTCCTTCCATAGATCCCGAAGTATCGATTAGGACGATGGTAATGCGTTCTGCTTCTTCTTTGCCATGAGCCATCGGTACCTGAATGACTTTGCGAGTGCCGTAAACATACGCGGTACCTTCTTCAATGTTTTTTTCCAAACTCTTGCCGGGCTGGCCTAATACAGCGCGGGGAATGTCTTTGACGTCCTGAAACGGCNNAGGACGAGACATGTCTCGTTGCCAAGTTTTTACCTCGATGTACTCTGGCCTTGGGTGAGAGTTTAAAACAAAGTCTGAAATCGGGCTGAGTATTGAAAGGAGTCGGATGTCGTTCAGCTTCCCGGCTTTAAGAAGTTTTGCAACTTCGATCGTAGCAGGGTTGGGGCCAACGTTCTTAAGATTGTGGTCAGCTTCTAGTAGTTGATGCGCTACTGGAGGTAATTCGTTAATTAATTCCTGAACCAAGCCAATTTCAGTAGAATTAGCGTGTGCGAGTTTTTCCAACTCGGCTTTAATTTCTTTTAGTTTGCTTAATATCTCCGCGGGTTTTTGAATTTTTCCGCCTGGATCCAGAACCTTTGAATAGGTCTCAATTGCGAGAGTGAGGCGATGAATCTCTTGATAGGTCGAATTAACGCTCTGCTGTTTCATGGCGAGTAAAGTGTTTAAAGCCCATTGGCTCAGCTCTGGATGAAGGCGCTTGTGTGCGCTGAGAGCATTTTGATAAATGTCTTTTAGCTCGACAGAGTTGTAACGCTTAACAAGTCTAGCAATCGAGTGAAGCGACTTCTGAATCTCAGCTCCGTCTTGAGTAGGATCCAGGACAGTCTGCATGATTACGCGAATCGCACGGTCCTCAAGGGGATTACGATCTAGGTTAGGTTCGAGTTCAATTGAACCCATTTTGAGGGTGTCAGCAAGGTCGTCGAGAGACATTGCATTTTTGTCTTTGCTTTTGTCTTTCTTTTTTTCTTTCTCGCTGTTTGTCTTTTTGTCTTGATCCTTCGAGTTAGTCTCAGCTTGAGAGTCTAGTTTGTCCTCAGTCTTTGAATCAGGTGACTGATCTTCAGCCTTTTGATCGCCGGCAATATCTTTTGATTCATCATCCGATTTTGGATCGTTTGGTTCATCTCGGTAATCGATATCTGCGTAAGGATCTTTTTCGGCATTCTCGTCTTTAGGAGATTCTTTGTCCTTATTAAAAGGCGTAGGATCAAAGATATGCCATCGTCCCTCATGATAGACCTGTACCCAAACGTGGCCTTGCGCAGGCTGAATTAAATACGAATGGTGCTCCGTGTCTTTCTTAAATTGTTTAGCAC
>DBAE01000182.1:0-17538 GCA_002291495.1 Bacteriovoracaceae bacterium UBA1018 | reverse complement strand
AGAATTGCTACCATAGCGTATGCTGCCATGGAGCATTGAAAAGCGCCTGACTTGAGAGCATCGATAGGATTTGTTTCCGGGCGCTTTCCTACACTGTAAAGGTAGTCGCGGCTATTCCGGGCATAGAAGTGGTCGGCTACAGCAGCGGCCACTTTTAGAGGATTTTTCCGGGCGTCCTCAAGGGTATATTTCCTCAAGATGTCGGCCTGAACTAAATCTGGCCATTCCTTCGCTTCAAATCCTGCTGGTCTCGTATACATTTGTAAAACTGGCGGCGAGAGATTGAGATTGGTTTCTAGCTCAAGAGGAACGGTAATTTCAGCAAGCTGAGCCTTCGTCTCTAAGATGTAACTATTTTTTTTGGTGCGTGTAATGGTTACTCGAGGATCAGCGGGCTGCAGGGGTTTATAGCCGGCAGGAACCGACAGCGTGATTTTGGTCTTTTTTCCTAGGCGAACGATCATTCGTTCTGAGGTTTTTCGAAACGCTGGAGGCTGAGGCAAGGCGTAGGGGAGTTCGGCTTGTTCAACGAGATGATTTGCTCCGCGATGAAGCCTAACAAAATACCTTTGAGCAAAGTACGCTGTCTTAAAATTGACCTCGGCAAAACGATACTGTTCTTGTGGACCCTGAGCAGGGGGTTGTTCAGTATTTATAGTTGCGGGACTAAACGATTCAGGAACCTCTGGATATTCGAGTTCCTGATTGGGATCGGCAACCTTACCTTCACCATCGGACTGACCTTCTGATCCTTCGGATTTGTTATCTGACTGATCCCCTTGGTCAGATTGCTCTGTCTTATCAGCCTTTTCCGATTGATCGTCTGGCTGACCCTTTTTGGAATCGTCTGGCTTTTGATCAACGGGGTCACCGTTGAGATCGACGACCTTTTCTGGTGTCTTAAAGTATCTGAGGTAGTCCAATGAATACTTGAGAGCTAGAAGCTCAGACTGAAGATCGATTCTCTCTGTTCTGGATTGTTTGAGCAATTGGGTAGCATCTTCAATCAGCCACTGGACCAACTTCTCATTATAGGGTTTCTTAGATGCAATGACTTTTTTCAGAGCGAGATTGATCAGCGAAAGAGGACTGTAGGTCCATTTTCGATTTTTGACCCGTACACTCATTCTGTTAAATAGATCTTGCGCTTGGCTAGGTAACCAGACGCTAGCAAACGGATTCATGTGCTCACGTAAAGTGGCAGAGTATTCAACAATGAGCGACTGGATTTGTTGTTCGTCCCGCGCAAGCTTTTCTTGCGCTTCATCACTGAGGATGTGGGCACATTCTGGCGGAACCGTGCCAGCATATGCGGAGGTCATCAGTGCGAAGAGAAGGACCCACACCTTCACGACGTTAATCCTTTTTTTGCTCTGAGTTTTTTGACTTGAGAGCTTCGTCTATATTTTCTTGAAGCTCAGGTTGTATGAGTCGTTCAATTGAGTTCTCTTCTAGTGATTTAGCTTCTGCCGGGTTGTAGGCATTTCTCGACAAGACTTCGAGTTCTTTTTGAATCTTCTTAATATAGTCTCTGAAGATATCGTGGGTTCGTTTTTGCTCATCGATCATGTCTTTGTACATGAGCTCGTCTCGGGCATCGCGAGCTTTCTCAGGATCGATCTTGACGCCGTAATCAATGGCATACTTGTTATCGATTGCGTTCTGGTCATAGACCACTCGAGATGATCCAGAAGTCACCGTCGTCGTTACTAGGAAAGCTCTCCACAGAGACAGAGCATCGACTTCAAATGGTCTTTTGGTCATGAACTCGATCTGGTCATCATCGGCAAGTGGCGATTTTAGAAAGTCTAAAAACGCAGAGTCGAGGATGATTCCAGGAATCAGTTTTCTGAAGCGCTCATTGAAGTCAGCTGCAGGTTGAACGACATGAGGGAATTTGTTTCGATTACTCTTATGATTTGCTTCAGAAAACTTCACTGCTTCATTAGTTTGGTCCCAAAGGTCGTTGGCAAACTGATTGAAAGTGGTCATGAGCTGTTGATTAGCTACGAATAGGGCACCTCTTAAAGCTCTAAGGGCCACCCAGTCGAGGGGTTGAGGTTTGATAAAAACTTCGTCCTGACGAACTTCTGGGTGATAAGGAGCTAGAGCTAAGAGTCGCTCTCTGCGTTGTTGTCTCTCATCCAAATAGGCTTGCGCTTCTGGGTCAAGGCGATTGTTTATAACTGCTTTGATCATGAAACGGCTGAGGAAAGCGTAAGCCGTGGAATTTTGATTATTCAGTCTAAATTGTTCGACGATCTCAGGAAGAGTCGCGTTTCCGGTCATATAGGCAGTTTCTAAAAGAGCGTCGATCTCTTTCCCGCCGGGATAAACCTTACGTTCTTGAAGAATACTGAGGAGGGCAGCGAGTGTAGCAGGAAGACCTTTTTCTCCTTCGTCTAAGGCCGCTACTGGATAGTCGACTAAACTTCCTTCAGTGTTATGAATATAAATTCCGCTTTTTGCTTTCTTAAAATCTTGGCCACCAATAAGCGCTTGAACTGGTGTTTGTTCATTGAACTGAAGTTTGAAGACGGGAACACTCTCCCCACTGAGCATCCAGTTCACAACTCCGGATTTAGCGCCACCTGGGCCGCCTAATAGGGCCATGTGATGCTTGCCTAGTCTCGCCACGTGCATGGCGTGAAAGACAGTTCCAAGATTTCTGAACTCAGCGTTAAACAATCGCTCACGAGCTCGGTAGATATCTCTTTGTTGTTTAAGAACCTGGAGACCGTGGGGTGTCAGTCCTTCAAATGCAAAGGTTGCAGGGTTTATTTTGAAGAGTGGGTTTTTGAGTCTAGTTTCTTCCTCTGCTTTGCGCTGGAGTTCGTACTGTTCACGCAGAGTAATTGATTTTGATTTAGGCGCTGCCGTTTTAACAGGTCTAGAGTCCACTTGAATGGTTCGAGCGATGAAGAAATCTGGGGTCCATGTTTTTTTCTGGAATATCTTTCGATAAAGTAGGGGTACTTCGACACCAGTTAAGAGACGGTAACCTTCGACAGTCGCTGGATCTCCTTCATAACTCCATGGAGGTATACTAGTAGGATTAGCTTTAATTTTTTCGATGTCGTAGGCCGGCTTTAGTCCTTCCTTGATGGAGAGTGAGTTCGCATACTCATACAGCGCGATTGTGGTCTCACTTTTTTTATTCTGGAGTTCTTCATAAAAGATCGACTGCTGGCTTACTCGGCGAGTGGATTGTTTTTCCTTACTTTCCGTAAATCCACCAATCTCATTCCAAGTTATAGGATTGAGTCGAATGGCTACGGAATAATTCAGCTTAAGTATTTCGACGGTATCGTCGTGTTTGATAGTTTTGTGTTCGCCAGCATGAAAAATGACCTCTGCCGGATCGAGGTGCTCACCACACTCTTTGCTCACGTCACCTTCAGCCGCAAATGCTTGCGCTCCGCCGGTGATGGCGATGCATGAAACAAATAAAATAAGAAAACTCTTCCCCAAAAACTTTTCCCAACCCAAAGTCATAGGGACCAGCTAACACATGGTGTTATTAGTTACAATTTTTCGAAGGCATTTTTTTTAAAAGATTTCCTAAATACCAGACTACTTTACAAGGGTTATGGGTCGTGCGATAAGTTCCGCACATCCTATGAACAAACGCTTCGAGACCTACTTAAAATCATTCAGCTTTTTTTTGCTTTCTTCTTTCCTGGTTTATGCCCCGTTTTCCCATGCCGAGTCTGCTGGCAACTGTAGCTATTTTGCAAAAGTGAGCAAAATGAGCCTGCTTCAACCTCTAGATACAGGTTTAGGGGGATCGCGCTCAGAAGTCTGGGTCTATGCTGGAAGGCTGGATCACGCACAGGTCTATCACAGGATGGGGGCTAAGCAGATCACCTCAGTCGAGGTTGACCATGAGTCGGACCTCAATCGAGAACTGACACTAGAAAATAGCGGATACTTCGAGATCACTGGCGCAAATGAGTATGAAAAAAGTGGACTCTACATTGTTGTCGAAGAAGAGGACGGATTAGGAACTTCAGAAGATATGGTCATTGAGCCCTATGCCATAATAGCAAATGATCTTCCTTATACGGGCTGTAATAAGCCGGAGTTTGGCAGCCACTACAAAGTAGATTGCGCTAATAGGCTTGTTTACAACAAGTCGATCAAGCTCTGGGTCAATATCATTCGAACCTGCCGAGTGGCTGGTTAATCAGTTCGGATATTTCAGGTAATAGACGTCAGGAAGGTTGCGGCAATGCTCTTCCAGATCAAGGCCGTAGCCGACCAAAAATTGATCATCAATGGTGCGTCCGACGTACTTCACTGGCACATCGACGACACGTTTGGATGATTTATCGAGCAAGGTAACAATCTCTACTGAAGCTGGACCCGAAGCCTTGAGTCTCTCAAAAAGGAACTTCAATGTGCGTCCGCTATCGATGATTTCTTCTAAGATCAAAACGTGTTTGCCACGAATATCGGCATGGATATCTTTCAGAATGGTGACAGTGCCGCTTGATGTGCGCGCTTTCCCATAACTGGAGAGACGGACAAACTCGACTTCGTGATCGACTTTGAGATGGCGAACGAGGTCAGCAGTAAAAATGATCGCACCCTTAAGTACTGATACAAGGATCACTTGTTTGCCTTCGTAATCGGTATTGATTCGATTAGCGATTGAGATGACGGCAGCCTCGATCTCGTGCTTGCTTAAGTACTTGGTAAAATTCTTATTATCCAAAACCATATAATCCATCTCAGCCTTTCAATTTGGAAATTGCCGATTTAATCGCGCCGATTCCATTAAATCCTTTAGTTGCCAAAAATGCTGCAAACGCGCTTCCGCCCGCGGTCAAAATACCAAAATATCCTTGGGTGAATAGTCCAAAAATTCCGGACTTCAGTTTAATTGTGATGCGTTTATTTGCATCAGGAGAAAGGATAAGTTTTACGAGTTCAATCCCGACTTGTCCGACATTCAATTCGTCAATCGGAAGTGCCAATACTTCCTCTGCCGCTCTCGGCGTAAGAGTGAATACAAACTGTGGCTGGCTTGCAGCGCCGACATGAATCGTGTTTTCGCCTTTGACTCTTCGAAAATGAAAAACTTCGATGTCTTCTTTATTTGAGCCCGTGATGTGAAATTCGATTTCTGAACCATCCGCTAAACTAGCAGTGGCTTGAGTCGCTGTATTGGATTGTACAAACTGAAGAAATCGGCTCGAAAAAAGAGTCTCAGAAGTTTCCGTGTCTTGGGAGGTTTCGATGTCCATGATCAGCTCAACTGTGAACCGGTAGGTGGATTACCATTGCCGCCATCCGTATCAGTAGGCGGCTTTTTTTGGGGATTATCTTGTGAGTCGAGTTTTCGATAAGAAGCTTCTTCGATTCCGGCAATGCCGTCTTTGAAGTTCTTAATGGCTTTACCCATCGTGTGCCCAAGTTGTGGCAAACGTCGGGGACCGAAAACAATAAGTACAATTCCGAGAATAAGTAGGTGTTCCCCTGAAATTCCAAGCATCTTTTGGGTATACAAAAGGCTCTGCGTGGTGTCAACGAGAGGTCTTGGCGGCTTATGGATTATTGTCGCGCGTTAGGCGTCCTGCTTGCAGGCAATTGGGCGCGTGAACAATAAGATATCCCACATCTACCGCTCACTCAGAATGGGAGCACTAGCTGGGACCCTAGGCTTAGTTGGGTGTGGATCTGACTCGGATCATAACCGGATCTTCTTGCTTCAAGGCTCGGGGGTCTCCAGTACTCAGATCGAAGGCCAGGTTCTGATGATTACGCATGGCACCTCTGAGGTCCTTCCTGATACTTGCCCCGAAGAGACGCAGCATCGTGCTCGTGTCAGTGCTTCCGTTGGAGCGGATGGACGGTATGAGACTCAACTTACTGCGGATGATTTTACGCCTGTATCTCATCCGGCTTGTCCATTGAGTGTGTACGATGAGCTCGAGGTCAGGACAATCCGATTTCATTCGACTACGACTGCAGATGCTGCGAGCTGCGAAACTTTTTGTAGTCGCCAAGAAGAGCCATTGAACGCCAATTGTGTAACAGAGTGTCTCGGTGCAGGGCAGTTACGTGCTGACGCTCGAGCAGAGGGTTCGGATATAAGTACCGTTTCAGGTGTGACGACGGTGGTTTTACCGGTCGAATTTACGGAACTCGCCCCAATCGAGACGGGTGGAGGTTTGCCCGATCTTGTGGCTGATGCCGTGACAGCAGGAGATTCTTGGTCACTACAGACGAGAGATTTTTCCGAAGATAGCTGTGCCATGAAAGAAGGGTGCATTGGAGGGCCGGGATCAAGACGTCTTCTGACCTTTGATGGCGCCATACTCAATCAAAGTGTTTCCCCGCTGATTATTGGAGATCCTTCGCGATTTCAGACCGGACATTACGATGATTGCCATCATCATTTTCACTTGGGTGGCAGCATGAAGTACGAGCTTTTGTCTCAAGATGGGTCAGTCGTGCTTACAGGCCAGAAACAAGGCTTTTGTATGATGGACTCAGTCCAAGCCCGAGGTGGAGAGGCTGGCGTCTACACCTGTGAAAATCAGGGCCTATCCGCAGGGTGGATGGATGTCTATGATCGGAGCTTGGATTGCCAGTGGGTAGATGTGACAGGCATCCCTCCCGGTCTATATCGACTTAAACTTACCGCAAATCCCGATTTAGTTTTTGAAGAGTCAGATTACTCAAATAATTCTGCCGAAATCGAAGTGACCCTTACAGAAGAAACAACGGCAGAAACGACAGAGGAGAATGCATGAAGGTAAAAAGGCTAGTTCTCATGACCGCACTTTTGCTAATCGGCGCCATGGGATGTGATGATGACGATGAAAATCTCATCAATCGAGGCACCTCTCTTCCGAGTCTTGTGGGATGCCAGGCAGTTCAGGATGGATTTGGTCCGTCTGGTGCTGTGCAACTCCGTGCTGAAAAGGTAGTGACAGGATTAGAGGTCCCCTGGGCGATCGGGTTTTTGCCGGATGGAAGTTACCTCGTCACTGAAAGACCAGGGCGGGTGCGACTTGTACAAAATAACGTGTTGGCTCCTCAGTCTGTCCTCACCTTGTATGTCGGTGAAGAAGGGGAGGGGGGGCTACTTGGCCTCGCTGTCGATCCAGACTTTTCCGATAATCGAAGATTTTATGTTTATTATACAGCGACCGACGGAAACGAAAACGTGAATCGCTTGGCTCGCTATCGCCTCGGTGATGCACCGACTACAGCTACACTTGAACAAGTTTTGATCGACCAAATTCCGGCAGGTACTTTTCATAATGGTGGTCGTATTAAGTTTGGTCCTGATGGTGCGCTTTATGTCGCGACGGGTGATGCTCGAGATCCCGAGCTCTCACAAGATCCAGGGAGTCGCGCTGGGAAAATTCTACGCGTTAATCCAGACTCCGGAGCGACAGAAAATTTCATTTCGGGAGTGCGCAATGTTCAGGGGTTTGATTGGTGGAATAACGACGCCTTGGTAGTGAGTGATCACGGCCCATCCGGCGAATTAGGGCTTACTGGTCGCGACGAGATTTCAATTGCTCGACAAGGAAATAATCTGGGTTGGCCGAATATCACGTCTTGCCAGGAAACTAGCGGTCAAGTGACTCCGTTTTTAAGTTGGGATGAAGCATTACCGCCAGGGGGGCTAGTGGTCTATGGCGGCGCACTCCTTCCAAGTTTTCGAGATAGTATTTTGGTGACTGCATTAGGGTCTACTCATCTTCAACGGGTTGTATTGAATGCTGATGGCAATGTCACCCATGAGATGTATCTGACGGGATCCTCAGGTTTTGGAAGATTACGAGATGTGGTCGTCGCGCCAGATGGAGCACTCTTGATCACCACAAGTAATTGCGATGGAAGAGGAAGTTGTGGTGCAGAGAAAGATGTAATCCTGAGGGTTGTGGAAGAGTAGTTGTCTTTGTGGCATATTTTTGACTCAATTTTGGATGTATTATTTTTATTTATATCTTATTTAAGTACTAGGACAGATTTTCGATGACAGTATTTCAACATTGGTTACGATTAGAGGATATTTACCTTTTCGGGGATCAAGATGTTGCGAAAGTCAGTCTGTCGGCACTCAAACGTACTTTTATTAATTGGATTTGTATCGCTTCATTCGACTTCCGGATATGGTGGTGAGCTCACAGACTTAAGCTTAGACCAGCTGATGAGTGTTAAAATCGTCTCTGCAACCCAGAGAGAAGAGAAAAAAATCAATCTACCCGCTTCGGTTGTTGTAATCAGTGGAGACGCTCTACAGTATCAAGGTGCCGACAACCTGGCTCAAGTATTGAGTCAGGTTTCTTCTGTCCTTGTTCGAAGTCAGCCCGGTGATTTTCCGATGTACTCGACTGCTATTCGAGGCAATAGCTCTGACTTTATGAGTAATCGAACTCTTATAATGATAGACGGGGTGCCTGTATTTAATCCCAATAGTGGATTTGACCCGAGTTGGATTCCTGTATCCGTCATCGAGCGAGTTGAAATCGTAAAGGGACCAGCCTCTGCATTATATGGAGCTAATGCTTTCGGAGGAGTAATTAACGTCATTACTCGATCGGGGTCGACGTTTGCAGATCACTCGACCGAAATTCAAGCTAATCTCCGATATACTAGTTATCCCGTCGAATCAACTCGACGTTTGACTACCAGTCCTTCTTTGAGTCTGGGAGGCATAGGAGAAGGATGGCAGTATTTTTTTTCGGGGCAAGTCTCCCATGAGCCTGATGCACTAACCTACACAGGTAATACAAACTTAGATGCATTTGGAAAGGCCACTATCCGAGCCACAGAGAATATTGAAGTCACTGTGAGCAGCCTATTTTCCTCAGATNNTCTAGCGAACCCGTCGAGAACAAGTTCGTTCATTTGTCGACGGTAACTAAGTACAAACCGCATCAGGATCTGGAAGTGAACCTTAAATTACATTTAAATACTTTTCGCCATTATCTAGACTACACCGATGCTCTCGATAGTTACGAAAATGAGGCGACATCTTATGGAGCCACCGCTCAAGTTTCGGCTGTTCCATTTTCAAATCATTTTTTTTTAGCGGGGACTAGCGTTGTTCGAGATAGTGGCTTGCTCGAAACTAAAGGTTATGATTATTCCACCTTCCCACCGACTACCAGTCCAGCAGGCTGGCAAGATAAGCATCAGACGACTTATTCGGTCTACATGCAAGACCAGTATACTGGCTTTGGCAAATTGTTTCCGTTAATTGGGATTAGATATGACAAAAACTCACTCTATGGTCACGCGATCAGCCCGCGCGCTGGGCTCTCATTTGCCATGAATGACTCTGTTTCAATCTATACAGCTGTCGGTCGCGCTTTTCGGGCTCCCATATTTAATGAATCGTATATCAATGGTTTTAGTAAGATCGGAAATCCCGATCTAAAGGCTGAGACCGCAACCACATATGAAATTGGCCTAAAAATGGGCTTCCAAGCGACACAAAATCAACTTTCGTTTTTTAGTGAAAACATCAAAAAGAAAATAAATCTTGTGCCGTCAGGATCCTTTAGTACNNACGCGAATTCTCGAGAAGCTTGGATCCATGGGGTTGAACTGGAGGGAAGTATCGCCGTAGGAGGTGGATTTCGTCCATTTTATGATTTTACATTGCTCAATAGTGGAGATGGAACCGGTAAACAACTTGAAAAGACCGCACAAAGGAAAGGAATTGTAGGTGCAGAATACTCGATCTCCTCCTGGGATCTGAGATATAGTGTGCATCATGAAGGACCCGCTTACTTTGCAAACTCTAATCCGGCAATTGCATCGGATCGAGATGGGCGAGTACGGGTTCCCCAATTTACAGTGATGAACTTACAAGCATCGACTCTACTCGGCACGAGTAATAAGATCACTTTCTATCTAAATAATTTTACAAACCGTAGATATAAAGAAGGCTTTAGTTCATTTGTCAATCAAGACGGATTGTGGAGCCCAGGTATTGCTCTCGGTGCAATACTTAAATTGCAGTTCTGAGCTAAGAAGTGCTACCAAATATGTAGACCGCTCGCAGTAACTCTAGCAGATTTGTCACGAGTAAGACGAAGAACCTGGATTACGACAAAGGATATGAGTCGCCTCCAGGATCACCTGGACATCGACATGGCTTGAAATAATGAGCGAACTGGAAGTCTACTCGTGGATCTTTCTGGCAATTGGAGTCCAAAAGGAGCCAGCGGATTGTGCATCCATCTCTCAAGTCGCTGACGGAATTAACCTTTGGCAGTTTCGAAATCGGCGCCAGCACACTGCCTTGACAGCTGAGGGACACGTAGGAATATTTTTAGAGTAGCTAAGGCTTCTGACTCCAAACTCCATCAGCACTCTCTAACCAAGTTCCTGAAGGAGACTCAGCTTGGAATGAGCGAGAAAAGCTCGTCTCGATATTTTTCAACTTTGTTGCCGGAAGTTTATTTGCGCTTAAGACTTCCTTGTAAAGTTCAGTGCGATCTGCGTTTTCTGCTTTAACTAAGTTTTCTACTTTGGTCTGAAGGAGCTTTTTTAGTTTGGAAGCATCTTTCAGAACAAGCTTTCCATCATTGCTTTCGCCCAGTACGCCAGCTTTTTTCTGTTCGATAACTTCATCCACCCTAGCTTTCAGTTTTACTTTGATAGCTTCGGCTTTCGGTGAACTAACCGTGAAGCTATCGCNNCGTGAGCTTCGGAGATAAAAAGGGCACGTACCCAAGAGCTAGTGGTGGAGCTTGCAGCGGCTGGTTTTCCTCGCTCTTTTGCTCGATAGAGGTCTCGCACATAATCGTCGGTCGCTTTTTGTGCCGCACTCTCAGGAAAGTTAACGTTAACTGTTACGCAACCCGTTCCAAGAGTAGGTAGTGTGCAAACTAAGCTAAGTAGTCCCACCGAAACCAGGGGGAAGACATGGAGTTTCAGACTCTTGGTCAGGATCGTCTTTTTCATTTTCTGGGCTCCCATTTTTCTTAAGAGTATCAAACTGCTGGTACATATGACGAACAAAATTATTCATCGCTGTGGCATCAACGACTAAAGGGTAGCGAGCACTCTTTAGGGGGATTTTAAAACGGGGGCCGTAGAGGATAAAGTGCTGACGCTCTTTTTCAAAGATCTTAGGTGGGTCGAGGGTTTCGACGAGGATAGCTCCCTCGGCCGAAAAAGCGCTCAGGCCAAAGTAGTCAATATCGTAACCTCCAAAAACCCGACTGGGCCAGCCGAAAGCGAGCCAGTTGGCTAATCCTGGAAGCGCATCGATGTCTTCACCCGCAAAAAGGCGAATGACATTTTTCATCGCATCGGGCGAAAACACAATGTCAGACTTTTTGTTAGGTATCACCTCGAACTTAAAGTCGTATTGTGTGGGTAGCCAGGATTGAAACACCACGTTGCTTGCATATCCTGTCAGGACCCCATCCATCTGTCCAAAGTTGAGCCATGCACCGAGCTGATCGAGTTGTATGCCCTTCCACTGTGCCCCAAAGTTAGTTTCGTGAACCTCGTGGTTTAGATCGTAAAAGCCGATCCGGTCCAAGGTAAGTCTCCCCCCAAACAGGTCCACAAGGATTTGTCCTGTCGGATCAATAGTTCCTGTAGAAAATTCGATGGGTTTAAACTGAAGTGAAACTAACGCTGGCGGAAGGGGATTATTGAAACAAAAACCTTGAGCTAACCTTTCGATCGGTAGTTTATCTAACCCCATTGAGCTTTTCAGAAGAAAGTCTTCGCTGCCGAAGTAACCTTCAATGTTTTCGAACTTGAGAGGAATGTCCTGAATCTCTAGAGGTAACGCGTTTTTTACTTCAAGGCCCACGCGAGGTTTTCCGTTTTTGTCGACATGAAAGGGTAGTGCAAATGTCGTGGGCCTAAGGCGTGCTTTAAAATGTTTGAAGTACCCTTTCGGAATCTCCAGTTTTCCGTTTTGCACGCCGTCTTTAGAGGAAAAATCAAATGACAGCTTGGCGTCTCTGACTTCCGCGGCAGCATCTTTCATGAGGAAAGAAAGCCGACTTCCTCTAAATGAGCCTTCATAGGCCTTGACGTTACCATTTGCTGAGAAAGTTGCTCGTCCTTTTGTTGTTGCCTGGCCCTGAACAAAGTTCATGTCCGTGAGCGCCTTCGGGACAATTGACGCTAGTCGAGTGAAAGTTTCTGGAACCGAAAGCGATCGAGTATTCCAATGAGCTACAATATTACCCTGCGGAAAGTTTTGAAAGTTGAGCTTGAGGTCGGCTTGGGGGATTCGGACGTCGATACTTTTAGGTTTAAATTCAGTAGTCGACTCGAGCTCGATCAGGGCAGTGAGGGGAGACTTTTCGAGAGGTAAGTCAAAATAGAGTTCGCCGAGTAGAAGCTCTAAGTTTTTTCCTCGCACTTGCAACGTCGCTTTAGGTCCAACCATCAACGGTTGTATTTGAAGCGAAGATACTAAGGAAAGGGATAGCTGATCCCACTGCGCTTGATCCTTCACTGAAAGACTCTGGGCCGTTGTTTCAAGTTTTGCTTGGCTTCCATCCCAACCGGCGTTGATTGAAAGGTTTTTTAGTTCTAGGCCGATCGGTTTCCACGAAAATGATTCGCTCTGCGTGGAAATTCCAAAGCCTTTCAGGGTATTGAAACTCGTATTTGTGGTCGCCCACATGTCAACGATGATTGGGGTAGTGCGAGCAGACTTGTTTTCAAGGGTAATGGTTGGGGTAAAGAGGATTTTAAGTAATCCTGCAGTTCCGGTTGTCGCAAGTTTGAGTGGCCCTTCAGCGTAGAGCCTCCAGTCATCCTTTTTGAGTTGGATCTTTACTCCAGATATTTTTCCGCTGCTTAAGTCGGCCCATAGAGAGTCGATCTCTAGCTTTTCGATCTGAAAAGGAAGCTGAGGTTGGATCTCTTCGATCTTTTTCTGAATCACCTTAGTTTGGACCCAGGACTGGATCTTGGATCTAAGCCAGCCAGTATGAAACTCCAAGAAGAGTCCTAGGCCAATGATCGAGAAAAGGATCACAAGAGAGAGACCAAAAAGTTTAAGTCTTCTCATTATCCCTAGGGTAGCAGAGTTCTGTGGGCGCATGCGCCGCTGCTTTTCGAATTTTTATTTTTGTAATATTAAAACTGAAGTTTTCTTTGTGCACGGTCCAACGTTGCGCGCGATTCTTTGCTCAACTTTTTACAGAAATACCCTGCTGAGATATGTGCTGAAGGCGACCGAATGTCCTCTGCCGAGCTCCAGTGGCTGAAACTCACAGATAGTGATGGAATTAAAAATCAGATCTTGCTGTTGGGATTGCATTCATAAAAGTGCGACGAAGTTCCAATTTCAAATCGACCCGGGGATGTCGTATATGCAACGCGTTATTCATTTTGTTTTTTTGTGCGACGCTTTTAGTTGAAAACAGACTGGAAACTTTGTCTGATAAGCATTAATACCAAACGAAATTGACATACGTGCGACATGCCGTGCATTGCTCGGAAGGTCTTTGCGAAACATCGATCTCAGTACGATCTGAAAAGTAGGCGACACAGTAGTTAATACAGTGGTCAGAGAGAAGAAGCGGTCAAACGATGAACGATCAAAACAAACAAGATCAAGCAAAACAAACAATTAAGATAGCTGCCATGGTATTGCTTCCATTGGTGCTCGTCGTAGTCGGATTTGTCGTCTATACGATTTTTCCAACCGCTTCGAACCAAGGTTACATGCCGGAACAGCCTATCCCATTCAGTCATAAGCTTCACGCCGGACAGAATAAGATCGCGTGTATGTATTGTCACTCGGATGTGGAAAAGTCTAAGCATGCAAACGTTCCAGCCGTGAACGTTTGTATGAACTGTCACAGCGTCGTTAAGACCGACAGTCCTCATATCCAAAAGATTAAAAAAGCATTTGATACGGGTCAGCCGATCGAGTGGGTACAAATCCATGAACTGCCGGACCATGCGAGATTTCCGCATAAGCGCCACGTCGCTGCGGGTGTTTCGTGCCAAACTTGTCACGGCCCAATCGAAGAAATGGATCGAGTCTATCAATATAGTCCTCTGACTATGGGATGGTGTTTGGAATGTCATCGCGGCAATTCAGCACCTAAAGAAGTGTTGGCTCGTACCTACCCGGGTGTGAAGGATCCACATGGACCGGTAGCGCCTCAAAATTGTACAGTTTGCCACTACTAGAGAACGGGAAGAGTATGGAAAATCATCCAAATACAAGCATTCCGAATGCAAAGAATAGCGCAGAATTTGTAGCCCCTCGGCACTGGATTGGTACTGAGGAGCTATCCGCTAATTACTGGAACGATCCAGCAACCAAAGAAAAACGTGCTCAAGAGTTTCATGACAAGCCGATCGAAACTTTGGATCTGATCGAAAAGCTCGACACCAAGGGTCTTGCCCGCCGAGACTTCCTTACGATCATGGGTGCGAGTATGGCGATGGCGAGTTTTGCATGCGCCCGCCGCCCAGTGCATAAGATTATCCCTTACGTCGTAAAACCCGAAGAGGTTGTGCACGGAGTTGCCAACTACTATGCGACAACCTGTCCAGATACTGGATACGGACTTTTGGCTCGTGTGCGAGATGGACGCCCTATCAAGCTCGAAGGTAGCCCAGAGCATCCGATGAGCCGTGGTACTTTAGACGCAAGATTACAGGCTGCGGTTTTGGATCTCTATGATCCAGATCGCCTCAAAGATCCAGTGACTGGTCCGCGAAGTAGCGCACTCAAAGAAGGCGCTAGCGGTAAGAAATTAGTTTCTTGGGCTGACGCTGATGCTGCAATCATTGGCAAGCTGAAAAGCATTGCAGCAGGTTCAGGCCGCATTCGTATTCTTTCCAGCACTATCCTCAGTGATTCAACCCGACGCCTAGTGAATGAATTTTTAGGTGCTTTCGGTAATGGTGCTTTGGTCGAGTATGACTTGATCAATGATGAGAACATCGTTGCTGGCCAAGCTGAGTCCTACGGAACTCCAGTAGTTCCCTATTATCGATTCGATAAGGCAGATGTCATTCTTTCCTTGGGTGCTGATTTCTTAGGCACCTGGAATAATTCAAATGAGTACAATCGCCAATGGGCTGAAAATCGAAAGCTGAACTCAAGCAAAGCAGCTCAAGCTGCGATGTCTAAGTTTTATAGCGTCGAATCCACCATGAGCTTGACTGGCTCCAATGCCGATGATCGTTTGCCGGTACGCGTAGGCGAAGAATACAAAGTTGCTCTCGCCGTTGCTCATGAATTGATCGTAGTTCGTAAAGTCGGCCCATATGCTGCCGATGCAGCGGTGGCTTCAGCTCTAGCAAGTTATACGGCCGATCAAGTCGGTGCGGAACTTGGTGCTGGCGCTGCAGCTAAGATTAAGCAAATTGCAAAGGATCTCGCTGGAGCACGAGGCAAGAGCATAGTCGTGGCGGGAGATATCTCCACTCGCACTCAAAACTCTTTAGCTCTTCAAGTTGCGACGAACCTCCTCAATTCCACCTTGGGTAACGAAGGTGTGACTATTGATGGTACCGCTCAGCCTTTCGCTAAGGTTGGAAACGGGTTTGCTGGAATTCAAAAGCTGATTACTGACATGAAGGCAGGTGCAGTCGATGCCCTTGTTGTTCATGGCGTTAACCCGGCATACGCACTTCCAGCTTCGCTTGGATTTGAAGATGCATCCAAAAAAGTTCCACTCGTGATCCGTGTCGCTGACCGTGAAGACGAGACGGGGTATTTGGCAGACTATGTACTTCCTTCCCATCATTTCTTAGAAAATTGGGGAGATGTACAACCACGTAAGGGTGTCGTCAGCTTACAGCAGCCAACGGTTTCACCTCTGTATAATTCACGCTCATTTCAAGACTTGCTCCTGACTTGGATCCGCGGATCACAAGGTGGATTGCGAGCAAAAGGCCTTGCAGCTCAAATTGCAGCCGCTCCGGCGGAAACCGGTACTTGGCACGATTACCTCAAGGCAAATTGGAAAGAGGCTTATTACCCACAAAGCGGAATGGCATCCTTTCAAGCTTTCTGGGAAACAGCTCTGCGCGACGGCGTCTTTACAAAAGGTGCAGCTCCAGGAGCACCTTCGACTCGGGCTTTCCGCACAGCTTCTCTGGCGGCAGTTCCTGCCTTCAAAAAAGGAAGCGATGAACTTCAGCTCGCTCTTTACGCAAAAGTAGGGATGTATGACGGGCGCCAAGCTAACAATGCTTGGTTGCAAGAGTTTCCAGAACCCGTTTCGACTGGCACATGGGACAACNNGTCAATATCGGTCCAGCACTCGCAGCTAAGTTGGGAGTCAAAACCGATAGCGTTGTTGAAATTGCATCAGGCGATTCAAAGATCCAAATTCCGGTTTATGTTCAGCCAGGCATGGGTCCAAACGCCGTCAGTATCGCAGTTGGCTACGGACGTCGAGCAGTCGGTAAAGTCGGAAATGGCGTCGGAGTCGATGTCACTCCGTTCATCAAGGCTCAAGGCAATAACTTACTCGTGTCCGGACACACGGTAAAAATTAAGAATACCGGAAAGAACTATAAGCTAGCGATCACTCAGTGGCATAATGCTTCTGAAAATCGTCCGATCATTAATGATATCACTTTGGCTGCATTCAAAAAGAATCCAGCTACCTCGAATCATACAGATCCACATCTCAGAATGGATACCGTTCCTTCGATCTGGCCATCCTTCGAGTACAAAGGATATCGCTGGGGAATGGCTATCGATCTGAACTCCTGCACCGGATGCGGTGCTTGCGTGATCGGATGTCAGTCTGAAAACAATATTCCAGTCGTCGGACGAAACAACGTTCGCGTGAGCCGCGAGATGCACTGGTTGCGTATTGATCGCTACTATTCAGGCAATCCTGAAAATCCGGATGTGATCTTTCAGCCGATGCTTTGCCAACACTGCGAAAACGCTCCCTGTGAGACCGTTTGCCCAGTTTTAGCGACAGTGCACAATGACGAAGGTTTGAACGAGCAAGTTTACAACCGTTGCGTTGGAACTCGTTATTGCCAAAACAACTGTCCTTACAAAGTTCGTCGCTTTAACTTCTTCGATCATTGGAAGAGCTATAGCNNCATGGAAAAATGTACTTTCTGTGTTCAGCGTATCCGGGATGCCAAAGACAAGGCAAAGGATGAAGGTCGAAAAATTGCTGACGGCATGATCAAAACTGCCTGCCAAGCAACTTGCCCAACCGACGCAATCGTATTTGGAGATATCAATGATCCAAATAGCCGCGTTTCTAAACTCCGGGCAGACCAACGTGCTTTCCGAGCATTGGAAGTCTTAAATACGAAGCCTTCGATCTCATACATGACCAAGGTGCGTAATAAAGATGCGGTTCCATTGGCGGGACACGGAACTGGAAGCGGATCAGGGCACGATAACGGTGCTGCGAAAAGTGAACATCATTCATAAAGGCAGAAGACTATGAATACAGGAATGACGACGAATGCTTTGCCCCCACAAGTGCTAGTCACTGGTGGTCGGACGTTCGCAGATGTGAATGAAGACGTCGCCCGGCCGTTGGAGTCGTTTCCAACGTGGCGTTGGTGGATGTGCTT
>DBAE01000154.1:3588-4712 GCA_002291495.1 Bacteriovoracaceae bacterium UBA1018 | reverse complement strand
GGGCAATGGCCCTTTGAGTGAAAAAAGGACTCGAACATAGATGACTTGGTCATCCGAAAGTTGTAATTCTATGGCGATTTCGTGCTGATCAAACTCACTAATCTCATGAGAGGGCCTTCCAATTGACTCGACGATTGGGATAAACCATCGCCCTTGACTGTCTTTTCGGGCAATCTTTCTTTCCGTTAAAGCGCTCTTCTCATTCTTTGAATTCTGCGAATTATAAACGAAATAGGCATCCTGAATTGCGCTAGGAAATGCATCAGCATTCCAGGTGAGATAAAGATCCCCTTCGAGAGGAAGTAGAAAAGTATCCCTAAAAATGACCTCTTCACCCTTTTCAATTCGGTGCTGAGTAGCGGTTTGAACAAACGTAGATTCCTTTGAAATGAGTCTCTTCTTTTTTCTCAGGTCCTGGTCCACAGGGTTTTCGCTAAGAAATGCACCGGGTTCACCAGCACCTAGGTACTCTTCACTCAATATCTGGGGTTTCAGATAAAGAGCAGGTTCTACTTGATATTGGCCCAGCCGAGAGGCCTGAACGTCCTTCAATTTCGGTTTTGCTTTACCGCATCCCCCAAAAACTAAGACCAGAGCGGTCAGGCAAATACCCCAGGTCCGACAAACGATAAATTGATTCTGCTGCATGGTTCGATTTCCTTTCAAGTTCGCCCCATAGAGCAAAGTTGGAACCAAATTTAAGGTAGGCTCTTTTAGCCCCTGCCCAGGAAAAAATTTTCGTGCTAGCCTGGGCCAACTTATGAGTTCCAAACCTAATTTAGAAGATTTTCACGAACCCGAGATTCATTCCAAAGTCGATACGATCCGCCATTCCTGCGCGCACGTGATGGCCCACGCTATTCACAGACTTTGGCCCCAAGCTAAATTTGGAATTGGACCAACCATTGAGAATGGCTTCTATTACGACGTCGATCTTGATGTAAAACTCACACCCGACGATCTTCCAAAGATCGAAGCAGAGATGTCTAAGATCATCAAAGCTAACCAACCCTTTGTTCGAACGGAACACTCGATCGAAGAAGCGATCACTTTTTTCAGAAAGCTCAATCAATCCTTTAAAATCGAGATCATCGAAAACCTTCGCGATCATGCTGGCGCAACAA
>DBAE01000154.1:0-3557 GCA_002291495.1 Bacteriovoracaceae bacterium UBA1018 | reverse complement strand
TTATTTAGTTTCCATCCGGAAGCGCCATCGAGTCCATTTTTTCATCCAAAAGGAACCATCATTTACAATCGCCTCGTTCAGTACATGCGCGATCTTTACGTGCCTTACGAGTACTCCGAAGTGATCACCCCGCAAATCATGGATGTATCGCTTTGGCATAAAAGTGGTCACTACGAAAATTATCGCGAGAACATGTATTTTACAGAAGTGGATGAACGTCAGTTTGCGGTTAAACCGATGAACTGCCCAGGCCATACTTATATTTTTGCATCACAAAGACGCTCCTACCGAGAACTCCCTTTGAGACTGGCAGATTTTGGTCGATTGCACCGTTACGAAAAGTCCGGAGTTACGGCCGGCTTGACCAGAGTTCGGACCTTCTGCCAAGACGATGCGCATATTTTCTGTATGCCTGAACAAATCGAGGCAGAGATCAGTAAAGTCCTTCAAATGATCGTCGCGACCTACGAACTCTTCGGATTCGGCGACGTGAAATTCTTCCTTTCAACCCGTCCAGAAAAGCGTGTCGGCTCCGATGCACTTTGGGACGAGGCCGAGAGCGCACTTCGTTCGGTTCTCGATAAATTAGGCCGACCTTATAAGCTCAATCCTGGAGACGGTGCATTCTATGGTCCAAAAATCGACTTTTTGGTCCCAGACGCTCTCAAGCGTGAGCATCAATTAGCCACGATCCAGTTGGACTTTAACCTTCCCGAGCGTTTTGATCTCAGCTACATCGGCTCAGACAATTCACCAAAACGCCCAGTCATGGTTCACCGAGCGGTATTTGGCTCACTTGAGCGCTTTATTGGTCTGTTGATCGAACATTTTGCCGGAGCCTTTCCATTTTGGTTGGCACCGGTTCAAGCTCGCATCGTTCCTATCAAAGACTCTCATAACGACTACTGCCGAAGCTTTATACAAACACTCAAAGCCAAAGGCCTACGCGTCGAGATCGATGATCGAAACGAATCGATGGGCCTCAAAACCCGTGAAGCTCAAATGGCGAAAATTCCATTTGCTCTAGTTGCTGGCGATCGTGAGATGCAGGGAAATCAGTTTGCTGTACGTAAGTATGGTGAAAAAGAGTCTAAAGTCATGACTCAGGACGAGATCATTGCCCTTTTCCAAGGACTCAATGACTTGCCTAACGAAACTGTTCGCAAGGCCCAGCAGTCCATGAACGCGGGTACCGTCGGAGCAAAAATCTAAAGTGAGGCTTCAAGATATTTCGCCCTCCACTGAGCGAGTTCTGCTCAAGTTGGAAAGCAGTCATATTTTGGAGTCTCTCTATCACTCGTCGCTTCCGGCGAGGATCAAACGCTCAAACCCTCAAATCAAGATCGACGTCTTTGATCGAGGGAAATCCGGCGCTCTCGCACGTGCTATCTTTGAAGGCAATCCTCATGTGGATCGTCGAGTTATGTTCGGCCGACCAGGGGTTCCGCAAATAACGGGGTTGCCGCGAATCAATAGTGCGCCTGAAACGAAAGATCGATGCTCCATCTATTTGTCTGACACCGAAACACACGTCATGCGAAAGTTTATCGCGCTTAAAACTCTCCCCGAAAATCGTGGCAAGCCCCTTTGCGTCATTGATCCTTGGGGATTAAGCGAACCATCGGTTCCACATAATTCCCGCACGGTCGAGATGTGGGATGAGGTTATCCNNAAAGAACAAGGACCGATTTCGTTTCTGGCAAGTAGGCTGGCTCGGACAGGGTGCGGTTCAAGGCTGCGAGTACTATTATTTTATCGAACGAGGTCAGTACTTTAAACTAAGACAACATTTCACTCTAATCAACCTTTCCCAAGCTCTGGTTGGCAATCAACGTGGCTATGCGGATGTGGCTCGTGGCTTTGATATTCCGGTGCATACGATTACCGGCGAGCGTTCGGACGATCTCGAACAGTTTTTTCGCAGCGTCTAAAACAACCCGTGCGGTGCGGATCTTGGGCTTTTGTTTCTGAGCAGACTCCTGGTACAGTCGAGACATGGAAAAGTCTCCTAAACTACCCAAGCGTGCTAACACTCGAATGATCTATGATGTTCTCTATGGCTTCATCCCGATCACCGAATGGGAACAAAAGATCATCAACTCACCCTTTTTCCAACGCTTGAGATGGATCAAACAATTAGGCTTTTCGAATTACATCTTTCCGGGCGCCGAACATAATCGATTTGCTCACGTGATCGGCGTCATGCATTCGATGGACAAAATGATCCGGGCCCTTGGGCTTGCTGTCTCTGATGAAGAACTCTTTGACCCGAAGTCCAAAAGTCCTGAAGTGATGCTTCATAAGAGCTTACGTATTTCCGCCCTTCTTCATGACATTGGTACTTTTCCGTTCAGCCATGCGATTGAGTACGCGTATATGCGTCACGGCAATCCAAAAGAGGCTATGCGCTCCACCGCCGGTGGAAGCAAGAAAAAGAGTCTTAAACAGCTCCCAAACTCGCACGAACATTTGGGATCTTTCATCATTAAAAACACTCGTTACGATGGCGGTCTCACTCAAATTCTTGAAGAGTATGGTTTTGACGTGCAGATGATCTCTGACATCATCAAGGGAGACTCTCCTCACCTCGTCGCCAATCAGCTCATGCACTCGGACCTCGATGCTGACCGCATGGACTATCTCCTTCGAGACTCTCATTACACGGGCATTAAGTATGGTCAGTTTGACCGAGAGTATATCTTAGCAAATCTCATCACGTTTGATGCCGGTGAAGGTCAACTTGGATTTGGTGTACGCGAAAGTGCTGCGCATGCGGTCGAAGATTTTCTCATCGCTCGATTTAGCTGGTACAGCCAAATCATTAAAAATGAAGGTTCGGCCAAGTTTGACATCATGTCTTCACACATCGCAAAAGCATTTCTCGAACGCGACCTTCTTTATCACTTTCACGACCTGCTCACGATGGTCGAAAAAGGCGATGAGCGTTTCTTTTGGTGGAACGACATCTACTTTATGAGCCGAGCCCAGGACATCCGCTACAAAAAACAGATCAAGGACCCGCGAGTCTCTGAGCTACTCGAAATGCTTTTGTATCGGCATCCACCTAAAACAATCCGTCATCCCTTGTTTGAGCATCGGATCATCAAAGATGACTCACAGTCAGATGATAAAGAAAAGCTCTTAGGACGCATTAAAAAACTCGTCGAAGAATTCCATAAGGTCATCGATCGCCATGGCACAGGCCGTGAGTGGATCTTAGTGGATATTCCTGAAAAAGATGTCGTCTTTACACGCGGGATGAAACACATTGTGAAAAAACGCTCCTCAGATAACCTGTATCGTGAGCGTGATCCTGTCAAAATCGTATCCAAATACGGCAAACCCTCACTCCTTGTNNTTGTGGAGCGTGAGAACAGCCTCATGAAACATCTGTCTGGTTTTATTAATTTTGTTCCAAGCGTTTATGGAAACGAGGCAGCCCTTAAATTACTCAAGGCTCGTGGGTTGCTCGAGTAGTTTTGAGGGCGCGCGTGATTTTGGGATGGATGGGATGGGCTGAGACCGTCGGGACTTAATCGCAGCGAGGCCTTATCGCG
>DBAE01000082.1 GCA_002291495.1 Bacteriovoracaceae bacterium UBA1018 | reverse complement strand
GAACTACAGACGCATCTCGCGCATTATTAATCAAATTAAGTAAGACTTGCTGGAGTTGAAGCGGATCCGCTTCGATCCAAATCGCTTCTTCCGGAAGGTGAACCGTAAACTGGACATTTCGAGTTTCTAGATTGTGATTTACAAGTTGTACGATGGATCGTACCGCATCACGTAGATCAAACCGTTCAGATTGATGCGGATCATTTCTAGAAAATCTCTTCATCTGATCGATCAGTTTAACTAGTCGTTCCGAGGATATTGAGATCTTACTCTGCAAAGTTTTTACCTTCTCGATATCAGGTACTTTTTCGCTAAGTATGCGACCGATTAAAGTCGAGCCTACGCNNCCGTCGACGCCACGAGATCTCCCATTTCCGTCATTTTACCAGCCTGATAAAGCTTCTGCGTAATTTCTCTGATCTCCTCGCTCTTCTTTTGAGTTTGGATCGAGAGTTCGATCGTGCTTCGACGAAACGCTAATATACAGGCTACGATAGCGGCAGTATAAATACAGACGAGTAAGCTCGCTAAAAAAGGCTCAGTGACAACTTTGCCGGTTTCGACGCCAAAAAAAGCGAGAGCGATCCAAACGGCGAGGTAAAATCCAGCCGCTCCAATTGCCATCTTCAAAGAATATTGCGCCTGTAAGAGTATTCCACACGCAAAGATGATCACCACAGTCAGTGGTAGAGTAGGACTCCACAGTCCACCAGTCTCAAAATGAACCGGAAATGTGATTAAGTAGAAAGAAAAGTAGGGCAGTTCCCAGTAAAATCGTTCTTGAGTGGGTGAACGATACCAAAGGATCAGTGCTAAGCTACAAGCTAAGAAAAATACAAATGAAGAAATAGAGCTTACTAATAAGCCGTAAGAGAAGGTTATCCAGATTGCTCCAAAAGCAAGCAGTGTAGCGGCTTGGCATGCTCTTAGGGCGGCCAGATTTGCCCGTTTTTTATGTTGCGGGTCAATCATGGAGCGAACCTACTACATTCTAAACAGAATTCTATCAAGAAGTTAGCCCGTGCGCTGGTTTAGTTCGCGGGCCGCACGTTCTCCAAGAGGAATAANNACTCAGGAAACTCTGAACCTGTCTTTAAATCTTTCTGTGAAACCCGATTTCGAGTTCCCTTTTCAATCAAGGTGTTGACTAACCCCAAAAGCCTAATCATCGACCCAGGAACCATACCTCTTAGTATTCTCGAAAGAGAAGCTTGATAGCCAATCGCTTGGTAAAGTTTTCCTTGATTGGAGGCTTCAAAAATCTTGCGCGCTGCTCGGTTCGCATCCACGGAAAGTCCTGGTTGATTTCCGACAAACGCAAATCCAAAAATTTCAGACGGGCTCACACCTTTAAAGAGGGCTTGAAGATAAGATCCAGTCCGCAAAAGACTAGGCGATACAGTCAGCACAGGAATATTGCGATGCCGCAACTCTGCTGCGAGTCCTTGGGAAAAGCCAGCCACAGCAAATTTTGAGCAGCAATAGGTCAACATACGAGGGATCGACATTTCTCCACCTAAAGACGCGATGTTGACCACCCGAGCAAACGGTGATTTTTTGAGATAAGGCAGACTTGCCCATGTCGTATAGACAGTTCCCCAAAAATTGATGTCCATAACTTGTTTGAAATCGGAAACCGTCAGGCGACTGACGGGAGCGACTTCGATGATGCCAGCGTTGTTGACGAGTACGTCGNNGCGCCCTTGGTGGCCGAGTAGTCGAGCAGCTCCTTGCTGCCGAAGATCCCGGTTTCCGATCCGTTGTTGATGATGCTGCCGCCCTCGTGCATGTGCGGCAGCGCGGCGCGCGCCATGTGGAAGTAGCCGCCGATGTTGGTGTCCAGCGTTTCCTGCAGCTGTTCGTCGCTGATGTCCTCCAGGCGCTTGCCGTGCTGCTGGTAGGCGGCGTTGTTGACGAGTACGTCGAGGCGACCATGCCGATTAATTACAGCTTTAATGAGGGCATCGACTTCATCTTGATTGGATACATCGCACTGAAATACATCAGCTGATAATCCGTCGGCATTGATTTGAGCTTGGGCTGCTTTAAGTTCATCTAAATTTCGTGCACAGATATTAACTAAACTCCCGTGCTGAGCATACTGTCTGGCTAACGCAAAACCTAACCCTCTTGAGCCTCCCGTAATGAGGACTACTTGGCCTTTTACAGGTAGTTTGCGTCGCATAACATTTCGAAGCACTACTCCACTCATTACGCCGATCATCAAATATCGCAATAACTGAACCATACGACTTCACATTGCAGTATGTGTTCCCGTCTGTTCTTTGACGCCCATTGATGCAGCAAGTGGCTTTACGAATCCCAAGAATCTCGTAAACTTATACATGAGATGAATAAATATTTAATCGCCGCGTTGGTCGCTCTATTACTCCCAGTTGCAAATGCACGAGGACAATCACAAGAAAATACAACTACACGGGATCAATCTCCTATCTGTAAGTCTGCACTCAAAAAATATTTTGCTGATCCATCTCAGAGCGCGGCTATCGCTAAATATGTGGACCTCCAGGCGCAGCTCACTCTCAATCGTTTGGCTTGGGCATATCTGAAGAATGCATCATTTAATTCAAATGGTGAGATTGCATCATTCCAGGAGACTATCTTAAAGATTCTAAAATCCATTCAAGACAATCCTGATCCGAAATTCCAGGAAGCACGCAAAAACTTCAGCAAAAATCGTCTTTCGAGAAACGATCTCAATACTCTCATGCCTTACGTCTCTGAGATCTTGCATCATCAAAAAGACCTACAAGGAACAGAAAATGAACCTTACCTGATTCACAACTCTGACCTAAGCCTGTTGTCATTCATGGCTGAGAACGAAGCCGTGGCGTCGAATGGAAAGCATGATGATCGAATGCTAAGCTCAGACAAAACGAGTAAGAAAAGTCTTTCATTGATCAACTTTGCTAAACTCATCAATTCTAGCTACATCGTATCCGGGACCATTAAGAACAAAAAAGACCTGGCTGCCAATTTGCAAAGAGTTGGAAGAGAGATCTCACGGGTCAACGCAGAATTGGAAAAACTACTGAGCCAGTTCAAAACACCGAGTGAATGTGCTCCCGAAACGCTTCAAGGCCTCTGTAAACTCTCCGATGATAAGAATCAAAGCTTCCAGAATTTGATCAAAGATTGCGGAGTCGTTAACCATGCTTTGCTCGACGGATACCAAGGCATTTCGACCGAAGAT
>DBAE01000217.1 GCA_002291495.1 Bacteriovoracaceae bacterium UBA1018 | reverse complement strand
ATCAAGTACTGTATCCAGCTCTACCGGGCGATGCAGGACATGACATTTGGAAGCGCGATTTTAAGGGAGCGTCGGGCGTATTTAGTATTTTGCTTAAGCCTGAATATTCGAAAGTAAAAGTCGACGCGTTAATCGATAGTCTCGAACTGTTTGGTCTCGGTCATAGCTATGGCGGCTTTGAAAGTTTAGTGGTTTCGATGGACCCCGGAATGTATCGGGAAACCAATCGTTGGAAAAATCGTGGCAAATTACTTCGGTTCCAGGTGGGCTTGGAGAGCCTGGATGACTTGAAGGCAGATCTAACGCATGGATTTGAGATGCTTAGCTATTGAGATATTTAACTATTAATTCTGCAATGCGTCATCATTGAAGGAACTTAACATTTCAGGTTAAGCTCCTCCCATATGATGCAAACATCTNNCGTTGAAACCCCAGATATCCAAGCTCGTCTTAAAAAGATTAAGATGCTCCTTTTAGACGTCGATGGCGTGCTGACGGATGGCCGCATCTTCTGGTTAGAAGGTCACGGCTGGACCCGATACTTTCACGTGAAGGATGGTTACGGTCTAAAGCTCTTGATGAATGCCGGTATTCAGGTCGGTATCATCAGCGGGGGGGACTCAAAAGACGTCCGAACCCGGGTCGAATTTCTTAAACTCACTCATGTTTTCCTCGGTGATGAGAACAAAATCGTCGCTTTTGACAAGGTAGTAGCCGCAACCGGGCTTAAACCTGAAGAAATTGCCTTTATGGGAGATGAGCTCTTTGATATCCCAGTGATCGAGAAAGTAGGGTTCAGCGCTACTGTTCCTCATGCAGTCGATCCAGTGAAGGCTCGAGTCCATTACATCACGGAAACCCAAGGAGGTTGGGGCGCCGTGCGTGAAGTTGCTGATGCGATTCGAAAGGCACAAGGTTTTGGTCCGTACTAAACAAAAATCAAATAAGACCCAGCGATGGGTGATTAAAGCTGGCAGCAATATGGTCTGTTCAGGTGGTCCGCTTTTGATCAGAGCGTGGATGCACCAAGTAGCGGCGCTTAAAAAAGATCATCGCATAGAAGTGATTTGGGTCACCTCAGGTGCCATCGCCTCGGCGATTGATCGAACTCAGTTTAATAAACCAAAAAGAGAACTCGCCGAAAAGCAGGCATTGAGTGCAATTGGCCAACCTCTCGTGATGGATCTCTATAACTTATCTCTTCAAACCGTTGGCCTCTTGGGAGCTCAGGTCCTGCTTACGTCGGATGATATCGCGGACAAAAAGCGTCGTGGAAATCTGCAAAACACTCTGGAGCAATTGCTCGAATGGAATGTGACTCCAATCCTCAATGAGAACGACACCGTCGCTACCGAAGAAATTAAATTCGGCGATAATGATGCGCTATCGGCTAAAGTCGCAAAGGTCATGAAGGCAGATCGTCTGATCATTTTGACCGACGTTGAAGGTTTGTACGAAAGTGATCCGAGACAAAACCCAAATGCACGCCTCATCCCGTGGCTCTCCTCTGTGAGCAAGACGCAGCTCAAAGAAGTGGGAGATCAAAGCGGTAAGCGGGGAGGCACATCGCGCGGGACCGGCGGAATGTTTTCGAAGCTTTCTGCGGCCCAGGTTGCTACAACGGCAGGAATCGAAACTTGGCTGGTCAAAGGCGATCTACCAGCTGTTCTTTTGGATGTTGCCAAAGACAAGACCGTAGGGACAAGAATTATGGGCCGCCGCTAAATAAGTAAATTAGGTAAGTAAATAGGTAAGTAAGAATGATGAACACGACTCTTCAAAAACAACTTCAGGCTTGCAAGAAAGCTGCACTAGCCCTGAGAGCATCAAAGGCAGCATCTCGAAATGCAGTATTAGAAACAGCTGCGAAACTTTTGGTTGAGCGATCTGGCGAGATACTCGCAGCTAACGAACGTGATCTTGCCGCACTTCAGGGAGATGCCACTTCAGCCTTTCGAGATCGCCTGACACTCAATCCGCAAAGACTTAAGCAGATGCAAGAGAGTTTGTCACAAGTGGCGAAGCTTCCAGATCCTCTCGAAGATGTAGTCGAAAGGCGCACGCTCGCTAACCGTTTGCAGATCAGAAGAGTGAGGTCTCCGCTTGGGGTCATCCTCATGATCTTTGAATCACGACCCAATGTAGCGACAGAAGCTTTTGGTCTCGCATTTAAGTCAGGTAACGTCATTATTCTGCGTGGCGGTAAAGAGTCGATGCAAACTACCGCGGCGATTTACACTATTTTGAAACATGCACTCGATGAAAATGGCTTTAGCCAAGATAGTCTCTGGGGCATCACTGATCCGGATCGTGCACTGACTCACGAGCTTCTTCAACAACGACAGTTGATTGATGTAGTGGTTCCACGCGGAGGCGACCGACTCATTGAGTACGTAGTCGATCATTCTAAAATCCCAATCATTAAAAATGATCGCGGATTATGCCATGTCTATGTCGATCAAGATGCAGATCTCGATATGGCAGTGGAGATCGTAGAAAACGCAAAAAAATCCCGTCCAGGTGTTTGTAATTCGATGGAGACTCTTCTGATCCATGAAGCACATGCACTTCCATCGAGTGAGTTTCTGACTGATCTCTACGAAAAAATGAGCGGTGAAGACGTCCCCAATCCTGTGCGTTGGAATTGTTGTCCGAATAGCTTGCCCCTGTTGGCAGGTCGGCCTCACGTGCAATCAGCCAACAATGAAAGCTGGGACATCGAATACCTAGACTTTGTGATGAACTGCAAAGTTGTCGCATCTGTCACTGAAGCGATCTCTCATATCGAGCGACATGGTTCCAAACACTCTGAGGTGATTGTAACTCGTTCAGCAGATGCAGCACGCCAGTTTCAACAAGAAGTGGATGCAGCAGCAGTCTATTGGAATGCGTCTTCACGTTTCACAGATGGATTTGAGCTTGGTCTCGGTGGAGAGCTCGGCATCAGCACTCAAAAGCTCCATGTTCGTGGCCCAGTAGGACTCAAAGAATTGACCAGCGTGCGCTGGATTATCGAAGGCGAAGGACAAATCAGAAAATGAAGATTGGTATTATTGGCCTCGGAAAAATGGGCGAGGCACTCGCCTCAGGGATTAGGCAATCTGAGCATTCAAAGGGCTATACGCTGATCGCTACCACTCAATCTCAAGCGAGCGCGAGTGAAGCCTCGAAGCGACTCAAGATCCCTGTGCACACGGACAATGAAAAGCTAGCTCAGCAGGCTGATATTCTCATCCTTTGTGTAAAGCCTCATCAAGCGCAAAGTGTGCTTTCTCAAATCAGCCATAAGCTGACTAAGAAACATCATCTGATCTCGATCTGTGCTGCAATTACGACGGAGCAGCTGTCTGAATGGTCGGGCAGAAAGCCTTCGATCGTTCGAGCAATGCCTAATACTCCGTGTCTGATCGGTGAAGGCATGACCGTTTTATGTGAAGCCCAGAGTGGGGCACTCGCCGGTAAGGGATCGGCGTCAAAGAGTTCGGCGGTTAAGGCTGCAGAAAAGATTTTTAATACTGTGGGTAAGACTGCAGTAGTCGAAGAACGCCTGATGGATGGTGTAACCGGCTTAAGCGGCTGTGGTCCTGCTTATATTTATTTGATCATCGAGGCCCTGAGTGAGGCAGGTGTAAAGGTAGGCATCTCTCGAGATGTGGCAACTCTACTTGCGGCACAGACCCTTATGGGCGCCGCTAAGATGGTACTCGAAAAAGGGGATCACCCTGCTGCGCTCAAAGATGAAGTGACCACTCCGGCTGGTTGCACCATCGATGGCTTGATGGCTCTTGAAGAAGGAAAACTTCGAGTGACTTTGATCAAAGCCGTACTTGCTGCGACCGAACGCAGCAAGACGATGCGCTGATCGAATCTTAACCTATCCCTAAAATCTCTCTTTGTACTTCTTCTGTATAAATTTCTTATGCTGAAGAAAAAGTCTCCACGAGATAGCACAATTACTTTTCGTAAATGCATTCAGCCAGATGAAATTAATCTCAATGGCTCCTTGTTGAGCGGCGTTTTGATGTCATGGATCGGCGATGCAGCTTGCCTCGCGGCACAAAAGCATTCGGAAGTCTCGCATGTCGTCACGGATATCGTCGATCAGATTCAGTTTTTTTCTCTATTGAGGATTGGAGACCAGGTGCTCCTGACCGCGTCGACTGATTTTGTGAGCAATTCGACGATGGAGATATCAGTGCTTGTTGAACGGGACGCTACCGCAACGAGTGAGCGCCAAATAGCAGCTCGTGCTTTTATGACTTTTGTGGCCATGAATAGCGCGTCTCAGCCTCTAGCTGTTCCACGCCTCGTTCCGGAGTCTGATTCTGATTTGATCCGTTACAATGATGCACGCATCAGAGTCAAAATCCGAAGACGAATGAATGCATGGCTCAAAGAGCGCCCTACACCCGAGCTCAGGTCTTACTCTTAATTACATTGAACATATAGAAATTAAAAAGCCCGACTCTCGGGGGAAAGAGTCGGGCTCAGAAAATAGTGCCTAAGGGGGTTTAGGGGGGGTCGGCACTTGCTTACTATAGAGCAAGGCTGGTGCCAATACCTGAGTGAACTAAGCAGCTTGATTTCATTATCGATTTTGCAGTGCGATTTTTGGGGTGAAAATCCTACTGCCCAAAAAAGTTACATAGATGTCTAAAAATTGGACAGTGACTTTCCGATACATAATAGATGGGCTCTATTGTCAGAACCTCTATTATTTTGGCTTTTTGGTATGCACTATTTGGTGCTCGATTAGCCATGTCCGCATCAACCGGAACTCCGGGCCATCCATTTCCTGAGATTGACCAGACGATCCAAAGCATTACGAACCCGCTTTTGTCAGCCTACGTAAACGAGGCGCGTCCACCACTTAAGCTCGATACGCTGCAATCGGATCTCTATTACTTAACAGCCGCAACTACCCCTGATCCAGAGGTGAGCTGTGACGGCACTGAAAAACCAGCCGAAGATTTACCGAAAAATCCACGTAAGAAAAGTTTGCCCCTCATTCTTCGTGCATCAGGAAATATTGATCAGATATTTCACGACACTGGAGTGAGATACGCAGTCACTAAAAACGATACGTATTACTACACACTTCGTGCGGACAGGCCCGAATGTAAGAGTATTGCTGACAAGGATCTCATGTCGAGCGGTTGTGCAGTATTAGTAGCCAGAAGGGCAGTCGAACAGCAGATCCATGCAGGAAAGTTCAAGTTCGATCCAAAACTACCACTCGCTCAATCTGTGGATCAAGCGTTCAAAGCGATTGATGAGGAACTCAAGGGGAATGGTGAGAAACTTGCTCCGGGATACGAAGCTAATCTTCGAAAAAACATCCTGTACCAGGTCTCTGCTTACAAACTTTATCAAAGCAAAGATGATAAAGCGTGGAAGAGTGTGGTGGGTGAAATGCGTGAGCT
Organism: Bacteriovoracaceae bacterium UBA1018; assembly: GCA_002291495.1. Classification (GTDB taxonomy): domain Bacteria; phylum Bdellovibrionota; class UBA1018; order UBA1018; family UBA1018; genus UBA1018. The sequence goes on along the minus strand of DBAE01000217.1, from coordinate 20,563 downwards.
CATGACTCCAGAAGATAAGAAAAATTTTCTCTCCGAAGTCGGAGCGGATTTTTCATTTAACTACAACAATNNGCTCAGGATTCAAAGTCACCTGAGTTCAACAAAATCGTTCCGTTAGTTTCACTCTTCGAAGCACAAAGAACCGGAGACCCAAAGGGGGTTTGTCCTGCACATGCCAGTGGACTCGGTGAATTGGCGCAAGAGTTGGGATTTCAGGATGTCTACATACTGAGTTATTCACAAAATACTGGCGGCCACGCTGTCATGATCGCGAAGGATCCGACGGATTCGAAAAAAATTGTTAAATATGATTACTCTTATCGCTCTGAAGCGCCTAAGGCAGCTGGCTCTGCGGCATTGATTCAGAACAATGACGTGACACTTTCATCCTACACTGTAGCCAAACCTGGATCTAAAACCGCTGGCTACATACCCAGTGAACTCAGGCTAATGCTCGAAGAGGGACTCAAGGGTAAAACCGAGACCGTAGATTACTTCGCGAGACGTTTGCCCTCCAACGTGGTTTCACTCCAGGCAGGGGATGGTCATTTCAAAGGGCATCTCATATCTGGAGTCACCAGCACAGGGACATCGATTGTTGGGATTGTTCCTAGTGCGCGTGTAGGTAAAGCAGACGGGATTGCCTCTGCCCAATTATCGGGCGGATATTTACGAACTGATGCAGAATTTTTGGAATCTCCTGGAGCGCATGTTTTTGGACGTATTGAGGGTCATGCGCAGACTCCTTGGTTATTTGAAGATAAGAAAGTTCAAGTTCGCGGTAAAGTTTCGGGTGATGGATTTCTTTCAAGCTTTATACAGGCCAAAGAGGAACGAACTCCTGGAAATGGACCGCTCGAAGGGTTTGAAGGTACTACTCAGTTGCGGCTCGGAGTCCAAGCAGCGTATGAGTCTAAGAGCAAAAAAACCAACATGAATGCTGAAATTCAACACGAACAAGGATTGGGCGTAAGTGACTCTCGATATCAGCAAGGTTCCACTTTGTTTCCAAATTTGACTTATGTCTCGGTGCAGGCTGAACAAAAGGTTACTCCTAAAATGGTCGCTCTGGCTGACGTCGCAGTGGGAGTAAGGGGTTATGGCTCTCAAGTTTTGGCAGAGGCAGGAGTTGCTAATCAGACTAAGACGAGACAAATCACCGCTGGATATCAAGGACGACTCAATAAAAATTCTCCCGCATTTGGTCTAGGCATGGATCGCCGAGCTTTTTTAGAGGCTCAGGCAATTTTGAAAAATTGGACTTTCTCTGGCCAGGTCTGGCAATCGCTTGAGGTGCCGACCGCACCCGAAGTTCGACTGAAGGCGCTCAAAAAATTCTGACGCAAAAGTCTAGGTTCTCTCTACTGCGGGGACTGATGATGTCCTTTGGAGAGCTCTTCGTCTCCTGATGGCACGCAGCTGATAAACAATGAACACTGCTGCTGCACCAAAAAAGATCCATTGATAGCGCGCAAGTAAAGGGAGGATCTTATCTGTTTCGCCTGCAGCCCATGAGACCGAGTAGAGAATGCCTGGAATGGTGATACAAGCGCCCACAAAGTCATAAGCTAGAAATCGTAGTGTCTTCAAATTCATCAATCCGGATGTAAAAAACACGACAGTCCTAAAGCCTGGCATGAAACGAGCTAAAAATACGAGCCCATAACCGTAAGCATCAAAATCGCACTGGGCCTTGCTTAGCCGAGTCTCTGTAAAAATCTTTCGAAATGGCCAAACGTGTATGACCTTGCGCCCACCGTACTTGCCGATGTTGAACATGAGGTAGTCGCTGAGAAGGATGGAGCTCATACAAAGCGGAATTAGAATCGCTAGATCCGCGTGCCCTTGATAGATCAGGATCCCACAAGTGATCAGTACTAGGTCTGCCGACATTGGAAAACCAAGTCCACACAACACCAGTAGAATAAATATGACTGGGTAGAGGTAGGTGTTACTCCCACTTAAGAGTTCTTGGGCCCAGCTTGGCATGAATTAACCTTACCTGCGTAGAGTAGGAGTGCAACTGGAGAAAAATCTTTCAGAAGCTCATCTTTTTTTGCACTGCGACCGAAACTCCTTGAGATGCCATTTAAGTNNCTCTTCGATCATCCTCGAGATGAATGCGAGCTGCGAACTCTCTTTTGGAGAAGAGATCAAGGCGTTCATCGGGCGTTCGTTCAGCCAGATGATCTTCAAAGACAGTCGAGAAGATGTTGAAAAATACCTCCGGCACTTTCAAAGACGAGGGGGCAGAGGTCAACAAACGACTCGTCTCAAGCTTGGAGCGGATATCTTTCACAAACCCGTAGAGTGCCTACTTTCTTTAAATAGCCAGGGGACAGCTTTTGTCGTTGTGCTTCGGCAGGTCCCCGCTTCAGCCACGGTCAATGTACAAACCGCTATTCAGCAAATTGACCTTCACCTACAGACCGCTTTGTCTAAAAAAGTCTCATAAATTCAATTAGTTAAATAGATTGTCTTTTTCAGGTTTAAATACGATAATTAGAGTCGTATTTAAACTTATTTTCAGGTATGAATTATCAATTGAGTGAGTTGAACTTGATTTAACTGTGATTTAACCGTGATTTCACCGTGCATTTTGGATTGAAATCGGACTCAGTTCATCGTACTTGAATGGCCTATTTAAAAGAGTTTTATGATTAAGATTAACCGAACGACAGAATATGGCCTGATTGCTTTGCGTCACATGCAATCCAAACAGAGCCGCAATCTCAACGAAGTAACAAGCGCTCGCGAGGTTTCCGACCAATATGGTCTGCCGTTTGAGATCACTGCAAAAACTCTTCAAAGGCTAAAAGATACAGGGCTGATCCAGTCCGCTCAAGGAGCTCGAGGTGGATACACACTTCAGCGCTCTTTGAACGAAGTGAGTTTAGCTGAGTTTTTAAAGTTGATGGAAGGACCTCAATCCTTAGTGGCTTGTGCTGGAGGGATGGACTCTTCAGCTGCGAAAACGAACGGGTGTGAGTACGGCACTCGATGCGAGATTAAGGGAGTGATGAACGACCTCAATACGCGTGTGCTTCAGTTTCTCTCAAGCATCCGATTGGGAGAACTTGCAGAAACGCCATCAAGATTTGCTCCNNTGAGTACGCTCGATTTGGGTACGTTAGGTCTCGGTCTTGGGGCCGATGAACCTTAGTAAAGTTTTAGGAGAAGATATGAAGTTACCTATTTATTTAGACTATCACGCAACAAGTCCGGTCGACCCAGAAGTCTTTAAGACGATGACTCCGTATTTTACGGAAGTTTTCGGCAATGCCGCTAGTCGTAACCACGAGTTTGGTTGGACAGCTGAGGCTGCTGTTGAAAATGCTCGTGCTCAAGTAGCTAAACTCGTCGGAGCAACCGATNNGAAATTATTTTTACGAGCGGTGCAACTGAGAGCAATAATCTCGCAATCGCTGGTGTTGCTGAAATGTATGCTGAAAAAGGCAATCACATCATTACCACTCCGATCGAGCATAAAGCTGTATTGGATACCTGTGAGCACCTTGAGCGTAAAGGTTATAAGATCACCTATCTCGAAGTGGATCAGTACGGCCAAGTCAGTCCAGAGGCTGTACGTAATGCTATTACGGATAAAACGATCCTTGTATCGGTCATGATGGCTAATAACGAAATTGGAACCATCAATCCGATGGCCGAAATCGGCAAGATCTGTAAGGAAAAGGGCGTGCTCTTTCATACCGACGCTGTTCAGGCAGTTGGTAAAGTTGAAGTGGACGTTCAGAAGATGGGAATTGATCTTCTCTCTTTGACTGCGCATAAATTTTACGGACCAAAAGGTGTCGGTGCACTTTACGTTCGTCGTAAAAATCCACGTGTTCGTTTGTCAGCCTTGATTCATGGCGGTGGACATGAGCGTGGAATGAGATCTGGAACGCTCAATGTTCCAGGCATTGTGGGCCTAGGAAAAGCTGCAGAGTTGATGGTGAGAAATTTCTCAACAGAGATCCCACGTATCAAACGTCTACGCGACAAACTTTGGGATGGCATCCGAAACAACTTGGACGAGATCTATCTCAATGGCCATCCGACCGAGCGTCTGCCGAATAACCTGAACGTGAGTTTTGCTTACGTAGAGGGTGAGTCCTTGATGATGGGTATGAAGGAACTGGCTGTATCGAGCGGTTCGGCCTGTACCTCAGCAAGCTTAGAGCCTTCCTATGTACTCAAAGCAATTGGAGTCGGCGAGGACTTAGCTCATACGAGTATTCGTTTCAGTATCGGACGTTTTACCACGGACGAAGAGATCGATTTTGCGATCAATAAAGTTGTCGGCACAGTGAGAAAACTGCGTGATCTTTCGCCACTCTATGAAATGGCAAAAGAAGGCATTGATCTTAAATCGGTAGCTTGGACTGGGCACTGATTTAATGGCAACCGCTCCGCTGGTTGCATTGGAATTTTAGGTTGGATTAATAAGGGAGAGTAACAAATGGCTTATACAAAAAAGGTGATTGAGCATTACGAAAATCCAAGAAACGTTGGTTCTTTGGATAAAAATTCACCAACTGTAGGTACCGGTCTAGTCGGCGCTCCAGAGTGTGGTGACGTCATGAAGCTTCAAGTTGAGATCGATGATGAGACCAAGGTCATCAAGGATGCTAAGTTTAAGACTTTCGGTTGCGGCAGCGCGATCGCTAGCTCTTCACTAGCAACAGAGTGGCTCAAAGGTCGGACGATCGATCAAGCTATGGCGATTAAAAACACAGACATTGTCGAAGAGCTTTCTTTACCGCCAATCAAGATTCACTGCTCGGTACTTGCTGAAGACGCAATTAAAGCAGCGATCGGTGATTACTTGAAAAAAGCTGAGCAACGTAAAGCGGTTCAAAAGTAGGCTAAGAGCGTTACGCTTATATAAGGAGATATCAGCATGATTCAAATTAGCGAAAAAGCCGTTAAAGAGATCAAACGAATTCAGTCTTCTGACCCAACTGCATCCAACTCATCACTGCGTGTGATGGTTACTGGCGGTGGGTGTTCAGGCATGAGCTACAAGCTAGGTTTTGAAAATGAACCAGCTAAGCCAACTGATAAGGTTTTTGAGAGAGACGGAGTAAAAGTTTACATCGATCCTAAATCATTCTTGTTCCTATCAGGAACTGAGCTTGATTTCAGTGATGGACTCAATGGAACTGGCTTCGTATTTAACAATCCAAACGCCAAAAGAACTTGCGGCTGCGGATCGAGCTTCTCGGTCTAGTTAATGGCATGTCAGTAGCTCAATCCCTCTCAGCATCGACGCAGCCAGCATCCACATGCTCTTACTGTCATCAAGTGATGAGCGCACCTGGAGCACCACATCTTTGTGCACTTTGCGGGCAGCCTCAGCCATTGCGCTCAGATGAGGATTATTTTGCTGCATTTAGTACTCCGAGATTGTTTGAGCTGAATGATCTAAAGGCGCTCGAAAAGCGATTTTATGAACTCTCTCGTTTATTGCACCCCGACCGTTTCTCTGCTTTAGGCGCCAACGCAGCAGAAGCTAAGAAAAACTCGCTCGAGAGAATGAGTTTCCTGAATCAAGCTTACAGTACATTGAAAAATTCAGGTCTGCGACGAGAGTACTTACTTAAGATCTCTGGATTTCAGACAGAGCGCCCGAAGAACAGTCAAATCCCTATGGAGTTAGCTGAGTCTTGGTTTGATCTACAAGACACAGTGATGGAAGCACCCGAAACTGCGTCCGAGAAAATATCTCAGTTTGAAGCAGAGCTTCGTGATCTTTTTGAAAGTTCGAAACAGAAAATTATTTCCTTAGAGAAGGACCATGATGCAGCTTTGGATGAAAGCTCTCGTCAGACAGCACTTTCTCAGATGGATCAAGCCTTACAAAGACAAAGTTACTTAGTGTCAATGGAGCGTGACGTGCAACGCCTGAAAGGGCGAATGGGAGTGATGTAATGCCAAAAGTTGACGCTTCAAAAGTTGTGCTTGGAATTGATCTCGGCACAACTCACAGTCTAGTCGCTTGGGTTAAAGACGGGCAGCCTACTGTGTTGCAGTCAAGAGAAGGCAAGCGTTTATTGCCGTCGGTTGTATCATTTCCTAGCGATTGCCCTGAGCCCATCATCGGATATGCGGCTAAGCAAAAGCTCACTTCAGATGCGGCTTCTACAATCTTTTCAGTCAAACGACTCTTAGGTCGAGGATTTGAAGACCTGACTCAAGTTGAAGGTACTCTTCCTTATCAGCTCGTCAGAAACGAAAAAGATCCACAGGCTCCTGTTCGCATTCAAGTCGGTCCTCGTTCTTATACAGCGATCGAGATTTCGGCCATGATCTTGAAGGAACTCAAATTGTCCGCAGAGAAGGAACTCGGAGTTCCAATCACGAAGGCAGTCGTTACCGTGCCGGCGTACTTTAACGATAGCCAGAGACAGGCCACTCGTACCGCCGGATATCTCGCTGGACTCGAAGTTTTGCGCATTATTAATGAGCCTACTGCCGCAGCTCTTTTTTATGGTTTAGATCGTAAAAAAGAAGGCTTGATTGCAGTCTACGATATGGGCGGCGGCACCTTCGACGTGAGCGTGCTCGAGCTCAGCGACGGCGTGGTCGAGGTGAAGTCCACCCACGGCGACACCNNCTACGATATGGGCGGCGGCACCTTTGATATCTCTATACTGAAATTGCATGATGGAATTTTTGAAGTGCTCTCCACCCACGGCAATACGGCATTAGGTGGCGACGATCTAGACCAAGTTATTGTTCAGCGATCGATCGAAGAGTTTGGATTGACTGCGAGCTCTCAAGTTCATGCAGCATTTTTAGAAGCTGCCGAGCGTTTAAAAAAGTCTTTCTCAGAAAACGAGCAATCAGAATTTCGTGCTGAAGTGGATGGTAAAGTCTACGCACGTCAGTGGAGTCGCCAAGAGTTTGAAACTCTCGTTAAGCCAGTGGTAGAGAGAACACGTGAGCCTTGTTTGCAGGCGCTCAAGGACGCAGGTCTTTCGCCATCAGATCTTTCTGATGTTGTTATGGTCGGCGGTCCAACTCGTCTAAAAATCGTGCAAGATGTCGCACGAGATATTTTTGGTAAAGACCTCAATACTTCAGTTCATCCGGACGAAGTGGTTGCACTGGGTGCCGCAATCCAAGCTGATATCTTGGCAGGTAATAATCAAGACTTACTCCTCTTGGATGTCGTCCCACTCTCTTTGGGTCTAGAAACATATGGCGGCTTGATGTCGCCTTTGATTCCTCGTAACACTCGCATCCCAACTGCAGCTCGAGAGATCTTTACAACTTTTGTCGATAATCAGACGGGCGTCGATATTCATGTCCTCCAAGGCGAGCGCGAACGCGCAGATGAAAACAGAAGTCTCGCCCGGTTTAAGTTAAAAGGAATTGAGCCCCTTCCTGCTGGATTTCCGCGAGTCGAGGTCATGTTTTTGATCGATGCAGATGGAATCTTACAAGTAGCTGCAAAAGACCTTCGAACTGGAAATGAGCAAACCATAGAAGTGCGTCCAAGTTATGGGCTTACTGATCAAGAAGTGCAAAAAATGCTCGAAGCTTCCGCAAGCAAAGCTGAAGAGGATAAAGAGTATAAGCGCTGGGTTGAGTTAAGAAATGAAACTGAGCCAATGATCCGAGCTACTGAAAAGAACCTAACTGATGCCTATCGTTTATTAGGTGAGCCAGAGGCAAAGAAAATTGAAACTCTCGTCATCGCTTTAAGAACCGCGCTTGATCAGAAAGACGCCTCACTTGTTCAGGAAAAGAAATATCAATTAGGTGAAGCAACAGTGCCCCTGGCTGAAATGCTCTTGAAGGAAAAACTTCAGGAGTCGCTTCAAAAATCGAAATAAACTGAGTAAATAACTAAGTAAATTAAGGTTAAACGCCAATCTGGAGTAGATATGCCAAAAGTAACTTTCTTACCGATGAATCTGACCTACGAAGCTCAAGATGGTGAAAGCATTCTCGATGTCGCTATTAACAACGATGTGCCACTTCAGCATGCGTGCGGCGGGTTCTGTGCGTGCACCACTTGTCATGTGATCGTGAAGGAAGGCGATAAGTTTTTGTCCGAAAGAGAAGACGAAGAAGATGAGCGTCTTGATCGCGCCACTGGCGTTACATTGAAGTCTCGTCTGGGTTGCCAAGCCAAAGTGCATGGCGGAGATGTCGTCGTTGAAATTCAAAATGAAGGTCATCACTGAGCGTCAGGTTTTTCGCCCGTTGAGGTTCACCAGAGAACCTGCAAAACGCAATCTTTTCAGCGAGATAGCAAACTGGATTTCTAGTTTTAATCATTTACCCAAAATATGATTCCTGGTATGACGCGGGCAGCTTAATTCCCTACACGTCTCAGGAGTTTTTCAAATGAGTATCGTTGCGTCTCATAAAGTTGTCGCTCTTCTAGCCTTTACCTTTCTACTGCAAGTTTCAAATGTCTCCCATGCACAAGTAAAAGAGAGCGGTTCTAAAAAGAAGGTCGGCGTTCATCCAACCGTCACCTGTGGTTTACTCCTAGACCGAATCTTGAAAGCCGATCTGAAAGGCGCGGTTCAATATTTCACAAAAGATCTCCCCGAATTTCAGGCGGCGGTAGCTGGGCACAGAGCAATAGTCCAGGACAAGAGAGACGCGTTTAAAGACATCCTGGCGCTCGAGAAAAAGTTTGCGAGTCAGGAAAAAGGACTCGCCGAAAAAAATTCTCCGTTAGCAAAATATCGAGAAGAAACATTTCAAAAAATTGGCGATGCTTCATCGAACCAGGCGATCAATGACATTGTCGCTGAGTTTGCGTTGAAAGGACCGTCTTTGGTCGCTAGTGAGCGCCAAGCTCGGCTCCTTCGTGAAAAAGTCTCCAGATGGGATGCGCTCGTCGTACAAGAGCTGAAAGAAATGCAGGCGATTGCTCATCAATTGATTAAAAAAGAAGGCGGAGCAAAAGCAGACATCAACTACATCTTAAAAGAAACCTCCACTCGAGTTCGGGAGCTTGGACTCGGACAAAACGAACAGTTGTCATTTTACAGAAGTGTATTTGAACAAATAGCTCAAAGTAGTGTAGTGGTCGCGCGCAAGCTTCGAGAAAGAAAAGAACTTCGTGCCGATATTAGGGACCCAGATACTAGTCCAGAAATAGCTAAAAACACGATTCAAGAATTTAGTAAAATACTCCTCCTTGAAGGTGGTCAATTAGGCGACCTCACAAAAATAACTGAAGCAAATTTAGAATCGCTTTTTGACTACAAGTTTGAATTTAAAACTTTTGTGTATGAAGAGATGCAAATCTTCAGACGCATTAATCTGCTCATTGCGAAGCAAAGTTCCTTATCGCCTAAAGAAAGAGTAGCCTATGTGAACTCGATCATGGGCCTTCAGGCACGAGTACAGAAAAATATTGAGCTCATTCTTAATTTTGAAAAATCTCATAACTTAGAAGAAATCAGANNCGCCCTACGAAAAGAAGTAAGCAAGATCAATAATCCGAAAATCTTTCAAGATGCTCTCGTAAAAGGACTGCAGTTTAAGCTCCATCCCACCGTGAAGGGCCAACCAAAGTTTTTTCTCAGTTCCATGCAACGAGAAATTATTGTGGCTGATGCGATGGTCAATTCAACACTCGAAGCAATGATCATTGGTTCCACTACACGATTGCGTCCAGCCGTGGCGCCGATCAGACCGGATGCTCCACGCAATGACCTAGGAGAATTGCCTGAGGCACCAGCTGCGATTGTAGAAGGGGATTCGCCTTCAACCAAGAAATTCAAAACGAATCTTTTGCGCCGATATATGGCCGNNGGCCGAAGTCATTCGATACCAGCAGAGAGCTAAGAGTCTTAAAGGTGATTTTCAAATTTATAAAGAACAGATGGCTGCCTACGCTAAAGCCTATCAGCGATACGTCTCGGAAATGAAGTCCTTTCAAAACCAGCTCAAAGCTCGTCGGTTTGTCCTTGCTTACCTCATGCAACGGTTTCCTGGATTAGCGCAGAATCAGGAGATTCAGACACGTGTTATCACCTCGATGAACAAGCAGAAAGAATTGGCGACACAGACTCGGAACCCAGGCCTTAAACAAAGGATGGATGAAGAGGCTCGCCGTAATTCTGATCAGTTATCGGGTTGGGATTCAAATTCCTGGTTCTGGTATATTTATACTAACGATCCAATGTGGTTTGTTTCTCCTGAAATTGCTCGATGGAATCTTCTTTTTGACCGATTTCACCATGAAGGTAGTTCTGCTAACGACCACTTGATCAATACAGTGCCGTTTCCGGATGAGCCTGCGACCATTTCGCCGGATTTGAAACAAGAGGTCGATTCGATTCGGGAAGAATTGAAAGATACGCTTCAAACTCAGGATAAAGTGGATTCGACAGCAGTCGATTCTGCAGCTGCGGCTCTCAGTTCAGCAGAGATGGCTGAAGCGGCACTGGTAGCTGACGCCTTGAACGATGTTTCGGCAATGAGCCTCAATGAGCCGGAAATGGAAATGCCAGTGATTGATACTGCCGAACTCGAAGCTCAACTGAGTGAGATTGAGACGGCTGTGTCTGAGATGGAAACTCATGTAGCTACACAAGCTTCGGAAATAGAAACTCATACGCAAGAGTCCAACTATGAGAGCAATCACACGAACGAAGTCGATACCAGGTCAGATGAGAGCAACTCAAGTGGCGACGGAGACAGCGGCGGTGCAGGCGGAGATGGAGATGGTGGCGGCGGTGGAGATTAATCTATGAGCGTGTACAAGCTGCCAAGATCGCTGATTCTCGGTTACGCTCTGGCCGTAAGCTCAGCTTACGCTCACGATGACATCGAAAATCCAAAATCTGGTTTCGGAACATTTTCCGCAAATGAGTGTGGAAAGCGTCTCGATCGTCAAGATGATCAGGTAGATGATCATCTCACTCAGTTTGGTTTGAGTTTTGTTAACTTAGACTGGAAACAGAAAATCGAACAAAACCTTCGAGCAATTCAGTTCAGAGCCAAAGAGCTGATTGCTAGTCATAGTGAAACCGAACGCGAGATAAATGGGCTGCTAGCAGTATTAGAGACGCAGTTCAGAGATCTAAAGCCTTCCCAGGAGAGTCAGATCGAAAAGATACTGGAAGACTTTGAGATGGAGGCCCAAAAACGAATAGCTGCATTTCAGGAGCTAGATCGAGAGAAGTGGAACTATCTCGAAGCGCAGCGCAGAGAGCTATCACAACGAGAAGAACACGCGGCTTGGGACAAAAAGATCGAGGACAAAATCAGCGAGATCGAATCCACTGCTTCTCATTTGATTGCTGAAGAAAAATCGACTGAAACAGAAATTCTCCGAATTACCCAGAACATCAAAAGCAGACTAAAAGTTCTTGCCGTAGGACAAAATAGAGCCATTGAACATCTGGAGGCGGAGTTCAAGATGACCACTCGCTGGCGAATCAATGCAGCGAAGAAGAATCAGAAGAATCAAAAGAACAGACGATAAAAAGCGCGATCTCTTGTCTTGCAACTAATTTAGTTTCATAGATCTAATGTAACGCATTGAGATTACAAATCATCTCAACTTTTGGAGCCATTTTTCCGACAGATTTTTAAGTGAAATCATCGGAGGCTCGAAATGTTTACATTTGATCGTTTTAATTATGCCGCTTTATCCGTACTTACAGTTTTGTGGGTTAGCCCAATTCAGGCACAAACTGCCACTCAGTCTGGATCTGGTCCACTTAAAGTCAATTTCGTAGCGCTCAGTCACTTTGATGCCCAGGATATCAAACGAGCAGAGGGTGCGGCAGACGTTCTAGAACTTGTAATAAATAGTGCTGAGTTCCGTGACAAAATTTTGAATCATACTTGGAAGCGCAAAAAACAATTTGCCGATAACGACGGGTTAACTAACGAACAAATTTACCAGAAAATCATGGCCGCTTTCGAAACACGATATGGAAAGCCAAACGATGGGACGATCGATCTTGATCTTGAGCTCTATTACTCACGAAAGAGAGTTTTAGGGTACACGTCGCCGAGTACTTCTAAGATCTATCTCAATACGAAGTATTTTGATTACTTTGACGCAGTCTCCTTGGCCTCAAATCTCGCCCATGAATGGACTCATAAATTGGGATTTGATCATGACTTTAGACGGACGCGTCGTCGACCCTACTCGGTCCCTTACGCTGTGGGAACGATTGTTCACGAGGTTGCCGAAAAGTTACTCGGAAATTGACTCCGCGCTTCATCTGCGAGCTCAAGGTGCATTGGGCTTTAGGAGAATTCGCGAGACTTTTTAGGTTCTTAGGATAAAAACAGTGGCTATGCGGTCAGTTTTTATCTTCTTAAGTACTCTCTTATTTCTTGGTGCGGCAGAGACTGTTTCGGCATCAGATGTCTTTTCGTTTCGGCTCCTGAGTGATCCTGCGACTTTGGATTGGAACCGAGCTCATACGCCTATTGAGAACTATTTGATGATCAACCTCATGGAGGGTTTGGTCACTTATGAGACTGCAAAGGATGGTTCTCTCAAAGTAGTTCCGGCCCTCGCCGAGAGCTGGAAGATGAGCGCTGACGGAAAGACCTACACCTTTAAGCTGCGACCGGGTGTGAAATGGTCAGACGGGGTAGCGCTTAAGGCCGCTGATTTTGAGTATAGCTGGAAGAGACTTTTGACTGCATCCACGGCAGCCTCATACGCTTATTTGCTTTTCGAAGTGCAAGGGGCCGAAGACTATTTCAAAGGCATCAATAAAGACTGGAGCACAGTCGGAATCAAAGCGATCGATGACTCGACCTTGCAAATAAAGCTCAAGCAACCAGTTGCGTACTTCATTCATATTCCAACCTTCTGGGTGACGTTTCCGTTGCGCAAAGATGTCGTAGAAAAAAATCCTACGAGCTGGACCAGGCCCGGCAAGATGGTCACGGTTGGACCCTATGTCCTTTCCGCTTACGAGATTGACTCAAAGATCGTATTGGACCCTAACCCGCACTATTACGGCAAACGCGGTAACGTAAAGCAAGCAGTCGGACTTATAGTTAAAGAAGATACGACTGCTCTCTCTCTTTATGAATCGGGTAAGATCGACTTTATGACTGATATCTCGGCGACGGATCTGAGTCGTCTGAAGGGAAGAGCCGATCTAAAAACGTTTCCATACTTTAAAACTGGATATTTTGGTTTTACCGCACTTAAGGATCCGGCCTCTAACGTTAAACTAAGACGCGCGATCTCAATGGCGATCGATCGAAAGAAGATCGAGCAGGTTCTTAAAGGAAGTCAGCAGACGGCTACGAGCTTTATCCCTCCGCGGATGATGTCCTATCAGGCTAATGTGGGGCTGAAGTTTGACCCGGCTCAAGCTAAGGCGGAGCTTAAAGCTTCGGGAATTAACCCGAGTACTACCTCACTCGAAATCCTATGCTCGAACTGGGAAAAGCCGGTCAAGATTGCGCAGTTTATCCAAGCTGAACTGAAGACTAACCTCGGACTCAATGTTCAGATCCAAGCGTTTGATCACAAAACTTTTCGTTCACAGCTAGATCTAAAGAGCTACCCCTTGTTTATCAATAGCTGGAGTGCGGACTATCCTGACCCAGATAATTTCATGTCCATCTGGCTCAGTATGGCGGGCAATAATTGGGCGGGCTGGAAAGATAAGCGCTATGATGAAAAAGTTCTCAAAGCGCGTACAGAGCTCAATGTCAAGGCACGCGCTAAGCTTTACGCAGATGCTCAGAAACTTCTGCTCGAAGATGAGGCCGTCATTTTGCCGCTCTATTATGAGCCTAATTTGGCTTTGGTTAAACCACGCGTGAAAAATCTTGAACTCAATCCACTCAATTATTTCTATATTAAGAAGGTGAATCTTGGAAATTAAGAAGTACGTCGGTGAAAAATCAGGACTTCGATCGCTTGATATTACTGAGAAGCTCTTAGTGGATTTTGCGCGCTCGCTAGAGATCAATGAAGAAGGAAGTGCCGATCCCAAGACTCAGAAGGCTCTAGCCGCAGAGGTGTCCCAAATTCGTAGTACACGTTCACTTCCAACTTTTTTGACTTACTGTCGGGAAGGTGAGTTTGAAGTCATGTCTCGGATGGGCGTTCAACTGCAGCAGGTACTGCATGGAGAACAAGAGTACAGCTGGGACTCGGATATCGAAGTTGGCGATAGCCTTCAGTATGAAACTCGAGTAGCGCAGGTGATGGATAAGCGATCTGGCAGTTCAGGTAAGTCGATGCATTTTATCGTGCTGGAAACCCAGTTTCAGGTCGTCAAACCGGTAGCTAAGAAAATTGGAAGTTCGAAAACAACCATCGTCTATAGGGAGTAGTTCGTGAAAGATTTGAACCAAGACGAAATTGAAAGTTTGCATGTTGGCGCTGTCTTAGAGTCTGTTGCCGTATCGACCATCTCAATCGAACAACTCAAAGCCTATGCTACTGCTTCGAGCGACTATAACCCGATTCACCAAGATGAAGAGGTTGCTAAGAAGGCAGGACTGCCTGGCATTATCGCGCACGGTATGTTGGTTGCTGGAATGATGAGCGAACGTGCGCGTATGTGGCTTAAGGCTAACTTGACTCCCAATCAGTATCGTTCATGGAAAGTAATCTCTTATCAAAACCGTTTCCGAGGAATGACCTTTCTAGGAGATACAGTTTTTGTCGGTGGTACAATTACTGAAGCCAAAGGTCGTTTAGCAACAATAGAGCTGCAAGCAAAAAATCAAAAGGGTGACCTACTTACGACCGGTGTGTTGAAAATTAAAATAAGTCATTAAGAAGGGCGAAACTATGCGTTTGAAGATTGTTCTCTTGTTTGCAGTCGTTTTGCTAAGCGGCTGCTCTTCGGCCAAAAAATCCGGATCAGATGTAGTTTCGCCATCGAACCAAAAGAACTTGGACTTATTGAGTCGCAAGGCATCTGAACAAACTGCAAAATGTGAGGAGTGGGCCTCACGTGCTCAAAAGCTACTGACTAAAGTTACTCAATCTGAGACTGCGGTTTTGACTAAGAAACAAGCAGTTCGTGCGATGTGGGCGTTAGAGGCCTATCCAGAACGGGCGCGTGAAGCTGATGAATTGATTAAAATCTTTATCAGTTCAGAGGAGCAAGAGGGTTTTCCAAAGGATTATAACTGGAACTGGTCTCCAGTCACTCGGGCGCAAAATTGTAGAAGTCTTGTCTGGTTTGAATTGGTAAAAGGTGCGTCGCGGGCTTTACCCAAAGATGACCGAAAGCTCTCACAGCTGGTTCGCACAAAACTCGAAACTCGTTTATCCCGTCCAAATCGCTTAATTGATGTGCTCCTTGCAGGTCATGCTTTGCAGCTCGTAGTAGATAAAAAACAACTCCCTGTATCAGATGACAAAGTAACAGAGCTCAAGCAGATTATCTCTGAGGGGCAAGAACTGAGACACAAAGTCGTTCGCGAGTCTAAAGAGGCACCCGAAGAGTTTGCTCATTGTGAAGCATCAATCGAGTCGGGTGATTGTTCGAAACCAGAAGCTTTTTCGTATTTTGGTCAGAACATCGCCGAGGAGATTAAAGAATCGCAGGTGATTGCAGAGAAATTAGAGAAGTGGTTGCGCGAAATTAATTAGAGTAAATTATCTCTCTTGGTCTTTGGATCAACCGCGTCTCTTAGCCCATCGCCCAAATAGTTAAATGCGAGCATCGTGAAAAATAAGATGAGTCCAGGAAAAATAATCAGGTGTGGATAGCTTCTGATTGCCTGCCTTCCCTCGTTAGCAAGGGTGCCCCAGCTGGAGTAGGGAGGCTGAAGGCCTAAGCCCAAAAAAGAGAGGAAACTCTCAGCCATGATGTTGTTTGGGATTTGTAGTGTAAGCGATACAATAATCGGTCCCCAGAGATTTGGGAGAATGTGCTTAAAAATGATTTTCCAATCTCGAGTTCCGACAGCGCGCGCGGACTCGACGAAGGCGAGCTGTTTGGCTTGAAGTACTTGATTGCGCACGAGTCGTGCTTGACTCATCCAAGCCGTAGTTCCTAGTGCGATAAAAATCCCAGTAAAACCTCTTCCGAAAAACACGGTCAATATGATCGCCAGTAAGAGAGATGGAAAGATATAGAACATATCGACGATCTCCATCAAAACATGATCAACCCAACCACCTTTGTACCCAGAGATAGCCCCAGTTAAGGTCCCTAACGTGAGCGCAAATAGTGCGGTTAATACCCCGACAGCGAGACTCATGCGGGCGCCATAAATAATACGACTATAGAGGTCGCGACCGAGTGTGTCTGTACCCATCCAGTATTGAGCCGAAGGAAGCTGAAGAGTTTCTGCTAAGTTTTGAACTTCATAGCTTTGCTGGGTGACCCAAGGTGCTCCAGCTGCCATGATCGCAATAAAGATCAGGAAAAAGAGGCTGATCACTGCCGCTTTATTTTGCTTAAATCGATTGAGCGCCGAACGGGTCGTCTGGTTCATATCGATATCCGCGGGTCTGACCA
Organism: Bacteriovoracaceae bacterium UBA1018; assembly: GCA_002291495.1. Taxonomy (GTDB): domain Bacteria; phylum Bdellovibrionota; class UBA1018; order UBA1018; family UBA1018; genus UBA1018. The sequence continues at coordinate 4,109 of DBAE01000217.1, read as the reverse complement.
TGCACACAGGAGATCAGAGATTAGGTTAAACAAAAGTAAGATCACTCCGTAGGCCAGCGTAACTCCCATAACCAGCGGATAATCACGATTGAGCACTGCTGATACAAAGTGTTTGCCCATTCCTGGGATCTGAAAAATTACTTCGACGGCGATGGAGCCTGTGACTAGATTGGCTCCGAGTGGCCCCATGACAGAGAGAACGGGGATCAATGAATTTTTTAAGGCATGCTTGAACAGGATGACTGACTTGCGTTGTCCTTTTGCGTACGCGGTCCGCACATAGTCTGAGCTTAGAGCTTCAAGCATGGATGCGCGTGTGAGTCGGGCGATAATCGCAAGTGGCCTTGAAGCCAGAGTAATTACCGGAAGTACCATCGAGGCAGGACCTTCCCAGAGTGCCGGAGGAAACCAACCGAGTTGTAATGAAAACACCACGACGAGGACGCTTGCAGTGAGGTAACTTGGAAGACTCACTCCCGCTACCGCCGTGAGCATAGCCGAAGTGTCGAGCCATGTATTTTGTCTTGCAGCGGCTAAGCACCCAAGCGGAATTCCAACAATGATCGAAAGCAAAAGCGCGAGGCCGCCTAACAAAAGCGAAGGTGGTAGAGATTCGGTAATCATCTCCGCTACGGGTCTGCCGGTATACTGAAATGATTCTCTCAGATCCCCCTGAAGTACTGATCCCATCCAGGAGGCAAACTGATTGATGAGGGGCTTGTCGAGCTCGTATTGAGCGTTGATCGCAGCTTGGATCTCGGCCGGGAAAACCCGGTCTGTATCAAATGGGCCGCCCGGAGCCAGTCGAAGCATAAAAAAGGTAAGAGCTGCCAGTACAAACATTTTAGGGATAGAGCCTAGGATTTTTCGAAGTGAATAAATCAGCATTTGATCTCTAGGCCTGCTTCATTTCTTAACTGGATATTCAACCCAACCACTTGCCAATGGAAATCCAGTGGGTGACTTCACGGTTTGATTGCGATCTGACAATAAGGCCGTATAGGCGCATATGAACGCATCAAAACATGTCAAATTATGAGAAAGTTTTTTTAAATCTCGCTCATAGATAAAGATACCATGTCCTGCAGCAAGCGCTTCTAGAATTTCTAATCGTGCATGAACGCCTTCTTCAAGATGGCGGTATGAAGAGATATTTCTTTTGCTGACTCCTAACGAGGTAGCAAGGCGAGCGATTGTAAGCTTTGGCCAGACTTCCACCAGATTCATCTCTTCGAGATAGCGTTTGAGATAATTCATTCGTGCAGTCAGGGGAGCTTTGTTGCCACCCAAAGCCTCGTCGATCTCAAATTGTGCCTCTGGAGACAGATCGGGTAGCACGTTGTATCTAACCCAAAGCTCAATGGGTCTTTGAGTGTAAGGTGTAAATTCTCGAACTTTGATTCCTTCAGGAGGATTGCGAGTAAACTTTCGAGTTACGTCTCTCATCCATTTGACTGCTGGTAGCGTACATTCTTCAGCAGTAATACAAGCGCGGCGAGTACATGCCAGGCACGGAGGAAGAGTGAGAGGAACATTAACTCCCATCTTCGATACCGAGTGATGCTTGCCGCTTGGAGAATCACCTGAGGTTTCTTGAATGAGTTCAATCAGAGCCTCATCGCTCGATTGATTTTCAGCACTGACAATGCGGTCGTAGATATCCAACAGAAAGATCTTTTGCTCTTTCGGGTAGTATTCAATTGCCGCTAATGTTGTCTTCTGGTTTTTTGCTCCCGCAAGTTCCAGCCCTAGATATCGTCTTGGAACGAAAGGACCAGACTTGTTGGTGTCAGCCACGATCCACCTGACTCGAGTGCTCGATGCTGATACTTAAGCCACGTTTTTGACCGGTGAACGGTAGATGTCTAATCCCAAGAGATTCAATCTGTGACTTCAGTTCATTTCTAAGAGCATCGGTAGGAGATGGNNACCCCCGCCACCTGCACCGCAAACCTTGCCGGCCGTCGCACCCTTTTGCATCGCAAGCTCAAAGGCTTTATCCATTTCAGCGGTGCTAATGCCTGAGGCTAGTGTACGGCGAGTGTTCCACTCCGAACGTATTGCTTCGCCAGCGGCATTCCAGTCCTGCTTGAGGAGCGCTTTTTCAAGGTCTTGCGTGGCACGTACGATGCCCGCAAACTGATCACGAACGGGTCCCTGCTTATCGATGAAACTTTTATAGAGCGCCCAATTATTGATCCCAGAATTTCGAGAGTGACCCGAATAAAAGAGTAGCAGACGTTTTTCGATACCTTCAATGAGGTCAGGGTTCAGCCAACTTCGTTGGTGAGCTCCAGCTTTCCATTTGATGCTCTGAAGGCCGCCGAACATTGCTCCGTAGTAATCTTGCAAGCCAGCTGGAACCTGAATCACGGTAGTCTCGACATCTCGTGCGATCTCGATCAGGGATTCACCTTCTAAAACTGGATCAACGATTTCCTTTGAGTCCACTCCGCCTTTTGCCCAGCTCGCCAGTGCGCCAATCATCGAAATGCTTAACGTCGATGAGCCGCCAAGACCTGCGCCTGCGGGACTCTTTGCTGATGTCGCAATTTCGATATTTGAGTTCTTATCCCAATAGCCGTTCTTTTCTTTGATTTTGCGAAAGTAGCGCAAAAACTTAAGATGGAGTTCTAAAGTAGGTGGAGCAGAAGCTGTATCAATTTCATCCCACTTGAGCTTCAGTTCCGCCCCCTGATCTCCCGAGCGTAAAGTGACTTGAGCACTCGAAGCAGGTGCGTGAACGGTCTCAGTCAGGCGAGTTTGTGCAAAGAGATCGATCCCTAAGTTGATCGTGGTTGGCTCATCTAGAAAAAGGTAAAGAGGCCAAATATCAACTGTGCCGCCTGCTAAGTCGACTCGTGTTGGAGCTTTCGAATCAATCGTCCGAGATTTAGCCTGATTAATGGTCATGNNTGCTCAATATATCCGATGTATGGAAGGCCTCGGAATTTTCCTGCTAGATCGATGCCGTATCCTACGACAAATTCTGATCCGATCTTAAAGCCAGTATAATCGATCGGAACATCGGTCTTAAAATTTTCTGGTTTGGCAAGCAGTGCGCAGGTCTTGAGAGAAGCTGGACGGCGTGCCTTGAGAGAGTTCATGATGTAGGAGAGCGTAAGTCCTGTATCGACGATGTCTTCAAACACAATGACGTGTCGATTCTCAATGGGTTCATTCAGATCTAAAGTGATCTTTACTTCGCCCGATGAAACCATTCGATTGCCATAACTTGAGACGCCTAAAAACTCGCAAGTAATTGGCATGTCTAAGTGGCGCAAAATATCCGAAAAGAAAATAAAACTTCCTTTCAGTACACAGACAGCCGTGATCGGCTTTCCTTGATAATCAGTTTTAATTTCTTGTGCGAGCTCAGCGATTCGCGCATGAAGACGTAACTCTGGGATAAGAATCTTAGGTTCTTTATCAGACGTATGCATTGTTCATGATCTCCCCAAAACCGCCCCCGCCTGGAACGATATAGTGTTTTTCGTTTAGGCCACGTTCTTCGCTCCAGAATTCTCCTGGAACTGATCGCAGCACTTTTTCAGATGATAGCCCTCGGTCTAATCTCACGGCGTAGATGATGACGTCCGGATGCTTCTCGGCCATAGTTTTAAGGTATTCAGGTGTCACAATGCAATGAAGAGCTATGTATTTAAGCGCTTTTTCGGAACTCTTAGCACCCATGGTTTTGTATAAGTCGATCGCCTCTGACAGTGTGCTTCCTGTGGCACCCATAGGATCGGGGAAAAGGACAATTGAGCCCTGAATCGACCCACCGATTTTGTGTCCGGAGACTTTGCTGCCGGTGACCTTTTCCTGCTCGTCAGTGGTGCGACCGATGCTGATATGATCCTGGCGAGTGGTGCGAGGATTCATGAAATAATTTAGCGCTGTATAACAGATATGGGAAGGGTAGGTCCCAGCTCGCGCAAGATTGACTGATACGACTGGAGTATCTGAATTAATGACTGGACCGTGATAAAAGGCTTCTTTCGGATGATAGCCGGCCATTCGCGTTTTGATCGACTGAGTATGGGTCGGAAACTCGTGGCTAACAACAGTATTAAGAAGTGAAGAATAGATCGAATGAACTAATTCAT
>DBAE01000240.1 GCA_002291495.1 Bacteriovoracaceae bacterium UBA1018 | reverse complement strand
CGCACACGGAAGACCTGCCTGATGATTGCGACGTCCCGCTCAGAGAGGCAGGCGTGGTGCATGTTCCGCAAACGTCTTTATTTTCGAAATGGAAAATAAGCGATTTTTCAGACCGAAGTCTATCTCCGGAAATGTTTCTACCGGCTGAGTACATTCGTGAAATCGAAACGAAGACTCAAGGGCGCTTTAAAGTGCATCAAAAATTCAGAGCACTGATTGGAAACTCTGACGACGATCGTTTTGATATTAAGTCGCTCTTTCGTGGGCAATCACCGACTCAGGAAACTCGTTCAGTAGTCTTACTCATTTCTCTGGAAACCGCTGATCGTTCCATTCCCGTATTTGAGACTAAGTTCTTCGAGTTTAAAGAAGTTCCTAACTCAATCATCATGGCNNTGGCAGGGCTTCGTGCCCAAGACCCGATTCAGGTATTAGAAGGTAGGCAGGATCCAAAGGGATTGCCTATTTTCGTCTTTCGATATTCAAGAGACCGATTTTTTCAGTACCTAAAAGCAGCGAACATTTCTGAAATCTATGGGCTTCCTAGCAACTACCTCGTGTCGCTCTTGGACCGGTTGTCCATGGGCATGGTTCCGTTACCAGATAGTCAGTCCTTCTATGACTGGGTAGACTATCTTTATCATTATGCTCGCAACGAACTACCGGAGCCCTATCGAATTGCTCGAAAAGGTGCTGCGGATCAATTTGTAGAATTTTTGGGCGATTTAGACTCGATCCCGATTGATGAAGCCACAGATCAACTTTGGACCAGTTATCAGAAGACTGGAAAATTATCGCCTGTACTTGAGGTTTTTAAGGATAAGCTGGGACGGCCAGTTGCCGTGGTCAATAAGCGATTAGTTGCGTCACGGCCACGCGTTTATTTCTTGGCCGAAATTCCTCAAGGAAGTGGCAAAATTCCGCACATATTGACCTGGAGCAAATACGGTAAGCAAGATGCCCACTCCAAAAAGATGAGTCGATTTTTGAGGCTAGGTCTAAAATAGATAACCCCAAGAGTGAAGCGCTCGATCGAATAAGTGCTTTACTCTTGGGGTCACAAAAAAACTAGAAAGCTTTTAGACTATGCGCGTTTAGTCAGCTTTAAGTTTCTTAATGACGTTCTTCTTGATTTCGCGGAAAGTCATCAAGTCGTAGTCACGGCAGAATTCACCTGTGTAGAATCCTTTTTCAACCAAATGCTCGATTTCTTTTTCGGTTGCAGAAGGAACATGTTTTTGAACTTTCTTTACGAAACGCTCGTACTGTTTTGAAGCTTCGTCTTGAAGAGCGAGAGCTCTTTCTTCACGAGTTCCAACTAAGTGGCGGACGCCGTTTTGAGCCAGTTTAGCTCCTACGTATCCAGTTGCGCCAAGAAGCACAGTTCCGCCCACCATAACTGCTGGGGCTGCGCTGCTTGAAAGAAGAGCCACTTCGCCAGCTACAGAGCCTGCGACGAGAGCTGTACCGCCAACGGTTTCAGCGATTGCCTCACCTTTGCTGACATTTGAACCGAAGCTATGGCCGAAAATTCTCAAGTCGAGCTTCTTTTCAATTTCGCGAGCATAGAGGTCTTTACAGGTATAAACTTTAGGCTTTTTGCAAGGATTGTCGTGCAAATCAGAAGCGTTACAAGACTCACCGGCTGCGGAGCCTTTGCCGTATTTTGTATATTCTTGAGCAAATGCTGAAGAACTCAAAGAAAGAATCAGTGCTGCAATAGGTACAATTTTTTTCATAGATGTTCCTTTTATATTCCTTTCGAGAAAGCTGACCGTTGAGAGCAAATCATGTGCCGTGCTATACGAACGATCGATGCCAATTCGAGCTTTATTATTAATCATTGCGTTAACTTTGACGGAGCCAGCAATAGGCTCAGAGACCTTCAATGATGGAGAGAAGATTGGTACTTGTCGACAGCACCTGACATCCCGAAAATATCGACTTCTTCATCGCATATCTACGGGTCAACTTGAGTTCTATGAATCTGAAGTTCCTGGACAGTTAGGTGGATACTGGCGAGGACGTGAAAAGATCTATGGGCGATTAGATTGTCCCTCGGCTCTCCGTTGGATAGCCAAGGGACATTATGTGCGGTACCGCGTTTTTTTTGCTACGGAACAAGATGCACAAGATGCCGGGTTTAGACCCTGTAGCATCTGTATGCTTCATTTATAGAACTTAAATGCATCGAATACTCCTGAGGTAGTACCTCGGAACACGAAGTAAATGTCATGTACTCCGCCAAACTGAGACAATGGCGCTTGCATCCAAGCCAATTTATCTTCACCACCAGTTTTTTGAACTGGGATAGTGGCTACGAGTGGCCCGTTAGGACTGTCGAGCCTGACTTCAACGGTAGCACCACTTGCTGTTGTTGTACCCATGACGACTCGAGCAAAATTAAATCCGGTGCCCGAACTAAAGTCCCGTTTCTTAACAAGGACCCAGTCTCCGTTAGAGAAGCCTCCACGCAAGAAATTGAGTTCTTGATCCACGCCGGTTTCCGCTTCGTAAACCTTCTCAATTTGTACAAGTTCATCAGTTACTAGTGTGGCGCCAGCAGTTCTGAGGGAAACTATTGAAGAAAATTTGGAAGGGTATCCATTTTTATCTTCGATTCGCGATCGATAAAAGTAACGAGTGTTCTGTGTTAAGCCTGAGTTAGTATAGTTTTGAGCCACTGGTTTGAGTATCGCTACGTCTTCCCAAAGTACACCATCGCTCGAGCGCTGAATCTCAATTGCTGCCATCCCACTCGGTGGAGCTGGGATGCTCATCGTAATGCTTGTGTTTGTTGCACTGACTGCTTTAACCAATGCCGGTGTTGATGGATAGGTGCGAGTGGCGCCATACTTAAATGGTGCTTTTCCGTATGCAATTGCTCCAAGATCAGAGTCTCCAGGAGCTGAAGCTCCGGAAGCTGCTGCAACCGATTCACCAGCGTCTATTGCTTTGGATCCTGACGGAAGAGTGTAGTTAGAAGAATAGGGTGCTTCAAAGGAAATCAGATTAGATCGATTGGTAATCCCTTGCGTGGTTTCTAGGACGATCTTGCGGTTGCAGATCTGATTAACGATGATACTTCCTACACCATCTTTCGTACCCACACCTAAACCTCCTGCCAGACAAAATTTCGATGTAGTCAGAGTATTGTTATAGATACGATTATTAAGCGGCCCTGGAGCATGACCGGTTGATGGGAAATTGAGATGAATTCCAGTCTCTGCTCCATACACAATATTGTGATGAACATTATAATTTCTAGAGCCGTTATCTAAGTAGATTCCGACTTGTGGGATGTGTCCTGCACGTACATCGTGTACGACATTATACGCGATGTCGCTTCCTTCTCCGTCGGTATTAAATGTATAAGTAGCGCCCAAGTCCTTTGCCTGCATGCCGGCATCAAAGAGTTCATTATTCTGAATTTTTACTCGTCCATTGCCATGTTGGATTAAGCTTCTTCCTGAATTGTAGAGAGTATTGAAGGCGATTAAGTGTCCGCCAACTGAGTTATCGGTAGTAATGGCAGCGTTATACTCAGCATTGTAATCAACGTGGTGGATTACATTATTTGTAAATTTGTGATTTTTTCCAAATACGCGAATCCCGTTTCCAGAGCTGTAACCGATGTCACTGTTAATAATTTGGTTACCGTCTCCGTGAACGATGATGCCGGTATCGCGTATCGTGTCAGATGTCGCGTTGTTGATCATTTTATGAGAGACATATTTTGCAGTAATTTTATCTAAAATATTAAATCGAGACGTCTCACTCATCTTTACTGTTGCTGCGAAGATTGAGATTCCCTTAAGGCGAATATAAGACCGAGCTGAAAGATCAAAGGCAACTTCTCTTCGTTTTGCTTCGACTGTATGAGCGCTTGGCAAATCTTCTTTAGGCATCCAGATCGCAAGTTTTTTTGTAGAAGAGTTCAGGTGCCACTCGCCTGGTGAGTCGAGCATCGATCTCAATCCCATCAAGTAGTATGGGTTCCCTGCCTTAGGGGCATAAGCACGCGTATTTGCCCGAGGGATTGTAACCGAGATTTGATTAGTGGAGCTCGAGGTAACGGTGCCTACGTGGGCTCGCCACTCTGATCCGCTAATAATATAGATTCGAGCATTGACCCAATATCCACTTGGTTTTGACAATGCCGTGTCTGTGAGTTTTGCTTTGCCGGGTTCACCAATGATGAGATTTGAGACGGTATCTACAGTGTTTAGCACCGGACGGGTTACATCGAGGCTCGTATTGTTAGGCCATTGCGCTTCGAGCATCATTTGACTATCTACGAAGATTTGATCTTTTCCTGCGCCTAATGACCAAGTGATCGGTGCCGAGTGGATCTTTCCTGATTCAAGCTTAAACCCTGTTATCTTGTCAGCTCCGCTGACGGTTACTTTTTCTCCATTATAGGCGATGAAGGTGATAGGTGCACTTGAGGTTCCGGAATAGGCAGGAGTTACAGTCTCGCGGTAGGTTCCTCCACGGATGTATACTGTACTGCCAGCAGTTGCCTTACTTGCGGCTTTTTGAATTGTACGAAAAGGAGCTGAAAGCGTTCCAGCGTTACTGTCTGAGCCTTTTTCTGAAACGTAATAGGTGCCAGCGTTTGCAGCGTAAGTGTAAAACAGTGAACAAGCGGACGCGTATATCAAAAAGCTCTTTTTCATTTATCCCCCTATCGATAACCCTTAATTAAGTTTCCTATGTTTGTTGAATAATTGGAGCATGTCAAAGGTGACACCTGAAAAACTTCACAACATTTCGAGGCATCTCTTAATAATGAAAATCTTTGTTCGAAATGAGAAATCAAAGAGTCGAGTCGTCGGTAGGCCGGTCGACTGTGGGTGGGCGGTGGTTAGCGAATCTATTATGAGTAGGATAAAGCGCCGTTTTGCGGCTCTGTTATGTTAGTTGAGCGCCGTTTTGCGGCGCTATCACCACANNGACATACAGTACATTTTGACCCCAGCCTGGGTAACTAGCTATTATTACACAAGTTTTATGTGGCACCGGCCGTGCTTTATCTAAGTGCATGCACGTTAGAAATTGTTCTAACGAGTAGTAGTGCCTAAGTAAGAAAGGCCGGAGGACATTCAGATGAAACAGCAAAACCTCGAAGCTAGTCTCAAGGGAATTCGCCAACTCCTCTCACACCTCCACGGTGAAGTCTCAGCTCTTGAGAGTAGCTATAGCGAGATCTTGCTGGTCCTCCGGAGGCTTGAAAATGTATGCGATATCGATGATCTCAGTGGACTTCTACGCCGACGCCCATTTTTCCAAAAGTGGGAAGCGTTGCTCGAAGAGTGCGAAAAGTTGAATGAGAATTGCGGCGTTCTCCTCATCGATATCGATCATTTCAAGAAAGTAAACGATACACACGGACATCCGACAGGCGATGCCGTGATCAAAAAAGTTTCTGAGTTACTCAAACAGTTTGAATCCCCCCACTGTGTCGTGGGTCGTTACGGCGGAGAAGAATTTGCCGTCGCAATCCGCGGCACAGACCCCCAAATTTTAGCAACCGCTGAGATGATACGTCGGGGAGCTGAACGGCTTCACGGCCCAGTCGAAGGAGCACCGAGCGCCAATGTCGAGTGGACCTGTACTGTGAGCGCCGGAATGGCATCGTCTCGTAAAGATGGTTACGATGCAGAGAAGTTGCTTAAAGCTGCAGACGAAGCTCTCTATGCAGCGAAGGTGAAAGGTCGCAATCAGGTTCGTGTGGCGTAATGGTGGTCCCGACCTTTTGGTAGCTCAAGTGCGTCATTTTAGGGTGAGCGTAGGGAAGCGCGACCCTCGAGATAAGAAAGCAGATACCCAGCTAAGTACTTCATCAGCATGCTGCGATCTTGTCTCGAAACTTTGTAGTCGATAACAGTACCGTGAAGATAACTCCTCTCACTCTCACTCCTCACTTCACGGTGCTGTTATCGCTACAATTCTTTATGTATGAGGGGTTGATTGATTTCCGATAACTACGCATATCCTCTGCAATTATTTATCACCCCCACATTAAATCCCTCACGCATGCCCCGCAGTTTTGCGGAGAGAAAGATTCACGCGCTTCGCGCCAAACCAAACGCGCGCAAACTTCTCCCCGCAAAACTGCGGGGCATCGAGGGGATAAGGGTTAAATATATCTACTTTCTCAACCGATTTAGGAGGCTGGGCACGACGAGTTTATGAAACGGTTTTACAGGCAAAAAATAGAGCTTTCCTAGCCAACCATTAAATCGCACTAGTGTTGAAAAAATCACTTCATCACCATGGTCGGTTTTCTGCAAAAGCAGTCCCGCTCTAAAATCGAGATGTTTGTCATTCTCGCCAAAAATGATTTCAGAATCATTTCGCTTCAGGACCTGGAACAAACCGATCGAGTTGCCTTCGATCAATGTGATCTTGTTGAGGTCAATCTCCGTCACTGGGGAAGTTTTTAAACCGATCACACTCACAATCGCATCTCGAAGGCGCATCAATGCGCTTATCCACTTAGGGGTCATGAGAAAGACCTGTTTAGCGACAGCATCTATCGTGTGTGTAGCTCCTTTAGGTAGCGTTAAGCGGAATGCGTCTGAGTAATCCACGCGATCAAGTGTTGAGTGAATGATCGATTGCGACGGAATAGGAGCTGGATGAGCGTAAGATTGAGGCATGAGAATCCTATATCATGAATTCTCACATCTGAATCTCGCAAACCGAGAATGAATTACCAGCAAAGCGGCAGCCGTTTATTGCCAACAGTAATTACGTTTTGCAAAGAACCGTCGATCCAATAACACTTCTCTTTTTCAAGAGTAAAGTCAGATAGGGAATTGAGCCTAAGTTGTTCACATTCGATTTTGCCGCCATTTGCGGATGCATCTGAAAATTCTCCGATGGCGAAGACGATGCTGCTAAAGGTTGTATTGGGTAATGAACCGACTTTTTCAAATTCTATAAGCGAGTGAAAATCTCGAATGATGATTGCTCTTCCAAGCAGTTTTGATTGTTCGTCATCGTTGGATGATACGGCGAAAAGTCTATCATAGGTGAAGTTGCCCTTGAGCGCGTCGGGTGTGCTTCCTTCTAAACCGTTTAGGTGAAAATCAAAGTTTTCAGTTGCAAAGAACCCATGACTAAAGCGTTTGAGCGTGTGCTCTGCTTGTTCGCTCGAGGATACCGCAGGTCCCGAAACAGTCGTGCTCCAAATTAAGTTAAGTTTCTGTGAGCTCATTTCAGCCGTGCTAAGTCTCACTTCAACACATTCTGCTTGAGGGACTAGCTGTACAACGTCCGAGATTTTAAAGTCATTTCGGGCAAACGCGATAGTTGATGTGAAAGTAAATGATAGAGCGGAAGCAGAGATGCCCAACAACGTTAATTTCTTCATACACTAGGTATTCCTTTTTTTACTGAACTTATGGCGACAGGAGTCTTAAGTTTCTTGAAGTGGTATATCTCAAGAGCAGATAAAAGTATACTAAATTAGTCAGTTAATAAAGGGCTAACATTTCAACCAGTTAAATGATAGATCCCCGAATTAATGATTGCTCGAATAGCCTCTTTCTTCGTCATATCGCTGGTGTTCCTGGGTGCCCAGATCGCCCACGCCTACATCGATGAAGTGCAAACCCCACTGGTAACGGTGACGCCCTATCGTCCGACGTACTTTTTATTTGGTCATCGCGATTTTAAGATTCAGCTCAGTTTCAAAGCTCGAACTATCCCGGATGTGCCTCTTTACTTAGGATACTCACAGGTGATGATTTGGGANNATCCAGAGATCTTTTACCGACAGAGATTGGGACCTGCCGCTCAAGGCAGATGGATTGATGTAGGTCTGTATGAGCACGAATCCAATGGTCAGGATAGAGAGCAAACACGTTCGGTCAATCGGTCCTATGTTCGATATGCTGATCAGATCAAGTTTTCGATGAAAGAGGACGCCCTCTTACATTGGTCTGTGAAAGCTT
>DBAE01000230.1 GCA_002291495.1 Bacteriovoracaceae bacterium UBA1018 | reverse complement strand
GTTTCACAGACTACGTTCCACTTTTGATCTTTGACCATCGCCGGTGGTACCTGCAGTGCAGCCTGACTCCCGGTGTCCCATCTCAAATCTAATTCTGTTTTTGCTTTTTGAGCCGTGCAGCTCGCGCTCACGAGATCACCGTTCGGAGTTAAACTCATTTCCATCCAAGGACGAGTGGGCTCATGATGAAATCCCTTGCGCGGATAGATTGCGACCTCAAATGGAGGCCCGACTAAAAACTCGACTGCATACTGCCGTAAAAAATCAATTCCAAGCACGCCATCACAACAACTCTTCAGGTACTGAGGTGGAGTGAAGCGTTCTGTTTCTGAAATCATGAGCTCTGGAACATCGATTTTCATGGTTCCGATCTCAAGCTTGAGTCCACTCACTGGGCTACCCACTCCTTGACCTCCACCCCAAAACACTCGCTCAGGCTTAAGACCCGTGACTAAGACGATTGCAGGAAGTCCCCCCTGCGAACTTAACCAGGTGGAAGAAATCATACTTCTTGGCGCAGATGAGTCGATCAGGAACTGTCCATTGAGTTTCTTTTCACCAATCGGAAGACTCGCACGGATCGTATAGAGTCCACCCCACCTACGAGCCGGCACTCTTGCGGCAAATGGAGGGGGTGAACTCGTCGGCACTTTCTCCATCATTTGATAAATACTCGACTTCTGCTCTGTTGACTGAGCAGCGGTCTGAGGCTTTTGCTTACACCGAGGAGATTCAGCTAAGGTCTTTAGGTAATACTTCCACTCGATATCCCGAGCTTGTTCTCGACCTTTCGAACGCCAAAGGGCTTCAAGACTAAGGAGCCAATCCTTAAATATCTTCTCGGACTGTTCTTTTGCGGCTTCTGGCGAGCGAGTCTTAATTCTTTGCAACTGAAGACCTAGTCTGAGTTTTTCGCCGCTGATCAAAGACTCCCAATTCTCGGCGGCTTTTTGGCCGGCGAGTCGCGTACCTTCGAGCGTTGAGAACCAGCTGTCCTTTCTCTTTTTTCGTGAGCAATCGAGTTGATCAATTTCCTGATACCAAGGACCTGGTCCTCGGAGGTGCAGAAACGTTTGTGAAAAAATCTCTTTCACATCCACTGTAAACTCAGATTTTCCGTTGGCGGGTTGAAGGATCTCCAGACCTTGAAGAACTACTTTTCTTTGAAGGGCCCACAACGAACGGTGCGGGTTAAGCTCAAGCGGATCAATTCGGCTCACATCATCCGTAGTCAGTGGCTCGGGGAGAGTTTCAAACGTGCTACGCAAAGTAATATCCCCTTGCCGACGTGGTGAGGTATTTTGCTTCGGTGCAGCAGTGGCGCCTGGAAACTCCGCTGCAAAGAGGACCGCAATTAGACCAAGGGTGAGGATTCGGGTTCTGAAGATCATTTGAGCTTAGCGTAACTCAAAAATAGGCCTCTGGCGAGTAGCGCTTTAGCGACTGCATGCGATTGAAGCGTCTCGATAAGACGAAGTCATACCGAGGTCTGCCACTCGTTTTACACACTCAACGGCAAAGGCTGCAGTGTTACCTCCGCTACACGCGAGAGCTGCGTCCGCGTAACGGATCGTGGGGCTAAGTCTTGACACCTGTTTCACGCAATCGACTGCGACTTCAGCCTGATTGCCCCGACTGCATGCAAGACTTGCATCCGTATAAGTGACTAAAGCACTGATCTCGCCCACTTTCTTTACGCACTCGACAGTCTTGTCGATGTCTTTTTTCAGGTCCTGATTTTTGATTTCCTCTTGGGTGTTGATGGCAAGAGGTTTATTGGATGTCGCAGAATCGTTGGCAACTGCAACTGAAGGTGCCTCTGTTCGAGCTTCAGAGTCCTTTGAATCATCTATTGCACCATCTTTTGTACCATCTTTCACTCTCGAAAACCCGTTTGCACGATAGGGATCTTTGAATGGATCTTTGGTAAGAGCGGAGCAACCCGAAAACAGAGGTAAAGAAAGGAATAGACAGAGAAAAATTTGACGCTTCATAAGTCAACCTTAGGTCGGCGAGAGTTTCTTTTCCTAGTAAAATCTTGCCTTCATCTTTAGCATGAATAAATGGGCCGACCGACCAATTTAAGTGCTCTTCGAAAGTATTTTTACCGCAGCCTACCCCTTCTTTTCCTTATTTTTGCTGCCCTAGCAAGTAACTTGACCTGGGCCTACCCAATCTACTTGAAATGTAATTCGAAAGGCGAACTCACCGATGTGATCGAACCTCAGGAACTCCGACATCATCTGGAGCTCCTGACGCAGGGAATGAACACATCTCAACTAAAGTTGCTCACATCCTCGGCTTGCAAAGATCTTCGCCAGTGTCTGAACGAATTACGACAGCTCACACTCCTGACCAGCCAAACCATGCCCATTGTTAACTCTCTCGTGGACCCTAATGAGAAGGAACGAGCTGATTTCCTCATTGAACAGTTCGAAGAAATCGCCTTATGTCATAAAAACAGAAATAAGCTGGATCCTGAAAAGTTTCTCTTCACCTATCAGGGAGGTGATCCGGAACGTAAGAAAGTATTTTTGTATTATCCTAGAGCAAACGAATACAGCAAGATGACAGGTCAAGCCCCGAAGGTTGAATCTTGCTCAGACAAACAAGATGGTTTTTGCAAACAAGTCGTCACCTGGGAACAAAACTGGGGCTATAATGACGCACAAGATATGCGTGATACCATTCGCTCTGCCTTAATCTCGGGCAACGATCCCTATTTCGCTCTAAGTTTAGGCCTGATGGAGAATGGTCCAAATGGATGGAAACAGCTTTATTTAGATCCCCGTGAAAAGCCGCGTGCTCTCGGGTTTAAAGTTAAGGACCTTGGGGCAGCCACTAGAGTTCTTAAAAACGTAATTGCGGGAGAATTTTCTCCCGATATCCAGCAATTAAAACCTACATATCAGTCCCAAGCAGGAAAAATTAGCTGCAGTTACGGACTCTGTTATTTAACCGAACCAGGAGTTAAGAAGATTCCTGAGCTGATAGATATACTAAGAAAGCTAAAAAAATTATCCGGCGGCACACATCAACTAAACACATCGAAGTCCCCTCGCGTCGTTCGATATTATTGCACTCCGACCAGCAAACTCGATGAATGGCAATTTTATGAATACTCTACTCAGTGCGGAATGTGCGCTTGCATGGACCTGGGACAAAACTACAAATCAACCGAAGTAAAAAACTTTCCAATGGCTGAACTGATGCTATTTTCTCGCATCCGCCAAATTCAGAATAAGGATCTAAACGCATTGCCTGCGCGACCCGAATCAGACGACCTACCTATGTTGGCACAAGGATTTAACGGCTACGATGACTTCATGGGTGAACACGAGCGTGTGACTGTATTCAGAGCAGGGATTAATCAACTCAAAGATCCCGATTATGGCCAGCAGGCTATGGATTTCATCCTCAATAGTTTGGTATCCAACGCATGGATTAGATCCGAGGTTTCTAAAATTAAACACGAACTAGAGAAAAAACTCGGTCAAGAACTCATTCAACCGAATCTTATCTGTCGGGATGCTCCGTCACAGACTTTGTTCTCAATCGACAGTAACAGCTACTTCAATAAACATCGTACTGCTCGCCGCTTTGATGAAATTGCTTCAAAGACGGAATTGGGACAACTTCCACCGGGTCAACAGAAAGTTATGCTAGAAGAGCTCAAAGATGAGTCGGTCATGTCGAAACTAAAGGATCTAAATATTCCACTTACGAATAACGATATTACTGCCTATGCAATTTCAAATAAACTCAAGCGCCCAAACCAAGACGAGACGAAAATCACTATAACTCCAAAGTCGAATGAAAAAGTTAAAACAGCCTTTCATGCATATTTTAACAAAAAGCATCCGGAGACTGGTGTAACAATCTACGAATCTCGGGATACTATCGAAAAGGCGTCTCGATTTTATAGTCGGTGGAACCCAGAGTTCCCTATCACTGATGAAGAAGTGCTCTCAATCAGAAAGAACTTACTCAAAAATCCAAATAGTCACTCAAACTGACCCCCAACCTAAGTCCGAAATTTTCCGAGCTCAAGCTTCATGGCCCAGCTATTTTCAATGCGAACCCGGTAAAAGGTACCTTTTTCAAGGTGTTTACTCTTCTCGATACTTCCATGAGCGTGAATGAGAGCCTCAAGCTTGCTCTCAGTATAGGGAATAACCACTTCCCAAAGTTCCATGTTCTTTCTAAAATGATCTAAGATCAGATCTCGCAGTTTGATGACGTCGTCTTGATTCAGGGCCGAGATCGCCATCGAACCTGGAGCGATCACACGAGTGAGATTTTTTCGCGCCATCATCTGCATCGGCGAAGTACCACCGCTTACGGCACCGCCTGCAGCCCCTGCCGCTTGATCAATCTTATTGAGAACCGTAATCGTAGGTTTCGAATCAACACCCAGTTCCTTCAAAATATCCTGAGTGACCTTAAGCTGGTCTCTCGCTTCAGGCGAACTGGCATCTACAACATGAAGAAGCAAATCCGCTTGATGAAGTTCTTCGAGAGTGGAACGAAACGAAGCAATCAAAGAAGGTGGTAAGCGGCTAATAAATCCCACAGTATCGATTGCCACGATCGGCGGATGGCTATGCGGATCCAATGTTCTCACGCTCGAATCGAGAGTTGCAAAGAGTTTATCTTCGGCAAGAACGCGACTCTGAGTGAGTTGATTGAGGAGTGTTGATTTGCCTGCATTGGTGTAGCCGACAAGAGCCACCTTCAAAACATCTCCCCGTCCAGCTCGCTGAACTTTACGCTCTTTCTCGATAGCGGTGAGACGTTCTCTCAAGTTCGACATCCGCTTTTTTACAAGACGACGATCGACTTCGATTTGTTTTTCTCCCATCCCCTTATTTCCGATTCCGCCGCGCTGACGCTCAAAGTGCGTCCAAAAATGCGCAAGTCTGGGAAGGAGGTACTGAAGGCGCGCAAGCTCGACTTGTGTCTTCGACTCTTTAGTACGCGCATGCTGAGAAAAAATTTCAATGATTACGCCAGGACGGTCGAGCGTGGGTTTTTCCAAAAATTTTTCAATATTTCGAAGCTGATTCGGAGAGAGCTCCACATCGACAATGGCTGCATCTGCTTTTTCGGAAGCGAGAAGGGATTTGACCTCCTCAAGCTTACCCTTTCCCACATAAGTGGCTGGGTTAATTTGCTTAGAAGTCATTTGCACTTCGCCGACCTTTACAACGCCCAGCGTAGTCAGCAGTCGACCCAATTCGTCCAAAGGGTGATTTGCAATTCCGACACAAACCACTCTGAGTGGGCGCTTTTCTGCAGGTTGAGGTAAAAGGGATTCGGTCGACTCAATCATGCTGGCGAAATGACTTTCATATTTAAATAACTCCGAATATTCATGGTGAAGATATGCAAAACATACTCGTAAACGTCAACGGCCAGATCTTTAGTCAGCTCGACGACGCAGATCAGGCCACAGTATCGGTTTTTGACCGAGGGTTCCTTTACGGCGATAGCCTCTATGAAGTGGCCCGAACTTACAATGGCAAATTTTTGCATTTAGACGATCACCTGCTCCGATTGGAAAAATCGGCTGCACTTTGTCAAATCATTCTAGGCCAGCCTTTAGAGCTCTATAAGAGCGAAATCGAGCGAACCTACGAGGCCTTCGTTGAAACTATGCGCAAATCCCGAGCCTCTGGACCTCGCCCTGAGGCTTACTGCCGCATCATTGTCACTCGCGGAGTTGGGAAAATTGGATTTGGACTGTCCTGTTTACTCACTCCAACTCAATACGTAGTGATTGTGCAACCGGTTGAGCCTCCAACGTCGGAGCAATTTAACCGTGGCTTTGATTTGCAAATTTCGCAGAGGCTTCGTAATCACCCTAAAGCTCTTGATCCAGCCATGAAATCGGGAAATTACCTAAATAGCCTTCTCGCTTATCTCGAGGCCCAAGCTCAAGACTTCGACGATGCTCTCCTTTGTAATGGGGATGGGCACATTACCGAAGGCACAACGTTTAACGTTTTTTACGTTCGAAATGGCATTATCGCAACCCCTCCGCTCGATATCGGGATTTTGGATGGAATTACTCGCAGGCATGTCATCCGCATTGCTCAAGACCAAGGTTACCCCGTGCGAGAAGTGCGATTTCCGAAGGAACGACTCCTCGACGCAGACGAGATCTTTCTTACTAGCAGCGTGAAAGAAGTTTTTCCAATTACGCGAATCGATCATAAACCTATCAAAGGCGGAAAACCTGGACCGATCACCAAGAAGCTTGCGGCCCAGTACAAAAAAGAAGTGGCACAAATTAGCGTATGAAAAAGCCCAACCTAAAAAAACTTGAGAATGAAATGATCGCCGCTGCTCGCGCCTCTGGACGAGTGTTGATGAAGTATTTTGGAAGCGGTAAATTTAAAGTCAGTGAAAAAGATCAAGCTGGTCTCGTCACAAATGCAGATCTGGAATCGGAACGAGCCTGCGTTCGCCTTCTCAAAAAAGCTCGACCCGATTTCGGATTTTTGACTGAAGAAGCGACTACGACTCTTCACAAAATAGATGAAGTACCGGGTCGTTGGATTATCGATCCACTGGATGGCACCACCAATTTTGTTCACGGTTTTCCGATGTTTTGCGTGTCACTCGCTGCAGAGTGGGAAGGCGAGATCGTAGTCGGAGTGATTTATCATCCAGTTCTTAAGGACACCTATAGCGCTATCCGAGGCAAAGGCGCCTACCTCAATGGAAAGAAAATCAAGGTCTCAAGAACCAAACAACTTCGAGATTCACTTCTTTCAACGGGATTTACTTATAGAAAAGATGAGTGGCTCCATGCTGAGATGGAAGCATTTGAAAGATTAAGCGGGATAGCACGCGCAATTCGACGCCCTGGAAGCGCTGCACTTGATCTTGCTTATACAGCTCGAGGAGTGTTTGACGGATTTTGGGAACGCCGACTTTCCCCTTGGGATGTCGCTGCAGGTGGGCTGATCGTTCAAGAGGCTGGCGGAAAAGTCACTGATTTTAAGGGCAATCCGTTCAAAATTGATGACAAAGAGATCTTAGCCAGTAACTCGGCCTTACACGAAGAGCTGCGCAACACGATCGACCCTGAGCTTTGTAAGATCTAAAGAGGTATGCCGTACCTTGGGGTAGCGCACATGCGTCATGCGCTAGGCAAGTTCTGCCGATTGTTCGGGTGAGTAGGCGCCTCTAGTATAGATAGAGGTGCATATGTCTATGGGCCGAGCTTTGATTGCGATTTTTGTGACTGCTGTCCTTTTTGCGACGGCGTCGGTGAGCCACGCCAAAAATAAGAAAGTCCTCGAGTGCAAGTTTGAACTTGATTGGGCGAGACTCGAGGCCGATGCCGCTGCTCAAGTTCCGGAGGCAGTTAGTCTCAAAAGAGCACTTGAGAATCAAACCAAGAAAAAGAAAACTGTAGAAGCACTGACTGACGCAGACATAGTCGCACTAATGTTGGATCTACAACTGAAGTCTAGTAAGAAATATATCCAAGATACTAAATCCCGCAGTCACGAAAAGGATTGTGCTGATTGTGGATTAAAAGAAATAGAAGATCCCACTCTTAAGAACTTTATCAGCCCGCTCGCAGAAGCACTCGAAGGTGATGGAAGGAAGATGAAGTTCTATTCGCTGACCTCTTCGATTCCGAAGAACATACGCCAGCAGCGGGACCTGAAGCCTATATACGAAAAAGAAATTGAGAGTCAGCTACCTGCAGAAAACGGAAAAACACGGAATATTATATACAATCAAGCCAATGACAATATTTTTGATTTTCTCGAAGACGGGCGAATGCAGTGCATGTCTGGTACCCATCTGCATCAAACTATATTGAAGGACCTTAGATCCAAGGGATTTCAGTTGGAAGAACCTCTGGTGGTGTTGACAGAAGGGCATATTCAATCTGCCTATGTGAACAGAGATGCGAAACCTAAAGATGTGCTTTTGACTATCGAACATACCGCTCGGGGTAATGCTTTAAAGTATCGGGGTAAAATTCAAGAACTGAGTGGACCAGTTCGAGTCATAGACGCTGATTCGTATTTGCGTATGCAAGTAAGTCATAACTACCTTAAGGATGTTGATGCCCTAACGGGCTGTATTGCTAAAAGGGCCGCGAAAAAACTCAAACTCAAATATTTCCGAGAGAACGAACAGCAGATCGCAGAGCTTAAAAAGAAAAAGAAAGCGTCGAGCGGATCATCGAATGGAAATCCACTGTCATTTGGAGAATCAGACGTTCCAGAAGGCGACAGGGAAAGAAAAGAAATTTCTCTCCAGGACGCTATTTCGGGATCATCTTGGGCCAATCCAAACGCAGAATCTAGGGTAATAATCGATCGAAGAAGCGAAGTACCCGAATCGCAAGAAAATCTTAAATACATTACATATGAAGATCTTTTTGAAACCATCGAAATATTGAGTATCGAGCTAAAAGAAAAATCGTACCAAGAAAAGTTAACTGCATTGTCAGACCTTTTCAAAAACTATCAGAAGAATTTTGAATTGAGTTCGTCACTTTCTGTACAACAAAAAACAGAAATTTTGAACTCGATGTTAGATCGTCCCGAGCTAATCATCCATTTGATTTCTAGTGGTGGTTTTGAAAAAAATATTACCGTTCTAGAGCACGAAAAGAAGCTCTATCTCGCGAGGCACGATTCAGAAGAGAATTGGATGAGAGACATCAAGAGTCGTCATCTCTTGTTTAGTACTTACTTGGACGAGGCCCAAAAGTTTGAAAAGGCAGATGATAAGACGATTAACTTAGCTCGATATGGATCAGTAATCCCGCTTCACCCGAAGTTGGAAAAAAGGAAAGAGCGAACAAAGAACTCGCTGAGCGGCATTGACTTCGCCAAGATGTCGGACCACGAGGTGTCTAATTATCTTGTACGGTATCTTGCTGAAGCAAACATTAGAATCGAGGCAAGTGCCGACGCAGGGGCAATTTCTAAATCGATGAAGCCACCTAATCGTGAAAGAGTGAACGCTTATCTTAGATCAATGGTTGCGTCCCCTGAGCGAGTAAAAAATTTGGAAGAATTTGTTCATGATTTTCAACTCAATCCTGGAAATATCGATGAAGAAAAACCGTTTCGTATCTATTTAACGGATACTTCTCCTAGAATATCTGGAACCATTGACGAAAAAAAAGCTACATCCTTCCTCAATATTGGAACGAACGATGGAGCTCTTCCCAGGTCGATGAATGTAAGCATCAACGAAAAGTATCCGTTTCAGCTCATCTATCGCCCCAGTACTTATGGGCATGATCGTGAGGTTAACGACCTAACGCTAACCATTGCCCAACTAAAAGATACGCTGGGTGGAACAGTAATTGATTGGGATCTTGAAGACGAAAGCACAGTAAATCTCCGAAACCAAATAGCCAGCCTGAGAATATTAACTTATGTGCTTGCTGAATCTCCGGAGCTTAAGGAAAAATTGAACAGCATACGTGCTAACGGAAAGATTAAACTTTCTATTCATTCATACACGCGTAATCCAGAGTTCTACTACATTAAGGGTAACGCCTACATCAGTATGCCAAATCATGCTGACTATAAGACCTGGACCAAGTTCATCAAAGAAAAGCTCTAGACGAGCCACAAATCACTTCCGTGCAGTGAGGATCCAAGCACGTTGACCCAAAATAACGCACATGCGCTACCAAAAGGTCGGGCCGACCTCTGTCCTCTGTCAATCCACCTTCATAAAGTGCGCTTTGGTTTTTTCGATGACGTAGGTGGCGATCGTTCGGGCTTGGTCATCAGGGATTTCCTGAAAACAGACTCCCATCTTGTATCCTGCGCCGATATCTTCTTCATCGACGCGGTTGATATGTCTCACTTCGGCTTTACAGATGATGGTCTTATTATCGAGAACAAACTTAAAGTTCTGAAGGACCTGCTTGGCGTAGTACTGAGCACCTTCAGCGGCTGGGATAAATACTCCCGCGCCACCTGCGCTAATATCGATGAGCTTTTGGGTGACATATTCTTTGCGATCTAGAGGCGATGTGAAGGTCGCACGCAGGATATGACTTTTCGGAATGCTCAGCCGTACATGCTTGCGAGTCTGAACTTGGTACACAAGCGGTGGGACGCGAAACTTAAGGCCACCACTGTCACGGCCAATGTACTCTGCTTTGAAAAAGATATTTGCACGCGAAAGCGAAACACTGAAACGGCAGTTCATCTCGTTACTCGACTCAAGCGAGATATCAAATGCAAGATGATCAAAGTCCTTAGGGATAGCCACATAGAGGATCTGGTCGTTTTCACTTAAGACACTCAGGTTGGAGTGAAAGGTGTATTGCTGATCCTTAGTCCAAGCAATGGCCGAAGCTTGGCTCCTTGCTCCTTCTCTGAGGAGTCTAAGTGCCCTACCGGGTTCAATGGGTTGAAATGGTCGAGAGTTCGTCATGCCTATATTAATAATTAAGCAGCTCTTATTGATTTATGACAAGTGTTGAATTGATACAAATGAGTGATACAAAAAATTTGCCAAAGAGCCTAGGTTACCGTGAGGTATCAAAGGGTCTTTGGCAATGAATGAGAGCTCTAGGAATTTGCTAGAAGCAAATGCTAAACATCAGGGAATTTGCTGGCAGCAAATGCTATACAATAGTTACTTTACGCAATAGATCCATATCCTGAAGTGCTTTACCAGATCCGCGGACCACGCAGGTCAAAGGATCTTCAGCTAAAGCGACCGGAAGACCAGTCTTTTCTTTAATCAAGATATCTAAGTTGGCCAAAAGTGCTCCGCCACCAGCNNAGATGATGCCGTTATCAACAATATCGGCAGCAAGTTCTGGCGGGGTTCGTTCGAGAGCGGTTTTGATTGCGTCAACCACAGCTGAAACTGGCTCAGCCAATGCGTCCCGAATTTCTTCTGAGTTTACTTCGATCGTCTTAGGAGCGCCGCTGATAAGATCGCGTCCTTTCACTTCGTAAGTCTTTTCCTCTTCAAACGGATATGCGCATCCGATGGAGAGTTTGATTTGCTCAGCAGTTCTTTCGCCGATCAGTAGCGAGTACTTGCGTTTGATGTAGTTGACGATTGCTTCGTCGAACTTATCGCCCGCGACACGCACAGAACGGGAGTAAACGATACCGCCCAAGGAGATAACCGCAACTTCAGTGGTTCCACCACCAATGTCGACAATCATGTTTCCGCTAGGCTCACGGATCGGAAGACCTGCGCCAAGCGCGGCGGCCATCGGCTCTTCAATTAAGTAAACTTCGCGAGCACCCGCGGATTGTGCGGACTCTTTTACCGCGCGCTTTTCAACTTGAGTAATTCCAAATGGGATACAGATGATGATGCGCGGGCGAATGAAGGTGCGACGTTCATTCGATTTGGAAATAAAGTATTTCAACATGGATTGAGTGACTTCAAAGTCTGAAATAACTCCGTCGCGTAGAGGTCGAATCGCTTGAATGGATCCAGGCGTCCTGCCTAACATGTCCTTTGCTTCTTTTCCTACGGCAAGAACACGGGTTTGACCTCTGGCATTGCGATGAATTGCAACCACTGAAGGTTCATTAATAATGATGCCGCGGTCTCTTGCAAATACGAGGGTGTTGGCGGTCCCTAGGTCAATTGCCAAATCATTTGAGAAAAAATCCAACAACTTTTTAAGCATATCGTTCGATCCCTGTCTCCGTCTCAGTCTCAGTGTTTTTGTTTGGGTAGGCCATCCGAGTCCTATCCATTTTCTTCACCATTTTGGTTACCACTTATAATGGCGAATGTGTTCTCCGCGTCCGGCAATCTCACTCATGGCTTTAATTCCTACTTCGAGATGAAGATCCGTGAATTGACGAAAAACTTTCTTAGCGGACTTCTTAGTCTTGATGCCGCCTCTTCGCAGAGGAAGATCAGAAACTAACAGAAGAGCACCGATCGGTACCTTGCTTGCAAATCCTGCTACGAAAAGAGTGGCAGATTCCATTTCAATAGCCAAGGCCCGTTCTTCATAAAGCTGCGCTTTAAATTTTTCGTCGAACTCCCAGAATCGATAGTCGGTCGTATGAACNNTCGATAGTCCAGTCCGTGCTCGACGAGGATTTGAGAGACAAATTTTTGAACCTTAAAGGTTGGAAGTGCTGGAACCCGCTCGGGCATAAAGTGACGCGAGGCGCCCTCATCACGGATTGCTGCCGTCGGCAAAATGAAGTCTCCAACCTTAAGTGAGCGATGTAATCCACCGCACATTCCTAAGAGAAGAACTGCCTTAGGTTCGACCGTCGCTAAGAGTTCAATAATCAGAGCGGCCATTGGAGATCCGATCGAAAAATCTACGATCGATACATCGGCTTTATCGCTGTGAACCACTGTGGTGGCGGAACCTTTTGTAAGTTGATCACCGCAAAGATTGTGAAAGCGCTCAATGTAGTAATCAAAATTGGTGAGAATGATTTGCTTGCGGAAGCGCTCGACTGGGCTGCCCGTGTATCGCTCAAGCATGTCGCGAGCGATCCTGAGCTTCTTCTCATTCGTGTAGATCCGATTATTGTTCGGGATAATGAATGGATTGCCTTTGTACAAATCCTGCGTCCGGGTCGAAGGACTAGCTTTCAACTTCGTTGTCTTGGTATCAGGATTAATCTTAGTTTTGGAGCTGGACGTTTTTTTTACAGTTGTCTTTTTGTTTTGCACAGTCAAGAGCTTACAGTTTGGCCAGGAGCGAAACAAGCGGGATTTCTGATGATTTTGTAGCTCGGCGTGTTATGCTTAAAGGGATGGGACGATTCATATTCTTTTTAAGCCTTTTGACTGTGCTTGCGGTGTCTTACGTGAGCTGGTCTGGATGGAAATACTTCAGATCTGAGTTCCCAGATGTCTCTGTTCTCAAACATCGATATCCCGTGGTCAAGTATCAGGGGTCGAAAAAGCCACCTAAAGTCACACTGCAAAACTCTCGTCCCGCAGGCTGGGTAGGCTTAGGCGAGATCTCGAGAGTTGCAGTGGGCGCCGTCATTGTGAGTGAAGACTGGGCATTTTATCAGCACGAAGGCTACGATGCTAAGCAGATCAAAGAAGCGATTCGTGAAGATTGGGAAGCTGGAAGGTTTGTTCGTGGTGCAAGCACGATCACCCAACAGGTCGTGAGAAATGTTTTTCTCAGCAAGGACAAAAATCTTTGGCGCAAAGTAAAAGAGCTCATCTTGGCTGTTCGCATCGAAGACGCTGTTGGAAAGAAAAAAATCTTAGAGACTTATCTGAATATCGCCGAGTGGGGCGAAGGTATTTTCGGTATTCGTGAAGCTGCAGAGTTCTATTTTAAAAAATCGCCGCAGATGTTGACCGCAAAAGAAGGAGCGTTTTTGGCGATGTTGCTTCCGAGTCCTAAGAGATACGGGCAGTCGTTTCGCGCTAAGCGGCTTACGCATTACGCCGACAAAACAGTTCGATCCATTCTCTCGAAAATGGCGCAAGCTCACTACATCACGCCAGAAGAGCGCGAAGCAGAATTGATGATGCCTTTACTGTTTGAAATTCCGAGTAATCCAATTACTGAAGAAAGTCCGGAAGAAGATTCTGAACAACAGCCGTCTTCCAATGTCGAAGATTTGGCGCTATGAATGAAGGCGCCGTAACAAACGCTTTGGTGTTCAAAAGAAAAACAAGAACTTACAATTCAAGTTCTTGACCTAAGTTCGTCGAATACGTCACACTGTTAAGACCTATTTGTCTTAATCTATCAAGTACTCGGCACTTTTTGCCGAAGAGTTCGGCGGATAGAGGTAAGTAGTAACAAGCATTAAATTACTTAAGTAACGCAAAGTTAGCAAAATCACGGTTGTCCGGAAAGAAGTTGCCCGGCAATAGTGATTAATTAAACAATTTTTGGATATTGAGAAACGACAACCGATGATTAAAGCTCTTCCTAAGAATAAGTTCTTGATTCTTACCCTAGCGGTATCTGCAGTGGGCTTGGGATCCCTTGTTCCATTTAGTTCAATTTTAGAGAAGACCTCCTCAATTACCGGATCAAAATCCGAACTAACAAAGAATGATCTTTCTGAAGCCCTTCAGAACGCGGGTGTTTTTCAAGAATACCCAGCCGAAATCACGCTTCCAGTAAAAGGAAAGAACGAAAAAGCCATTGTTCAGTATGCCTTTGATGCAAAGCTGCAGGCGGCAATGGAAGATCTTTTTAGAAATTATCGTCCAGATTACGGCGCCTTTGTTGCCATGGACGCAAATACTGGCCGTATTCTTTCTATGATTAGCTACAATCATGATGACGGCCAAATTCAAGACAACCTCGCTCTGAGAGCAACGTTTCCTTCTGCTTCAGTTTTTAAAGTGGTGACTGCTGCGGCAGCTATTTCAGAAAAGAACTTTTCAGCTAACACGATGATTTCATTCAACGGAAGAAATCACACACTCTATAAGAGCAACATTCTTAAGCTCACCAATAATCGTTGGACACGTCACATGACTTTGAAAGAGGCCTTTGCTCATTCAGTCAATACCGTCTTTGGCCGCCTAGGTGCTTTCACTATTGGTGCTGAAACGCTCAGAGCCTATGCAGCGCGCTTTGGATTTAATCGTAAGATTGCAGGTGATCTCCCCATTCAGGAAGGTCGCGCAGAGATTACAGATGATGCTTGGAGCCTTGCTGAGACAGCATCAGGTTACACGCGTGATAACACCATGAGCCCCCTTCAGGGTGCGCTTATCGCTGCGTCTGTTGCAAACGATGGCGTGATGATGGAGCCATACGTTGTAGAGACTGTTCATGGTCAAGATGGATCGGTGATCTATCAAGCCGAACCTAAGATCGGATCCCAAACTGTTTCTAGTGAAGCAGCAGCTGAGATTCGTGCTTTGATGAGAGAGACAATCGTACGTGGAACCTCTCGTAAATCTTTCCGCGGATTTGCTCGTGGTGATTTGGCGTATGTTGATGTCGGTGGAAAGACTGGCTCTTTGACCGGTATGGATCCACGCGGTAAGTACGACTGGTTTGTAGGTTTCGCCGGACGTGGCGATCAGAAAATCGCAATTGCTGCTTTGACCGTTCACGAAAAGCTTTGGAGAGTGAAATCTTCTTACTTAGCTCGCAAAGCCATCGAGACTTATTTTAAGCGTACTCAATCTGAAAGAAACGTCGCTCAAGTTCGTTCGCGTAGTAATCGGGGCTAACAAAAGGTGGTCCACACCTTTTTGTCTAGGTCTGCGTCATTTTGATGCGCGCCCGCTACCAAAAGGTCGGGCCGACC
>DBAE01000045.1 GCA_002291495.1 Bacteriovoracaceae bacterium UBA1018 | reverse complement strand
GTTGCCTTTAGCCCACTCATCTTTGTTTTCTTAGGCATCGGCTACGGCACTGTCCGAACTCGTGCTGTCCGAGCTGGAGCTGCATTAGTAGCTCTGATTGTGATCGTCATCTACTGGTCCATTCAGGCCACTGCATCTGTCATGGTAAACAAAGGCGTCTTACCCCCAGTATTTGCGATGCAACTTCCTAATATAGCCATCGCGCTGATCGCTATTAAAGGATTCAGATCTGCCACCTGGTAAATCCCATCTTTTCCTGTTTGGTTACGAACTGTTCATCTTTCTACTGACAAGACTTAATTTTTTAAATTTTCGTCAAGTTCTTGTCAGAGGACCTTTTTAGGCCGTGCAAGATGCAATTTTACCCGTAAATTACGCCATTTTGCTGACACGCTAAAATGCTCATCCTCGAAATNNTGTGCGCGGTTTTGGGGATAACTTTGAAAAAAAGTGTGGATAAAGGTCAATATAAGGAAAAATATTTAATAACTTCAATTAGTTACGTCGTGTGGATAACTCGGCTCAACCGTGTGGATAACTATTAGGTAGTAGGCTCAGCTGTTGGCGAGGGGCGCAAATCTGGTCCCGAAGTCTTTGGAAGGGGCGCTTCGCCCTGGAAGGAATCTTTAATTTTTGACGCTTCTGTCGATGGAAATACGAGCGAAGGAGTCGAGAGATGTTCAGTTAAATTTTTATCTGACTTCATCGTTCGAGACGCTCGGCCGTTATAAATAAAGGATATAGAATCTGGATTTGAAGCTTGGAAACGAATGATCTCTCGAGCACGAAGCACTAGTGCGCGATCTTTACGCAGTACAAACTTAGTCTCAGGCTTTTGGTCCACCGAGTAACGAACCCAGACATCAGCTAGTGCCTTGAAAATAGCCTTATACTTAATTTCACTTGGCTTAAGATCGATTCCCGAATTGAGAGGATCTGGCTTAGGCGAGNNGTGCCGGAGATCCTGCCGGTGACGCTACCGGACTTGGCTTGACGCTCGGGGATGCGACTGGTGACGCGACTGGGCTTGGTTTAACGCTAGGGACCGGGGTAGCTGTTGGCGCTGGAGTCGCCGTGGGTGCAGCAGATGCGGACGCTTTCGGAGAAGGTGATCCTTGAGCTTGTGCTTGCGCCTGCGCAGTTGCAACGGGCGATGCAGGGATACTCACGTAAACTGGCGCCGAAGGGCCTGGTGAAGGAGATGCTCCTACGACACTCACGCCTGCCACTGAAGGAGGACTTGCTCCACCAGTACTAGGCGAAGGTGACGGTGATGCATGAACTGCTTTAAGCTTATCTAAGTTTTTATGTTTTCGATGACCGAGTGTGGGCTTAAAGACCAACACGACGAGAGCACCAATGATGATGAACCCCCCCATGACGAACCAAAGGATAGTGCGACTCTGTTCACCTTCTGGTTTCTCAAAAGCATAGCCACTGTAATTTCCATCTCGAGAAGGGCGATCCAGGGCCTTTTCTTCAACAAAGCTATTATAACGAGTTAAAATTTCCTTTGGATCAAGCCCGATAAAACGAGCATAAGAGGTAACGAAACCTCGGATGAAAGGCTTAGCAGGTAACTCTGAGTACTGATCTGCTTCGAGACTGTAGAGCAAGCGGACGCTAATTTTGGTTGCGGAGGCGAGCTGCTCAATAGTGACGCCTCTCTTCTCACGCTCTTGTCTTAAAAATTCGCCTAAACTTTTCGTATCCCCAGCCATTTCCTATTAGCCTTTTCCTTATGGAAGACGGGTTAACCGTTCCATGGCCTGCTCAGCAGCTTTTGTTTTTGGAAAGTTTTGTTGAACGTCTAAATACTTCTTTCGAGCCTTTTCAAATTGTTTATCACGCTCGTACGCAATTCCAAGTGCGTAGTGAGCATCTGAAAAACCTGCACAAAACTTCTGTGTCGCTCGATCGTAATTTTCAGTTGCTTCTGAAAACCGCGCCTCTTTCAAGTCGATATGCCCTTTGTAGTAGTAAGCAATACAGGCACCTGGAGGATTTTCTTGGATAGCTTGATCGAGGTAACTGCGAGCTTGCGCAAATTTACCTTGGCGATAGTTAGCTATTCCTAAACTTGTATAAGAACGGAAAGCATCTCGAAAGGTAGGATCTTTCGCAGCTTTTAAAAGGCTTTTTTCAGCCTCTTTAAATTTTCCGGCGTCGAGCATGAGCTTACCGTGCGCATTTAAGATGCTGCTATCTTCGGGTGCAAGCTTGAGCGCTTGTTTGATTGAGATCAAAGCACTAGGAAGGTCTTTTTTGGCGTGGAAAGCAATTGCACGTGTGAAGTGAAGCTCAGGAAGATCTGAGTCTAGGTCTTCAGCAGTTTTCAAATACTGGAGTGCGCCAGTTGGATCACCCTCCATCAAAGCTGCGTTGGCCGCTTCAACAAAAAGTTTTGCGCGTTCCTCTGGCGATGCTTTTGCTTTTTGATCAGTCGCACAGCCTAGACAAAGAAGAGCAACGAGCACGCCGCCCGTCATAGTCGTCATCCAATGACTTAGATTTCCTTTTCTCTTCATTACTTAAGGTTAAAAGGCATTGAGTGGAGTGTCAAACTCCACTTGTCTACAGTCGTTAAATAAACGTCAAATTGCGCGAGTCAAAAATGCGACTGCCTCTACGTGAGGTGTCTGAGGAAAGAAATCAAACGCCGCCGCACGCTCGAGATGCCAACCCCTCTTGATCCATCGAGAGACATCTCTTGCCCAAGAGTCCGGGTCACATCCAACTGCAACAACCTTTTCGACCTTCAACTTTTCGAGGTTCTTGGCGATCCAATCAAACTGATGAGCTAATCCTTCGCGAGGCGGATCCAGCACGGCCAACACCTGAATTTCACCCTTAGGTTTTTTACTTCTTTTGAGGTGATTATCTAACCATGGCGCTACATCCGAGCGGTAAAACTTGAGGTGATCTGGCGTACCCGGGGGTGTCCCTACTGGAGCCGACAAATCGACACAATGAATCTGGCTCATCTGCTCCACGAGCGGCAATGAGAGATTTCCTCGACCTCCGTAAAGATCGTAAAGAACAGAAGATCGGTTCGGGTCTTTTGATTCTTCAAAGACCTTCCTGATCCATTGCTGCATTTTTACATTCTGATCGTCATTGACTTGACGAAAACCTCGGGCACCGTGGCGATCATTCCAAGTTCGCCTAATCTCGCCGTCCGGCATGACTTCGACCTCCACCTTAAAGGGAGCGGCATACTCTAGACTTTGCTTCTGGGTTTCTNNGGCCGAGCAATCTCACAGCGGTCTGTCGTCACAAGATCATGACTACCTCGGGCAAAAAATCCAATTTGTCCCTGATCTCCACGCATCTGAACACGGTTTCGATACTGCCAAGGCTCTTGGGCGGGAAACTCGTCCCAGCGGCTAGGCGTAGAAATCTGAAATCGAGATAAAGCGTGCGTCAGGCCGCCAAGTTTAGTTTTCNNCATGTTGCCAATGGCAGCCGCCACATCTTCCAAAAACCTTGCAAGGAGGAACTTGACGCTGATCCGATCTCTTTATGAACTCAAGCACTTGCCCTTCAGCATAACGTTTTTTTGCTTCAACAATTTTGACTCTTACCTCATCCCCGGGCATGGTGAGAGGAACAAAGACTGCCCGTCCGTTAGCGTCTTTGGCGACTCCTGCTCCGCCTCGGGAGAGGTCGGTGATGGTAAGCGTAATAATTTCTGGGGTACTAGCCGATAAATCTGTAATGCGCATGAGGGACCTTCAGTCACATATGGAGATGTTGAATGAAAAAGTCAATAATAGATAAGGAAAACAAAGACTCCGTAGAGACCGAGCCGACGCAAGCTCCACGGTCACAACATCCTATCGTTGAAATCTTACTTTCAGAGGGTGGCTTTTCACTCCTCTTCATCCTTCCTATCGTCGTTTACTTTTACTTTTGGGCGGCAATGCCTCCTATCTGAGCGTTTTCCGTTTTGGGATATAGCTTAAGTCTGCTACCTTGCGTTCCAACTCCCAGAGAACGCACATGCCAAAAAATATTAGAAATTTCTGCATTATCGCCCACATTGACCATGGCAAATCGACCCTTGCTGACCGCCTTCTCGAGAGAACTGGAACTGTCCAAGCTCGTGAGATGGAAGCTCAGCTTTTGGACAGCATGGACATCGAAAGAGAACGGGGCATTACGATCAAAGCGCAAAGCGCTCGCCTCAAATACAAAGCTAAAAATGGAAATGAATACATTCTCAATTTGATCGATACTCCGGGCCACGTAGACTTCACCTATGAAGTCAGCCGTTCACTTGCTGCCTGTGAAGGCGCAATTTTAGTAGTAGATGCTTCCCAAGGAGTCGAAGCACAAACTCTAGCCAATGTGTTTATGGCTCTAGACATCAATCTAGAAGTTTTTCCTGCCATCAACAAAATTGATCTTCCTGCTGCCGATCCAGATCGCGTACTCAAAGAAGTCGACGAGATGATTGGTCTAGTCGATACAACAAAGGCTGTTTATTGCAGCGCTAAATCAGGTATCGGCATCGATGAAATTTTAGAAGCTGTCGTTAATAACTTTCCGGCTCCAAAAGATGCAGATGCGGAACCGCTTCGCGCACTGATCTTTGATAGCTGGTACGATCCTTATCAAGGAGTCATCGCACTTTGTCGTGTATTTGAAGGCACGATCAAAAAGGGCACCAAGATTAAGCTCTATCACGTCGCTAAAGAATTCGAAGTACAACGCTTGGGAGTTTTCACTCCTAAGTTTTCTGACGTCGGTCAAATCAGCAGCGGCGAAGTGGGTGCTATCGTTTGCGGCATTAAAGACGTTCGCGATATGAAAGNNATGTTAGCAATCCTGCTAAAGAAGCCTTGGGTGGATTTAAAGAAGTTAAGCCGATGGTTTTCTGCGGTGTCTATCCAATCGATGCCGATCAATATAACGATCTAAAAGAAGCGCTAGAAAAGCTTAAACTGAACGACGCTGCGATTAGCTGGGAGCCAGAAACCTCCACTGCACTTGGATTTGGTTACCGCTGCGGATTTTTAGGACTTCTGCACATGGATGTTGTGCAAGAGCGTTTGGAGCGTGAGTACAATCTCAACCTCATTACGACTGCACCTTCAGTGATCTACAAAGTGACCAAAACTGATGGCGAAGTTTTGATGATTGATAATCCTGCAAAACTCCCAGATCTCACTCGTGTTGAAACAATCGAAGAACCGTACATCAAGATGACGATTCACATGCCAGCGGAGTTTGTGGGTTCAGTCATGGCAATTTTGAATGAACGTCGTGGCATTCAAGAAAAGCTGGATTACATCACCAGCGATCGCGTTACCCTCGTTTATCAAATGCCGCTCAATGAAATGGTCTTTGATTTCTACGATCGACTCAAGAGTACAACTAAGGGATACGCGTCGATGGATTACGAGTTAACGGACTATCGTCCTGCAGATCTCGTCAAACTCGACATCTTAATTAATGGTGATCCGGTCGATGCACTTTCGCTCATCATTCATCGCGATAAAGCTGCGTACCGTGGGCGAGAGCTCGCTAAAAAGATGAAAGAGCTCATCGAACGCCAAATGTTCGAGGTGGCTATTCAAGCC
>DBAE01000064.1 GCA_002291495.1 Bacteriovoracaceae bacterium UBA1018 | reverse complement strand
CTCGTGTACGTACTTCAGAGGTCCAAACTTTTTTAAATAAGAGCAATTGTTTTATCGCTACAGCAGCTTTCGGCTCCACAGAAGAAGCACCGGTACTCATGCTTCGAACATTTAGGGATCAAGTGNNATATTACAACTGGTCTCCTTCAGCTGCATTTTGGCTGATGGAAAACCCTGCGTTCCGATTTCCAGTTCTAACGATCTTAGTCCCGGTACAAGCAGTGAGCTGGTTACTTCTTCATCCCGCCCTTTTCACCTCGCTCCTATTATTGACCATCTTTTCATTACTTTTATTCTTGATCGGAGTAAGCCGTCCTGAGGTATCCTTATCTAATAAGAGGCCAGGGACATGAACATTGCATTTCTTGCCAGCATTGCTTTTACGATTTCATCACAAAGCTTTGCTCAAGAAACACCTCCTCAGCCTTATATCGATGAGTTGAAAGCGACTCTTCCAGAAGGATCTAGCGACTCTGAAGGCTCTTACACAGACAAAATTAAAGAAAAACTTCGCTCCCAAGATCAAAATAACCCGCAGGTTTCTGACCAAGATTCTTATACTGAAACGCTCAAAAGCGGCTTGCCGGCTTCGCCCCCTCCTTCCACGGGATATACTGATCAAGAAAAGGAACGGCTTGGTCCTCCAAACGAAGGAAGCGCAATTGCTGATTTTAAGGCCGGGAAAAAACTTGAAGCTAAGAAGCTCGGTAAAGTGAATGGTGCTGGTGGATTTAAGCTCGGGGC
The DNA here is from genome assembly GCA_002291495.1 of Bacteriovoracaceae bacterium UBA1018. GTDB lineage: Bacteria > Bdellovibrionota > UBA1018 > UBA1018 > UBA1018 > UBA1018. The sequence goes on along the minus strand of DBAE01000064.1, from coordinate 3,726 downwards.
ATCGCAAAGCCGCAATATCACTAATCCCAGTAATCCAAGCGCTACACCCTATAGAACAGTCTATGGCGACGGATGGACACCGGATCTCAATTTTTTCTACGAGTACCGACTCCTTGATCACGCTTGGGTCGGAAGCCTAGGGCTCATAGGAAATATCGGACTCACCTACAATTCTGGACAGGGGCAGTTTAGATATCAGCTATTTAGACCCAACGGCACCCCGTTTGGATCTGAGTCTCAGATTAAGTTACGTTTCATAACTGCTCCGATCGCCGTAGGTGGGATCTATCGCCTCAATTTGTCCAATTATGTGCGTCCCTACGTTCAGGCAGGACCAGCGGCAGTCCTCTACGTTGAAAATCGAAGCGACGATCGTTCAGGCCACAAAGGCTACTCACGTGCCATCATGATGAGCGGCGGAGTAAATATCCTTTTAGATTTTATCGATAAAGAAGCCGGATGGAGCCTTTACACTGTCAGCGNNACTCGTTTGACGACTATCTCAGGTGACGTCGACTTTTCAGTTTCCGGATTAACTGCCGGTCTCACCTTTGAGTTCTAATGCATAAATACGCTGCCCTACTTTCTTACCGAGGCACCGAGTACTGTGGATGGCAAAAACAGAAAGCTCTGCAGTCGGGAAATGAGCCCAGCATTCAGGAGACCATTGAAAAGGGCCTCTCCACTATGACTCGCGAAGAAGTGACCATCGTCGGGAGTGGGCGCACNNGGCCAGGTCGCTCACTTTATCTTGAAAAAGAAAGAATGGGATCCAGAGACACTCAAGCGAGGCATGAACTCGATCCTACCCATAGACATTCGTGTCCTAGCCGTTCAAAAGGTTGCTCTTACCTTTCATGCCCAGCGCAGCGCAGTTAAAAAACAATACAGCTATTTTTTCCAACAAGGCCCCTGCGCACTTCCACACTTAGAGCCCTATTCTTGGTGGATCAAAAAGCGGCTTGATCTTGTGTCGATGCAAGAAGCCTTAGACNNCAGGCATCGGGAGCTAAGCCAGGCGCTACAGTTCGCGAAATCCTAGAGGCACAGGTCACATTAGAGCCAATCTCCATTCCTGGTCAGCCTCACTTTAGGCCGATCGACGACGAAGGCCCCCCCTTTGGTTTAGTCCGGGTCAGATTAGTAGGAACAGGATTTTTGAAGCAGATGGTACGAGGAATCGCCGGCACTCTGCTTCAGATTGGTGAAAACCGACGCTCCCCAAAGGCTATTTCAGACATTCTAGCCACTCAGGATCGTAAAGCCGTGGGCCCGACAGCTCCAGCTCGAGCCCTGTGGCATGAACAAGTTTGGTATTCGGACCTATCTTGGTAAGCAGGCTCAAAACCCCGGGGAATGGCTCTAGTAGCCCACCTTTTGCCTAAAATTTACGCTTCCAATAGGCCTCACGATCGTCTAAAACCGCCTAACTATGGATATTACTGTATCAGTTGAAAAGGCCTCCAATATTTCGCGCAAACTCACCGTTAAGGTTCCTGCTCAAATCGTTGCAAAGCGTTTTGAAAAAGGCCTGGCTGAAGTTCAGCGTACTGCTAAAATCAAAGGTTTCCGCCCAGGACACGTCCCAATTGCTGTTGTGAAGCAATATTACGGCGAAGACGTCAGACATCGCGTATTCCACAACCTCATTGATGAATCTTTCCAACATGCCGTTCGAGATCAAAAGATCCAGGCTGTAGGCAGCCCACAAATCGAAACCCCAGATCACAAAACTGGCGATGGCGCTCATGACCACACTTTAAAAGAAGACCAAGACCTGACCTACATCGCAACCGTAGAGGTCCTTCCTGAGATCGAAGTAAAAGGCTACACCGGTATTGCTCTGACTCGTGGATCTGAAACGATCACCGACAAAGACATCGATACCATCATCAAAAATCTTCTCGACTCACAAGCTCAGCTCACTCCGATTACCGATGAGAGCTATAAAGCTAAAACCGGTAACCATGTCGATATCTCNNATCTCCTTCAAAGGCGGCGTAGTCACTGAAACTGGCATTGAAGAAAAACCAGGCATGACTGGCACACGCGTGCTTGAGATCGGCTCCGACAGTCTAATTCCGGGCTTTGAAGAAAACCTAGTTGGAATGAAAAAAGGTGAGACTAAAACTTTCCGCGTTCCATTCCCTAAGGACTTCTACGAAGCTGAACTCGCAGGAAAAGATGCAGAGTTCACAGTGACTCTCAACGAGATCAAAGAGAAAAACCTCCCGGCTCTCGACGACGAACTCGTCAAAACCATGGGCTACGAAAGCGTGGCAGATCTTCGCACAAAAGCGACTGAACACTTAACTAAAGAACGTTCAGGCGAAGTTGAACGCAAGATCCGAAGCGATCTCTTGCAAGCATTGATCGATAAGAACACTTTTGATGTTCCACAAAGCTTGGTCCAAGCTCAGACACGTAACTTGATGCAAGAAGTTGCCGGCAACCTCAAAAACCAAGGCTTCAATGATCAGATGATCCAAGAAGCACTCGGTGCTGAGATCGCCAACCTCAAGACCCGCGCTGAAAACCAAGTACGCGCAAGCCTCATCCTTGAGTCGATTGCTAAGAAAGAAAACATCACTGTTGAGTCTGCTGACATCGACACTGAGATCAAAACCATGGCTGAGAACATGAAGGTCGAAGAAACACGCATTCGTGAGTTCTACTTACAGAACCCACAACGCCGCGATGACCTCGAGTTCCGCATGCGTGAAGATAAGACTGTGAAGTTCTTGCTCGAAAAAGCAAAGATCAAACAAGAAAAGTAGTTTAGCGAGACGTCAGTCTAGCGACTCATATCTGTAGCAAAAAAGCCTGCTTGGGTTGTCCAAGCAGGCTTTTTTTATTCCCCTAGATGCCGCGTACTTTTGCTAAGAATTGTGTTTTCGGCATCGGAAGTACAATTCTTAGCAAAAGTGCGCGGCATGCTGAGTGACCGAGTCCTCAAATGCTAGGCGCGTAGTGGATATACGAAGTTGGTGTAATTAAGCTTTTTTCGGAGCTTCAAATTCAAAATTTGCGAGGTCATCTGGACGGATCAGATTGTGACAAGCTCGTCTGAGATGACAGAGTAAGCAATACATAGTGTTTTTCTCAACTCCATCCGGAATCGATGCTGAAGCATCCCCACACACTGCACAATTATGCTCAGCGTGTTGAAGCCTTTGTAAAACAACTGGATTAAGCGGCCGAATAAACTCGATCCCATACCGATGTAAGCTCACATCGTGATCGCTCCACGCTTCCATTTTATCTTCGCGTCGAAGAACACGGCCGACCAGAACGAGCATGAGGTTTGACTCTGTATCTTTTGCTAAAATCCTAATCCACCGGCGATGCTCGATGAGCTCAGAGGTTCTAAAAAGGCACCCACCTTCTGAGATATTCTCAATAAATCCCGATTTGGAACCGGTCGTCATTGTAAAAAAGTCCCAGTCGGCTGCTTTTAAAAAAGTATAACGTGAATGCTGACGTCTTGTTTCTAAAGACGAATTGTTTTCTGCTACGCCTGTATTGATTAGTGATTGTAGTTCCATCCGTGTCTACCTCCCTCGATAGCGGAATGCGTAAGAGCAAGGGTTATGCCACACGGACTTCCGCTTCTGGGGCAGATTTCCCAAATTCATAAATTAAATAAGATTTGAATTATGCAATTGTGCGCGCGCAATCTCTAAACTTTTGCACGAGTCATGAGCGGCTCGTTTACTGGATCTACAC
>DBAE01000286.1 GCA_002291495.1 Bacteriovoracaceae bacterium UBA1018 | reverse complement strand
CGAGCCAACTTTCAAGTTTACTGCGGCCTCCACAGAGAATTAATACTCGGCGCTGGAAGTTTTTTTCCGACTAAAAACTGTGTTTTCGAGAAGTTTTGTCTCTTCAGCTGAATCAGCTGAAATCCATTGGGTTTGAATTCTACAGTCTGTGCACTACTAATGCAAAACCATGAAGTCGAATTTTTCGGTTTCGAACTTTTAAAAACACTAAGGGTGGTGACCGCTATATTTGCTCCATGATCCGGGCATCGCGCTGATCGAAATGAAATTATTTCTGCACCCGCATCCCTGAGTGAGTTTCCTAAAGGTTGCGATGCTGCGTATGAATCCGGAGCCGAAAGTTGGTCTTCGTAGGTAACGAACGGCTCCCGNNCCCGAGTAAGGTCCACGCCCTTCATGGTTCGAATCTCAGCGGTAAAAGCGGTAACTGGTTTGGAAAATGTCCCAAAATCCGCTTTGGATCCTGCTCTCAGCAAGAAAGTGTAAAAAGCGACTTCGGCAAATGCCGTTTCGATTTCGATCGATCCGTACCATAGTCCTCGACGTAGAGGATCACCAAAGCGTGAGCCGTTCCTCAAAGGGGGATAACGAAAAGGAGTCCAAAGCAACCAATGATAATTTTCGCATTCGATATCATAAGGTACAGGTGGCTTTGCCGATTCAACAAGTTCCTCGAGAATGTTTTGCTCTTCGTCGCTATCAACCAGTTTTCGGGTAGCGATTGCGTGTTGTCCTTCGACAATTCTCCAGGGTTCCTGCTCAAGAGTAGTATATTTAAACTTTGGCGCGCATAGCGTCCAAATATCGAGCGACATCGATGAGCCCCTGAATACTTTTCGTTAATTGTAGAGGCACACCCCCCAAGTGTGAGTTTTGTGCCTTCAACCATTTCGAGCAAAGTTCCGAATTTCCGCCGAATAACGTATCGAGACTTCGAAAGATCCGAACAAATTGAAGGGCGGATTCGCCTTCCTTGCTCTTCAAAGAAACATGCGAGTCTCCTGAACTCATTCGGGAAAGGGTCGCCTCACTAGGTCCGATGATCTCTGACAGTTCCTTCCGGCTAATTTCCAAAAGTTCAGCAGAACGTAAGACCGCCTTTGTCAACACCTGCTCCTTTTTATGAAGCTCATTAACTTTCGTGGTTTGATGGCCCATTACTTCCTCATTTCAAATGAAATTATAACAGTTAATTATTTCATTTGCAAAGTTGAATTTGTTTAATGTTTTTAATGACTTAACTAAAATAGGCCATTAGTCGCATTTCACGGCTGGGGTTCGATTCAAATCAGGGAGGCTCTGCGCTTTACGAATCAGCATTTGGTTTTTACGATTTTCTAGAAAAGTTCCTACGATATCGTCTAAGCAATGAGTGCTGTGGCCCGCACCATCTGGGTTAATTGCATGACCATTCACCAATACAACTATTGCACTTTGGGACTTGAGATCAATTCCCATGAAAGATGAAAATCCTTCGATCGTTCCGCCGTGCCAGAAGCGTGTTTTATCTTCGTTAGATCGCCAAGCATCTAAATCTTCAGGTCGCTCTTTAAGCTTTGCTGAAAGAAACTTCATAAGATCAGATGTTGTCGATTGGACGCCACCACCACCTTCATAAAGTCCTCTTAAATGCCACCCCGGCACTTTGTTACCGTTTGGCAGGTGACCCGGAACGATCTCTTCATCTGAATATCGAGTACCTGTAGCATTCATCTTAAGCGGTTTAAGAATCTTCTCTTTCAAAACTTCTTGGTAACTCTTCTTCTCAATTTTTTCGATCAATGCTGTGAGAAGTGCGTAACCAAAATTTGAGTACCTAAAATTTGGCTTATCACTCGGATCAAAATTAACCTTCTTGAGCGTAGGAAAGAGAGTCTCTGCCGTATAGCCATCATACGGATCACTTGGATTTCGATCATCTAGACCTGGAGAGACTGCGGGTAATCCAGAGGTATGCTCGATGAGTTGCCTAATCGTAATTTTTTTATGAGATGGAAGATGTGCTTCTGGCAGATAACGCATTAAAGGAGCATCAAGTGAAACCTTTCCTTCACGCGCCAGTTGTCTAACGAGAGAGCCTGTGAAGGGCTTACTCAGTGAAGCAATTTTAAATCGCGCATCTTTAGCTGAAGAAAGAGGTGCTCCAAACGAAGTGATCGTCTCACCGTCGGGGGTCACAACTCCAATGACCAAACTCAAATTCTTTTTCTTCAATACTGCTTCGCATTGGCTACCTTCGATTTTTGCTGCTTTGCGGACGAGCTCTTCTAGATNNCTAGATGACCCACATCGGGCCCCTTGGCAGCTGCATCCAAACCGGCGGCTTGTAAAATCAAAACGATGATTAAGGTAGTGCTTCGAGACATCTTTAGTATTGTCACTTACGGATTCTCGGTGAGTCAATTCATTGCGTATCATCAAATAAATGACGGCTTTTGTTAGAATATCGTTAACGTTCGCTAATTGATTGAAGTTAAATGAATCTCGAGTATGACCAAGGCAGATAC
>DBAE01000186.1:15574-16672 GCA_002291495.1 Bacteriovoracaceae bacterium UBA1018 | reverse complement strand
TCCTTTATCTATGCTCAGGAGAGAACCGGAGATGGTTTCGCTTTTATCAAAAAGCAACTCATCTTCTCGGTCTTGGGTTTTGGAGCTTTGGTAGCTGGATGCCGAATCAACTATCGGAAGTGGTATGACTGGGCTTATCCAATAGCCATCATCGCGACTGTTCTTTTAGCTTTTGTCATGGTTCCAGGTGTAGGAACGCGCGTGGGTGGCGCACAACGATGGCTACGCTTAGGAGTTTTCAATTTTCAACCAGGTGAGCTGGCCAAGTTTGCGTTGATTTGTTTCGTTGCTCACCAACTTGCCCGCAAGCAATCTCTCCTAGAACGGTTCATACCGAATATTTTGGCTAACTTTCTTGTTCCATTGCCCGCTCTCATTCTTCTACTTGCTCAGCCCGACTTCGGTACGACAGTCATGATTACCCTCGTAATTTTCTGCATGATGTTTCTGGCGGGAATGCCAAAACGCCATATCGCAGTGATCGTCTCTGCAGGGTTGACGATCGGTTCGGCACTGATCTTGACTAGTCCCTATAGACGCGTGCGCTTGATGACCTTTTTAGATCCGTGGACTGATCCTACTGGCAAGGGGTTTCAAATTATTCAGTCTCTATTAGGACTACATAACGGTAGCTTTTTCGGTGTCGGATTAGGCAACGGAAAAGAAAAACTTTTTTATTTGCCTGAGGCCCACAACGATTTCATTTTTGCGGTCATTGGAGAAGAGCTTGGCTTTATAGGTTTAGCTGCCGTGGTACTTGCTTATAGTTACTTTATTTACCGGGGATTACAAATCGCGTGGCAGTGCTACGAAAAGTTTGATGATAAATTTGGAATGTTCCTAGCGGCCGGAATTACCCTCGCTCTTGGTCTGCAAGGGTATGTTAATATGGCGGTCGTCTTAGGGCTAGTTCCAACTAAAGGACTTACGCTTCCATTTATTAGTTATGGAGGCTCGGCTCTCATGATTGATCTATTTGCAGTCGGCATCTTGTTGAGTATTGCAAGAGGCCCTAAGGTTGAATCAAAATAACAGAGTGACAAACGAGACACTAATTGTGGCAGGAGGTGGTACCGGCGGGCATGTACTTGCGGGTAT
>DBAE01000186.1:4108-15557 GCA_002291495.1 Bacteriovoracaceae bacterium UBA1018 | reverse complement strand
ATCAAAAATCATCTTTGTGGGAGCCCGTGGTGGCATCGAAGAACGCTTAGTTCCTAGAGCCGGATATCCACTTCTGCTCCTTGTACTAGGCTCACTGAAGAGAGTGTCCTTCACTAAACGCATAAAAACATTGATCCAGTTACCTATTTCTCTGATCAAATCTGCATTAATCATCTTAAGAGAAAGACCTCGAGCAGTCATTGGCNNGGGTATGCTTCAGGTCCCCTAGTTTTGATGGCACGCTTAGTGGGTTGGATGTTTAATACTCGAGTAGCGATCTTGGAACAAAATGCTGTACCAGGTTTCACAAATCGTGTGTTGGCTCGGTTTGTTCATTTTGTACTGTGTGCTTTTTCTGGAATCGAGAAGCAGTTTACGGGCAAACAAGTTTATGTCACCGGCAACCCTGTACGATCCACAATGCGGCCTATGGGCTCAGCTGCACGAGACCCATTTACAATCTTCATCTTTGGTGGAAGCCAAGGTGCAATGGGAATCAATACCCTCGTGCTTGACGCTATCCAAGAACTCGAAGATCTTAAGGCGCGTCTGAAGTTTATCCATCAAACCGGGGAGTCGGATTATGAGCGAGTCGTTGAAGCTCATAAGAAACTCGGAACAAATGCAAAAGTAGAAAAGTTTATTTATGAAATGCCAGAGGCCTACCAGTCAGCCTCTCTTTTAATATGTCGAGCCGGATCTTCGACTCTAGCCGAGGTTGCAGCGGTGAAGCGCGCATCCGTGCTGATCCCTTTTCCGTACGCAGCAGATGATCACCAACAAAAAAACGCACAGCTTTTTGTTGATGCTGGTGCTGCTGAACTCTTGGTTCAATTTAAATCTAAGGGAAGTGATCTTGCTCGAATTATTCGTCAATGCGTGGAAAATCCAAGTCGGATCCAGGCAATGGAAAATGAAGTTTCAAAGTTTTATCGGCCTAATGCCGCTCAGGATGCTGTGAACCACCTGAGCTCGATACAATAAGCCGCACGTTGGCCTCTATCTTGCTTTTCTCTGCAGTAAGGAGAAATACATGATCAGAAAAAATAATAAGAAAGCTCTGTGGATTGCACTAGGCTTGGCGACTTGCGTCGTGTTTGGAAGCGTTGCTGCTGCTGAGGATAATCAGGAAGCAGGTAAAGTTGATCAGAAGGCAGCAGTTACTTCTGGAATGACCGACTCGAGCGCGAAACAGCTTCAAGCTGAGACCACGAACCGTTCACCTAAAGAAGTCTGTTCGGCGATGGTCGATGCGCTTAAAAAAGAAGACTATAAGCTGATCCAACAGTTTACCTATCATCCAGGAAGTTTGGCTCAAGGCAAATCCTTGCAGCAAGCTGGCAAGGCAATGAAAAATAGCCCCGAGTATCTCAAGGGTATCAAAGATCTTTCATGTGAAGATGAGCATGTCGCAGGCACGCGTGCAGTCGTGGAAGCAACAAGCCAGGGAGACAAACGTCTTATTCCATTCGTGAAAACCAGTGGACGATGGAAATTTGATGTAAAGACCTACCAATCCTTCTATCCATCGGACATGAAATCTAACAGCTGAGCTACAATTAAGCCAAGTTTTTGACGCTCAAATATTGGGTAATTGTTTAAGAATAATTTGCCATTATTAAAGATTCGTTATGTAACTGGCGATAACCAGGTATGGAGAAATATTATCCGCTTCGTACCTGGTTATCTATTGCTTTGCTCCCACTAGCTTCGGTTACTTTATTTGCTTGTGCTACCGGTTCATCAGTTCGAGTCGAAAGTAACCCAGAGGGCGCGCTAGTTTCAGTGATAGCCTCGGGTAACGCGCCTGTATCTGTGGGAAAAACCCCCCTTAACGTCGAAAAATCTAGTTTTCCGGGACTCTACTCTGATCCTGTTCAAATCACAGTCAGCAAAGAAGGTTTCGAATCAGAATCGATCCTAATTCCGAAGTCTCAGCTCGAAACTGAGTCTAAGCTCCGAATCAATCTCAAAGAAGTACAACTCAATAAGAGCTGTTCCAATCAACAGGAGGCTCTTAATCAAGTGTCGCAAGGTGTAGCAGCAGCGCAGCGCATGATTTATCGAAAAGAGTATGCTGAGGCTGAGCGTCTTCTCACGCAGCTTACAACAAAATTTACAAGTGTTAGCGTCTTGTATGACCTTCTTGGAAATGTGGCGTATTTAAAGAAAGACGTCGAAAAGGCCTCTGAATATTATCGAAAGTCGCACGACCTAAATCCAGACAATCCAGANNAGAAGTGAAGGCGAGGGTAGGAACTAATATGTTATACTTTTCAGGACTTCTTGTAGCACTTCTCAGTATAGCTTTTTCGGTAGTACACCTGAAACAGTCGGTATCTAACTACCTTGATCCGATCGGCATCGCAGTAGTGTTTGGCGGTACAATCGCAGTGGCAGTAATCACCTTACCTTGGAATCAGTCCAAAGAAATAATGGCGGCACTGAGATCGTTGGCTACGCCACGGAAAAGTGCCTATAAAGAAACGCTTATCGCTTGTATTGAAACCATTCGAGCCCTGCAGGAGGGAAGGCGTGTGAACGACACCCAAGCAGAGGGACTTCCGGGTCTAGTTCTTCGCGATGGAGTCGAGCTGATTGGATTAGGGTTTAGAGCAGAACGAATACAAAGCATTCTCGAAGAAAGAATCTTTCAGTGGTCCGAACAACGAAATCGGATTGCTCAGTCATTTCGATCGTTAGCAAAGTATCCTCCCGCTTTTGGACTCGTTGGAACAGTCTTAGGTCTTGTAAGTCTAATGCGAGCTGTATCGGATGGTGCCAGTTCAACTGAAGCTGGCTCTCGAATGGCCGTTGCCCTCGTCGCTACTCTCTATGGACTCCTTGTCGCTAACTTGATCCTCAATCCTGCGGGCGAAAACATCGCCAAAACGATTGTAGAAGAAAAGAAAGAGGCAGAAGTCGCGGTGCAGGCGATCATGCTCGCAGTTGAAAAAGCTACTCTCTTAGAATCTCAGGAAGTATTGAACTCGTTTGTTCCTCCAGACAGCAGGCTGCAATTGTCCGCAGCGCCAGAAACCGAATTTGAGACCCATGCTGCATGATTAATAACCTGCGAAAACGACAATCAGCATTTGAAGAAGTAGATTCGGAAGGAAGCTGGGCCATTAGCTATGGAGATATGATTACCCTCCTCCTTACCTTCTTTATTCTTTTCTTCAGTCTGAATCGCAATGAGGATCGAGAAAATTCGCTACAAGACTCGCTTCTGACAGCTTTGACTCCATTACAAGCGACAGTCACTAAGGGAAATCCAACTCCAAATATGGATGTTGGAACCGACACGACCCAAAAAGGCATTGATGAAGTGATTACTTCTCAGTGGGGAGCGAAGGTCTATAAGGTGGGCGCAAAAGTAATCGTAGAGTTTCCAGGAATCTCCTTCTTTGATCTAGGAAAGATCGACCTGAATAAAAAAGTTTCACCGGTACTTAATAAATTTGCGAAAACGTTTCTACCTTATGCAGGAAACTATACTCTCGGAATTCGCGCCTACACAGATCAGGTGAGAGTCGTCGCTCGTGAAAATTCCAGGTATCAAGATAATTTAGAACTCAGCGCACTCCGATCAGTGGCTGCAATGCGGTATCTACAAAGATCCGGACTACCTTTGAGTCGAATGCGCATCGCTGGATNNGGGAAATCCAACGGCAAGAAAAATTGTGTTTATTATCGAACCAGAAACCAAGGATAGACTATGAAGTACGCCAATGTGATCTTATACTCCTTACTCGTATTGAGTCAGATTTCTTCATTTGCGTTCGGAGATGCGATTCAAAAACATCCACGGGTTGCTGAAGTCGAGGATGCTCNNTGCGAGCACCTACCTCAAAGCGCGTTTACCTCAATCCCCTTTTATCGTTACAGTAAGTGTCGACCCGCTTAGAAGATACGATTCGGACGGGTTTTCTAAAAATGGAAAACAAGCAGAAAAATTGCCTTACTTAGATTTAGCAGATGAAGAGATCAAAGACGAGTGGGATGATCCACAGCTTTCAGTTCAACACTTGCTCGCGCGAGTTAAAAAAGTATCGATAACGATCTCGATGCCCAATCAGATCATGGATGATGAAGTTGCGGAGGTCAAAGAGGCTCTTTTCCAATCCCTCCATCTGATTCAGGCCAGGGATGAAATTGTGGTTAATCGCAAGTCCTGGAAAGTCACAAATAATTCTTGGCTTTATGTTCTCTCGGCATTCAGCATTGCCTTCTTTTTCTTATTAGGGTTCTTCCTCATTAATAGAATGTCAGTCAATAAGATTACAAACGCGTTGGCCGATAGTAAAACTGCATCTTCAGCCAACAGCAGCGGTTCTTACTCGGCACCTCTCATGGCACCAGCAGCTCCGCAAACTCAACATGATCAGAGCAAGACCTCAGGAAATGGGGATCTTCAATTGAGTGATCCGATTAGGACTCGTGAAATATTACTTCGACTTATCGAAACGATTTCGACCCGAAGTGGATTTCCTTCACTCAACGACATGATTGCCTTGGATACCTATGGTCAGAAAAATAGCATGAGACTTGGGGCTATCCTGAGAGAGTTCCCGCTTGAGACGCGTCGCAAGCTCTTTTCACTCAGTCCGGGAAATCGATGGCTCGATGCCTTTAATAAAGCAGGAAGTTTAAGTTTAGATTGTCTAGACCTTCTTCAAAATATGGCAAAAGGCGCACCTTCACAAGGGAGCGCTGGTGAAGAACAGATGCTTGTACTTGTTTGGCGTTTAGATGAAAAGTTGCCAGACTTCATGCGGCTACTCAGTCAGCAGACTGCATTTGCAATATTATCTAAACTTCCAAAGTCCATCGCAATTAACGCTGCTAGAAAGTCATTTCCAGGAGCGTGGGCAGCTTTACTGAACACAGAGTTTACCCCTGTAGTGCTAGATCCAAATACGATTCAACAAGTCTCACAGAAGGCCATGGAACAACACTCGCTCAACGACTTAAATCGCTTGGAACGATACCGACAGGAAATGGAACTTTGTGAATATCTAAAATCCTCGGATCCGCTAGAAGAACGAGAGATTTATTTGGCATCTCCAAGAGATTCCGTAATTCACAACTTGCGACCACCATTTTTCAAAATCTTTGATCAAGATGAAGAAGTACTAAAATCCTTTGTCCCTCAGTTCTCACCAGAGCAATGGGCGTTAGCCCTCTTTAATGTGCCAAAGGGTGAGCGACAAAAGATTGAACAAGTGTTCACAGATAAGCAAAAGCTGCTCTACAAAGAAAAACTTCGCAGATTTGATCACCACGCACCTGAAAAAGGTCAGACAGGAGACGGTCGTGAACTGATTGCTCGAACACTTCACGACTATCTGGTCCAAAAAGAAGAAAACGTGATCAGTCTTAGCCTAGACGGAGAGAGTACCGGAAATGCAGCTAAAGCAGCTTAATATCCAATCTATTTTGCTTATCTTGCTCTTATGCGTATCGAATGCGCACGCTGGAAAGTTTGACGTGGCCGCGGGATACTTCGACTTTTCGGCTACGACAAAACAAAAGAGTGGTTCGGTGAACGCGTTTGGTAGTTGGCATATTGCTTATCGCCACCAGATATTGTCATCATTTGAGGCCAAAGTTGGATATTCGATCTTGATGACAGGTATTATTGGCGGTGATGCATCCTATGGAGTCGATATTGGCTTTAATTGGTTTCCTCTGACTCATTCACAGAGTTTAACTACAAAAACGGATAGAGTTCAGTTCGATTCTACACAGGTTTGGCGTCCTTTTATTGGCCTAAGCTTTCATCAAAGGCAATTTCAGGCAGTGCAGTCAAGTTATGGTGGTTTTGGTGGAGAACTAGGAGTCGAGCGCAGTATCAACTCTCGATTGAGTGGAAGATTGTCTGCGAGATATATTAATTTGTCGGGGCCTTCGAGCGCTACCGCGACTGAGCTCGATTTCCTCACCGGCTTAACATTTCATTTCTGAGGTCCGTATGTCGCTTGAGATTAGCCAATTGTCAGCCCCACTTTCACTGATCACCTCAGTGTGTGTTGCGCTTTCTTTGGTTGGATGTAATGGGGGAGATGGTTTTGGTAGCATTCTTCAGGACAGTTCGACTTCAGGTGATTGTTCCAATTTAATTTCTTCGACCCCTGATGCTGGAACTCTGAGAGTTTCTACTTCTGGCCAAAATACTACTTTTGGTGTGGTCTATTCAGGAACTTGTACTGTTCGATATTATATCAACGGAACCTTGAATAATAAGAACAACGGAAATACGTTTATTAGTCTTTCTGCTACCGACTTTTCAGTCGGAACAAATGTGCTAAAGGCTGAAGCAAGTGACGGTTCGACCTCATCTTCAAAATCATGGACTGTAGTAAGAAATGCTCCTCCTACGATCTCGACTCAAAACCCTACATCACTTGGAAACACAATTACTTCGACTGGCAATATCACCTTGAGCGCGGTTGTCTCGGATTCAAACTCAGATTCGATGACTGCAAGTTGGTTGCTCAACGGCGGTACCGCAGCAGGGCTATTTGCAGCGACCCCATCCGGCGTAGTCAACAGCGGTACGACCGTTCAAGCCGTATTTAGTCCGACCTCGGCTCAGATTGGGACCAATGTCGTCACACTCAAAGTGAATGATGGATATGATGACACGACAATTACTTGGACCATTACGGTAACAGATAACTCGACTGCGACTGTAACGAGTTGCTCACCTGGCACCACTTCGCCAGGAGCGCCAGATGTGATTACTGAGTCGGGTGCTAACTCAACTCGAACTTACAGCGTTAATGCACTAGGCACGGGGATTACTTACAAATGGCTGCTCAAAGGACCTAGTGATACAACCTTTACTCAGATCTCCGGACAAACAACAGCTGTGGCAACCTTAACAAGAAACGAGGTACCTATTGCTGCTGGTGTTTACACATTGACTGCTGAGGTTAAGGACGCTTACAACAATACCGCTCAGTGCCCGTCCTTTATTTATGTAAAGAGCAATGGAAAACCTACTTTTGCGGGCACAGCTACTCCATCTACTTCTACCACTAAAAGTTTAAATGTCCGGGCAGGCGCAGGCTCTACGTCTTTGTACGGATCTCCTATAACTTTTACACCAGGAAGTGGTGGGGCCGCTACCGACGCCAATGGTGATACTCTCACTTACACGTGGAGTCTTGACGGAAGTCCGAGCACAGCACTTTCTTCAGGTAGTTTTACTTCTACATTTACACCTGCGGGCGATGCTTCGCTGCTTGGCAACCATGTCGTGCAGTTGTCAGTTACCGACGGATACGAAACCGCCACAAAATCATGGAATATTAATGTCAATCACTTCTCGGCGTTCTGCAATGATGCAGTAGCGGGAGAAATCTGTACTTTAGTTGGAAATCCTGGAGTAGGAGATGGACTCGATCCAACTGAAGATCAAACTAAAATACGAATCCAACCGCGCTACTTTACGCTTCATACTGTTGGAGGTGTTAAGAATCCAATATTTACAGACAATATTAATCAGACGGTTTGGTACTATAACCGGACTGCATCGCCAGTTACGTACTTTGGTAAGACAATTGGAGCTGGAAAGATTGCAGTACTTTTTGGTTCCGGTGTGGCTAGCCAAGCTACGACCTATTCACTGAGTAGCCCGACTAAGGCCCAAACCGTTTTGGGTGTTGCGCTCAATGCAGACGATGCCGCAAATCCAGTATTGTTTCTCAGCTTGTATGGAAATAACCGGGTTATCTCGATTGATAACACGGGTACAATCACTGAGATGTTTCGTGGTACTGACGTAGCGACAGATAATATGTCTGTCACAGCGACAGGTGCAAGTGGTGTCAGCTGTACTAATCCCTACGGGATTGACTATGACTCAGTTCGAAAAAGGCTCTATGTTAATTGCTATACCAACAATACTTTAAGAACTATTAATCTCGATAGCTCAGATCCCACAACGTATATGAAGTCGACCATCATTGTTCGCCGAACCAATCAGACGATGGATGGTGCTGCCGGAGTTGGTCAAGCCGCATCTACCGTGCATCCCCGAGGTCTCAAAGTCGATTCCTCAGGAAATGTATTTTGGGTAGAGGGCTGTGCGGGCGGTACAACTTACAGACGTGGGGGCACCGTACGTGTCTATGTTCCATCTGGGTCTTTCACTTTTGGAAGCGTGACAGTGACAGCTGGCAATGTTGGAACTCTTATTGGAGCAGAAACTCTCGCGCCAACGTCTTGTACAAATACATGGGGAACGTCTACAGCTCTCACTTCCAGTATCTTAAACGACGCTTTTGACCTTGCGCTCTATCCTAGTACCGGAACGGTTACCGGACTTTTTATTGGGATCCGTGGATTGCATCGGGTTTTATTTGCGAACAGCACAGGCTCCGCTCAAACCTTCGGCGGCCTATCGGGTAGTACTAGTCCAACATCAATTCCAGATTCGCGCATGAACTATAGTCTTGGTAGCGGTGTCGTCACTAATACATCAGACGGAGGTCCAGGAATTCTGACACAAGTGAGTTCACCTGAGGGTCTCAAGGTCGATGGGAATAATTTATACTTTTCAGATTTTGGATTTTTCCGACTTAGATCCATGGATCTTACTAGTGGAGTCGTCTCTACAATTGCAGGTGCTGGATATCAGCGCTTAGGTGGAGCACCAAGTGGTAACGTTGCTGCAACTGAGGTGTTTTTGAATTCTCCTCACGACATTGCATATAATCCTGTCAGCGGTAACCTCTACTATACTGACAATGGAAATCTGCGTATCAATCAAGTGAACATGAATACAGGGATAGTCAGTGTATTTGCTGGAAATGGCTCCACTAACTATTCCGACGGAGTGCAGGCAGCGCTTGCTGGTATGGGTTCTCCCCTTGGGCTAGCATCGACCGGANNTCCCAGTGCTTCAGCACTTTTTGGCAATCAATTAGTCTTTGCAGATACGTCTGCGACTGCCGGAAGCGGTCAACCTTGTTTGTTCAGAGGGATCAATAACAACTCGGGCACTACCGCTCTCTTCGGCACAAACATCACTACAGGAGATGTTGCTTCGTTTGCAGGTAAGCTATTAGGAGCTCCAGGTGGTTGTATCAGTACTGCTACAACAGATAATAATACCTTCAGCGGTACGGCAAATACTATTCCTCTCTTCTATCAGTCCAACTTAAATGGACTAGCTAGATCAATGGCAATCGCTCAAGACAATGCTGGCAATCCGGTTTTGTATGTCGCAATAACAGAACGAAATTGTATTCTCAAAGTTGATGCATCTGGTGCTATGAGTGTGGCCATCGGGATTTGCCAAGCGTCTGGCGCAGATGCTGGGAATGTAGCAATTAGTAACTCATCTGCGCAACTCATCTATCCAAAAGGTATTTATACTGATCCTGCGTATCCGACTAATATTTTTATTGCAGATCAAACCCACGCTGGGACACCCAAAATTAAGTACGCAAACTTTTCAACGACGACCCCTGCGGTTGTCTTTAATAATCTGACAGTGCCGATCAATACTTTGTCCGGTGCTATTTTTAATATTACTTCAGGCACGCCGATCTTAAATAGCGTAGCTGCCAGTGCAAATTATGTCTGTTATTCGACAGGAAACAACTCTACCTACGATTTAGGATTTAATAACGTGAAGTGCAAAAACAGGGCATTGAGCTCCGGAGCCTCAGCGGTAATCCAGTGTGGAGCAGACGACAACACGGTGAGAGATGGTTCATTGCTGGGTTATGAGCAGGAAAGAAAATCTTGTTTAACCTCAGACATCGATGGAAGTATTTTGCTCGCAGGCCCAAGTGGACTCGAGTTTGATGCTGCCGGAAACCTCTATATTGCCGAACGCCGTAGTCACGTAATCCGAAGAATCAAGGCTTGGTAATGATTCGAGAGGAATGAATCGAGATTCATTTGCTCTATTCATATTAAAATAGATATAAATAGATCATGATCATCCATGACAAAAAGTTAACTCAGCTTCATTTCGTAGGCATCGGTGGCATAGGAATGAGCGGAATTGCTGAGGTCTTTTTTAATCAAGGATATAAGGTGAGCGGATCGGACCTGCAACAATCCGACACCACAAAAAGGTTGCAGTCTCTCGGAGTGCGAATCGATCTAGGCCACCAGGCCAAAAATGTCCAAGGTGCGAGTGTTGTAGTTATTTCTTCTGCCGTTAAGTCCGATAATCCTGAAGTTATGGAAGCCAAGAGATTGCGCGTCCCTGTCATTCCGCGTGCAGAAATGCTCGGCGAGCTGATGCGTGGAAAAGTAGGGATCGCAGTGGCTGGAACCCACGGGAAGACGACTACGACGTCCATGTTAGCTTCTATCCNNTATCCTGACCACTGCTGGGCTTGATCCGACGATTGTTATTGGAGGAAAAGTCGACGCGCTTGGGGGTAATGCAAAACTTGGCCAAGGCCAACTTGTGGTTGCAGAAGCAGATGAGAGTGATGGGTCCTTTTTACACCTTCCTGCAACCTTTGGGATAATTACAAATATTGATAATGATCATCTGGACCATTTCGGATCATTAGACGCGATCGAGAGTAGCTTTGTCGAGTTCGTCAATCAGCTTCCATTTTATGGTTTGGCGGCAGTTTGCGCCGACGATCCTATCGTGAAGAAGTGTCTTCCGCGATTCACGAAACCTGTTGTGACTTATGGGTTTTCAAAAGAGAACGACTACTATGCACAGAACGTTAAAGTGGCAGGAATTGGTTCGTCTTTTGAGTTGTTTCGACATGGCGAAGAACTCTTAGGGTCAATTGAGCTTGGAGTGCCTGGTCGACATAACGTTTTAAACTCTGTTGCGGCTGCGGCTATCGTCCTCAGGATTGGGGAGCCTTTTGAGTCGATTCGAGCCGGACTAATGAGCTACGCCGGCGTCCGTCGTCGGTTCGATATCCGTTGGAAAAATGAATCCACTCAGCAACTTATTGTTGATGATTACGGACACCATCCTACTGAAGTTTTAGCCACTTTGGCTGCAGCAAAATCCTATTGGCCTGGTCGAATAGTCACTGTGTTTCAGCCACATCGATATAGTCGGACACTTCACTGCCGTGATCTTTTCGCAGGAGCGTTTCAAGACTCTGATGTAGTTTTATTAACAGACATCTATGCAGCCGGAGAGGAACCCATCACTGGAGTCTCTGCAAAGGCGCTTGCTGAGATGATGCAGAAAAATTGTGCCCAAGGTAAACAGATTATCTATGTGGGTGATCTTGAAGAAGCCAAAAAGAAGATCTTAACGGATTTTCGAACAGGAGATCTCGTACTTTGTATGGGAGCAGGATCTATAACTCGTTTACCAGATCAACTTATAGAACATTTAGGGTTAAAATCAGATGAAGTGGTTTGAAGAAAACCGAGCCGGTTTTTCGGGCGAGCTTAAGTTTGATGAGCCGCTGTCCAAGTACACTTATTATCGTATTGG
>DBAE01000186.1:0-4082 GCA_002291495.1 Bacteriovoracaceae bacterium UBA1018 | reverse complement strand
ATCCAACAGACCGGAATCGCATTTTTTGTCCTAGGCGCAGGCTCGAACATGCTGGTGTCGGATGCAGGTTTCAACGGGCTCATCATTCGAACTAATCGACTCAACGTTAATATGAATCGAAGTCCAGAAACTGGTTTGGTCATGACGGGTTCGAGCGTACCCATCTCAAGTTTTTTGCGCAGAGCTTGCCAAGAAGGCTGGGGTGGATTGGAATTTCTTACAGGGATCCCTGGATATGTGGGTGGAGCCGTCATTATGAATGGCGGTACACATTTAGGAGAGACTTCGTCCCGGCTCAAAGAAGTGGAATGGTTAAGACTAGGCGTCTCGATCTCGAGCGAACTCGAAAAGATTTCGGAAAACCAGTTCAAATATGCCTATCGTAAAAATTCATTTGTTCCTGCCGATGCAATTATTTACAGCGCGACCTTGCAAGTGGACAACGCGGAACCGGCTGAAGTAAAAAAAGTAATTGATGAAACTTTGGTAAGAAGAAAAGCAACTCAGCCCCTCGATTACCCATCGTGTGGCAGTGTATTTAAGAACCCTCGTGAGCACGGTCTCTTGGCTTGGCAAGTCATCGAAAAACTCGCCTTAAAGGGGCATCGAATAGGTGATGCACAAATCGCAGAAAAGCATTCAAACTGGATCATCAATTTAGATTCGGCTCGAGCAAGTGACGTCTGGGCTTTGATAGAATTAATCAAGCGGCGAGCCAAAATTGAGCTCGGAATTGAGATGGAAGAAGAAGTCAAATGGCTAGGTGAAAAACCTGAAGTCTGATAGATTTTGCACATGATCGCAAAATCAGTCGCCCGTTGGATATTGGTTCTTGGCTTATCATTGACCCCGGTAGTGGGTTGTGTTTCGAAACAAGTAAATGTGGCCAGTACAAACGAGACTCCATTTATCGGGTCTTATCGAGTTAACCAATTTAAACTCAAAAACGGATTAAAACTTTTAGTTCTTGAAGATCACACGTCTCCGACTTTTTCCTATCACACTTGGTTCAACGTCGGATCCAGAGACGAAAAGAAAAACTATACAGGTTTAGCTCATCTCTTTGAGCATATGATGTTTAAAGGCACACAAGCGGTTCCTGCTGGTGGATTTATGCGGACATTAGATTCGGTCGGCGCGAATGGTGTCAATGCTTTTACCAGTCATGACTATACAGCCTATGTGCAAGAACTACCAAAAGAACAACTCGACCTAGTCGCACGACTTGAAGCCGATCGAATGAGAAACCTCATTGTCAACGAAGAATCCTTTAAGACTGAAGTTGAAGTTGTCCAAAACGAACGTCGCTTCCGTTATGAGAATAATCCTGATGGAACGATCTATCAGGCGCTCTATTCAGAGGCATTTTCCCAACATCCTTATCGTTGGCCAGTGATTGGATATGCAGAGGATCTCGCGCGTATGTCGGCCGCAGATGCTAAGGCTTTTTATGAGACCCATTATCAGCCCAACGGTGCGACTATTATTGTAGTAGGGGATGTTGATGCCTCTGAAGTTTTAGAAACGGTGACTAAGTACTACGGCACTATGGAAGGCAAACCAAAGGAAGTAGTTCAGGTTCCGACAGAACCTGCTCGTACAAAGCCCTCAAAAAAAGTAATTCAACTCAGCATGGCCGTCGATAAACTCATGATGGGCTTTCCGATTCCATCTGTCTCAGATCCTGATATGGCAGCACTGAAATTATTAGAAGCAGTTTTGTCGAATGGAAAAAGTAGTAGATTGGCGACCTCCCTGATCAATACAGGTATCGCGAGCGGAGCTTATGCATCAGCCATGGAAGAAAAAGACGCGTCACTTCTCCTTTTTGGCGTGAACTTGCAAAAAGGTAAAGCAGCGAGCCTTGCGGAAAAAGTCATCTTGAAAGAGATTGATGGCTTACAAAAATCACCACTCACGGACGTCGAGTTGGATCGTGCTAAGAACCAAGTCAGCTTTCTCACGCTAAATGCTTTGGCCAGTAATTCTGGTAAAGCGCGATATCTCGGAGTTTACGAAATTATTGCAGGTAGTTTTGAACGAGGAATACAATTAGATCAAGCAGTACAAAAAATTACGGCGCAAGAACTTCAAGCCGTCGCTCGAAAATACTTGCGCCCTGAAAAACGTGTAGTCATTGTTGGCCAGCCAAAAGCACCATCTAAGAAGAAGTAGATCTGTCTAAGCCAATTAGTCAGCTGTGTACGATTTGACTTCGACTTCCTCTGGTTTAATTCCTGCGGCTTTTGCTAAAGGAGTTTTTAAGTCTTTNNTTGCTTGAGTGCGCCGATTGATTGATCAAGCGTGACTTTTTCAAGTTTTGATCGGTAGCTTTTGATAAAGCCATCCGGAAGGCCCAGGGTTTTTTCCAAGAGTGTATTTTCAATTCTCTTTTTTGGTGTGTTGTAATCGAAGCCCGTATTGTTAATTAAACTATTTTTGGCAAATTCGAACTCTTCTTTGGTGATACCTTTGTCCGCAAGGTCATGGATCATTTTTAAAGTGTGTTCGAGCGCAGCCGGTGTATCTTTCGCAGCCGGGAACAAATAGCTCCTCCAGAGTCTTGGCTCTCGACCAAAACGGAATGCACTATTAGCCCCATAACTCCATCCGCGTTTGACTCGAATCTCGGTCATCAGACGAGCCGAGAAAGAACCACCTCCAAAAGCATGGTTGGCAATATAGAGAGGAAAAAAGTCTTCATCAGTCATTTTTATTCCAATCTGGCCGATGATGATTTGTGTTTGAGTTCGGTCTGGCTTGTCTACGATCAGAAGACGCAATTTTGGATGTTTCCAGGGCGCGTCGACATCAGAAAGCTGTTCACCAGTCTTATTCTCAGCCGGGATTTTTTTTGAGAGGTCTTCGCTCCAAGACTCAATGGTATTTTTCTTTGTGTCACCGGAACCAACGACAACCAAGAGTGGATCTTGGACAAGTGTTCGATAGTGATTGACTAGGTCAGTTCGTTGGATCTTTTGAACGTCATTGGATTTGCCCAAAATAGATTTCCCATAAGGGTGTCCGTCAAATAAGAAAGCTTCGAATCGGTTTCTTACAAGTGCCTGATCATTTCCTTGCTCATCTAGGATATCGGAGATGATTTGAGACTTGAGTTTTGAAATTTCTGATTCTGAAAACACGGGCTCAGTGATCACTCGTGTCAAGAGCTTCAAAAATGCTGGGAGATTTTTACTAAGAACAGATCCGCGAACTATCAGAGACTCGGCACGCGTCTCCACTGCGAGTTGGGCGCCCATCTGATCCAGCTCTTTATCAATCTGTTCTTTAGATTGATCTTTACTGCCCCTCAAAAGCATCTCTCCAACAAAGTTCGTTAAACCTGCTCGATCTTTAGGGTCCGTAACGGAACCCGCTTTCAAGGCTATATTCAAGTAAACGAGCGGCAGGCTTGGGTCTTCTTCGAAGCTCACTTCCATGGCTGTAGCCATCGAACACATCGCACAGAAGTAGAAGAGCAAGGCTGACGTCAGGGAGATCAAACGTTTTTTAGTATTTCTCATTTAGGCACTCCAACTAGTGTGGTTCGATACTTCGGGTTGAGATAAGTTCTAGCAACTCTTTGAACGTCCGTCGATGTAACGTTGTTAATTTGTTCAATCAGCTTTGATCCATAGTTTACATCGCCGGCTGTAGTCTCATAGAAACCTATGAAACGGGCTTTTTCAGAGTTGTCCTCTAGACTTTGATAGAGCTGGTAAAGAAGCGTGTTTTTCGCGCGATCTAATTCTTCTTGCGTGATAAGACTAGCAGACAGCTGTTTAAACTCTCTTAGAATGATTTGCTCTGCATTTTGCGCTTTCTTCTTTTTCTGAAGAGAAACGGCAATCGTTAATAAAGAGGGATCGATGTTATCTCCCTCAAACACGTCAACTGAGCTCGCAATTCCTGTTTCGACCAGAGCTTGATAGAGGCGACTGCTTTGTAGGCCGATCGCAGTTTCGATATGAGTCTTCTCGTCATAGGTTCTGCCTCCAGCAAGAACAGCCCGAAGCACCATCAGTGCCGTCGTGTCAGGATGTTTGAGTTCTGGACTTGGATAACTAACGAGTACCTTCTCT
>DBAE01000116.1 GCA_002291495.1 Bacteriovoracaceae bacterium UBA1018 | reverse complement strand
CGACCCCTCATAAAGCAAAACGAGAGGAACTCCTAGGATTATCATGGACATAGCGTCGGGTGGTGCGAAGATAGCCGACATAATAGTGATGATCATGATCGCCGTACGCCTCTGGGCACGTAAGGTGGTCGCATCAACTACGCCTAGAGCGCCTAAAAGACAAATCAGGACAGGCAGCTCAAAGGCTAAACCGAAAAGGAGCATCAACTTCAAGCATGTCCCGTAATAGGAGTCGATCGTTAAAAGGGGCACGTCAGCTGGACCGCCATAGGTGACAAAGTACTTAAATCCGACCGGGAACAGGCCGTAATAGGCAAACGCAGCACCGCCAACAAAGAAAAATGTCGCAGCAGAAATGAATGGGACCACGAGCTTTTTTTCACGACTATGAAGGCCGGGTGAAACAAAACCCCAGAGCTCATACAATAGATAAGGTGAGACCACAAAAACTGAGGTGTACCCAGCAATTTTCAGGTGGGTCAAAAAGTTCTCAAAAAGACTCGTGAAGTAGAGTTTCTGCTGATCCGGCGGCAGCGCATTAAAAAGAGGCTGCCTCAAAAATTCCATGACCGGTTCAGAGATAAAATAGGCTGCAATAAACCCGACAAAAAAGACTACGAGCGAACGCATGACCCTCACGCGGAGCTCATCCAAATGATCAAAGAAGCTCATGTGAGCCTGCTGATCTGATCGAGGCGGTGATGTGTTGTTAGAATCCTCTTGAGTCATGCTTTGATAGGGGTCATATTCGTTTGAAAAAGGAGTTTCATCTTCTATGTCAAATCCGAAACCTCGATCACGTCGAGCCTTGTACTCGGTCGCAGCGATCTTAGTCTTAGTTATTATAGCTAGTTTGATTTATCTTAAGTCGCAAAATCAAGAAGAAACCTCTCTCGCACCCTCCCCTGTCGCAAGTGCCGCTCCAGATGCGGCTACCACTCCGGGCGCAGCAGTAGGTGATCCAAATGCTTCCCCAACATTAAGTCCAGATGCCTCTCCCGCAACTGGCGAAGTGAAACAATCTAATCCGAACCCGGATCTCACTGTCGATCCAAGTGGATTATCAAAAGCCACTGTGATCGTAACGACCAATCAGGGCGTTATTAAGTATAAGTTCTATCCTCAGGATGCTCCCAACACTGTCAAACGTATGATCGAGCTGATCAATCAAGGTTTTTATAACGGACTTAAGTTTCACCGTGTTGTTCCTGGATTTGTCATTCAAGGTGGAGACCCACAAGGCAATGGGACTGGCGGAAGCGGACAGAAACTGAAAGCTGAATTTAATAGCCGAAAACACGTCGAAGGAACTGTTGCGATGGCTCGTGCTCAAGATCCAGACTCAGCAGATTCGCAGTTCTACATCGCTCTCTCCACTCAGCCACACTTAGATAAGTCTTACACAGTTTTTGGCCAAGTGATCGAAGGCATGGACGTCGTTAAGAAGATCCAACCTGAAGACAAGATGCTCAGCGTGATTATCGAGTAACCAAAGTCGGCCCGACCTTTTGGTAGCGCGTACGCGTTAAGCTGCCGCAATTAAAAGCCCACAACTGAGACTCAGTTGTGGGCTTTTTACTTTCCTGTGTCGCAGTTGACACCCCCTCAACCTTTGCCTCCAGCGATGGCAGGTCGCCCGCAATTAATTTAGACAAGTGTCCGCATCGACACATTATAAAATCATCCGGAATCCATCATAATTATTAAATAAGTATTTGTTGTACGTCGATGGGTTATATATATGGCAAATGATTGCCGTTACTTCTACAAATCTAGTTTAAACTTCAATGCTTTATTGGGCATGTCGATGCTTGCCTTGGGATTGGCATCTTGCTCTCCTCCAACGCTAAAAAACCCAAACAACTTACTAGCTAACTCAAACCTTCCCCTTGATCTTGCTTTTTTGCAGGCACTTCCTGCCTCACCATCTAATACTGTTGGTTCTCCAAAGATCGCAGGCGCTATCACTGGCTTAGTCGAACACGTCACTCTTTATTCGGATGCTGCATGTACCACTCAGATTGGTTCGGGCACTGCTAGCGAGTTCAGTTCTGTCGTAGGCATAACCGTGACTTTAGCCAATGACTCCACCACCACTATTTACGGAAAAGCCACAGACGCATCTGGAGTTTTAACTTCGGGTTGCAAATTTCTTACGACTTACATCAAGAAAAATACACCGCCCGCAGATCCTGTCTTTGTAAGCAGTTCCCCTGCTTCTCCGGGCACTATTTTGAGTCCATCCATCGTAGGAACTTCGAGTGCCGACACTACTACTCTTAAATTTTACAATGATTCCTCTTGCTCGACTCAAATTGGAACAGGCTCAAAGGATCTCTTCGAGTCCACGGGTGCACCTGTTAACGTCACTGTCAACTCGACCACGACTATCTATGCACAAGCCGAAGATCTTGTGGCCAATTTGTCGGGTTGTGTTTTGATGCTAAGCTACGTCCACAACAGTGTCGTCCCAACTCTTGCATTTACTTCTTTCACACCTGCATCACCAGCAAACTCCACAACTACGCCCTTAGTAAAAGGCACTAGTTCTTCAAATACCGCAACAGTGACCCTTTATTCAGATGCGGCATGTACCACTTCAATTGGCTCTGGCACTAAAGCCACTTTTGAAGGTGCAGGTATCGCAGCTACTGTCGGCGCCAATACTACGACTGCTATCTACGGTATTGCGACAAGTTCTACTGCAGTTGCTGGCAATTGCACGTCGCTCTCATCATTTACTCACGATAACGTCGCACCAGGCGCGCCAACTTTTACTAGCACAAATCCAGCTTCACCAAGTAACTCCAGCACTACACCGAAAGTTATTGGGTCTGCTTCATCAACCACTGTCACCGTTAATCTTTATTCTAACGTAGGATGCACTACCTCGATCGGCTCTGGAACAAAGGCTGACTTCGAAGGGACCGGGATCACTGCGGCTGTCGGATCTAACTCGACAACGACTATTTATGCGCAAGCTGTTGATGCCGCATCTAACGTCAGTGCTTGTACTTTGATGACAAGCTACACACATGACACTTCAGCACCTACTAATCCAAGTTTCGTAAGTTTCACACCAGCATCACCTTCGAAATCAAGCCAAACTCCGGCTGTCAAAGGTCTCGCAAATACCACTGTCACTACTGTACGTCTTTACTCAGCTTCAGGTTGCGCTGTTGGAGATCTCCTAGCTTCTGGAACCCAAGCGCAATTCGAAGGTTCTGGTATCTCGATCTCTGTAAGCGCTAATTCATCGACCTCTGTGTATGCACAGACTGAAGATGGAGCTTCAAACTTTTCAAGCTGTACACTTCTTTCTACATACGTTCATGATAATACCGCTCCAGCGGATCCAACATTTGCTAGCTTCTCGCCTTCTTCGCCTGCGACTGATGCGAGTCCAAATATCCTCGGTGCTGCGAGCTCTGACACTACATCGATTGGTTTTTATTCTGCTTCGAACTGTTTAAGTGGCTCATTGGGAAGTGGAACAAAGGCAGCTTTTGAAGGTTCTGGAGCTACACTAACTGTTGCAAGCAACTCGGCGACATCTGTGTATGCACAAGCACAAGATCTCGCCGGTAATCTTTCTGCATGCGTACTCATGGCAAGCTACACACACGACAACACCGCACCAGCGGCGCCTGTATACGTCAGCACTAACCCTACTTCCCCTTCCAACACATCGACCACACCTCGAGTCATTGGAACTTCTTCAGCTGACACGGTTAATTTGCAGATCTTTAGCGATAGTGGTTGTACTTCCTCACTTGCTTTAGGATCGAAAGCTCAGTTTGAAGGTACAGGTATATTACTCAGTGTGAGCGCCAATGCCTCAACACCTCTTTACGCGAAATCGATTGACCAAGCGGGTAACCTGAGTGCATGTACATCGCTGACCACCTATATTCACGATACTGTTGGTCCGACCGCACCGACCACTTTGACTACAAACCCAGTCTCTCCAAATAATAGCTCCACGACCCCACTCGTAAAGGGCTCAGCAAGCGCAGACACTGTCACTGTAAATACTTATAGCGATAACACCTGCGCAACTCAAATTGGTACTGATACTAGAGCTGACTTCGTAGCAACAGGTGTGAGCTCCACGGTGACTGCAAACCAACAAACGACTATTTATGTTCAAGCTGTGGACGCAGCCGGAAATACTTCGACTTGTGCGAGCGCATCGATCGCCTACATCAACGATACTGGCGCACCAGTGGCGGTTACTAGCGTCACTCACGCAGCGACTCATTCTTCACTTACAGCTTCACCTTCAATTTCTTGGAGTGGTGGCGCAACAGATGCGTTGTCTGGATTTGGATCCTATGAGTATTCGATTGGTACATCTGCAGGCGATACCAGCATTAAGACTTGGACCAATGTTTCAAACGCAACCTCGGCTACAGCTACCGGGCTGACGCTCACCAGCGGTACTACTTACTATGCAAATGTTCGCGTAAGGGACTTGGCTGGAAATACTTCTACAGTCACAAGCTCCACTGGATGGGTTGCTTCGGGATCTGCGGCACAGTTAGTATTTATCACTCAACCTTCGACCTCTGCTGTCGCAGGTGCCACCCTTGCACAACAGCCTACCGTTGAAATCAGAGACTCTGCAGGTACTCGTGTGCAAGATGCTACAAATTCTATCACCTTGGCTGCATACACCAATGCAACTTGTACCACTGCAAGCACTGGTACTTTTGGCGCTACAAGCACATCGGTAACTGCGACTGCGGGAAGATCGACTTTCGCAGGGGTCAATCATCGAAAAGCAGAAACTATATATATCCGCGCTAGCGCTTCTGGACTCACCACGGGTTGCTCTGATGCAATCTCTATCTCTGCTGGAACCCCAACAAAGCTTGGATTTACGCTAACAGCTGGAGCTCAGGCAGGAGCGACCATTCAAACCAATGTGGCCGTTCAAGATACTTACGGTAATACTGTTACGACCGCGAGTGATCCAATCACACTTGGGATATTTACTAACAACACTTGTACGATTGCTCCGCAGCCTACTCCTGCATTTACTTTCTCAGTCGGAACCAATCCGCTGAGTGCAACTTCGGGTGTCAGTGTCTTTTATTCGACCATGAGCCGAACAGGCACGTTTTACCTGAAAGCAAGTGCAAGCGGCTTGACCGATGCGTGCTCTAGTTCAATTAGCATCACAGCAGGCCCCCCCACTCAAATAGCATTTAGAAATCCTCTATCCGGAGTGATTACACGAAATGATTGCGCATACATCTCAGTTGCAACTCAAGATGCGAATGGCAATGCCTCAAATATTTCAGGAGGAAGCCGTACAGTTACTATCGGAGGTGGTGGTGCAGGCACATTCTATTCAAACTCGAGCTGTACGACCCCTGCAACCACAAGCACTTTGTCTAGTGGTAATAGTACACGAACATTTTATTACAAAAACAGCACATCAGAGTCACTCACCTTGACTGTATCAATATCCGGTACTTCACCGACCCTTACTAGTGGCACACTGAATGTACGAACTTCTTACGTCGATTCCATCGTGGCATGGCGCCATTCCCGCTGCGCAATTCGTGATGGAAGTCTCTCATGCTGGGGAAATGCAAACTTTGGAACATCTAATACGAATGGACAAGTCCACGCGCCGATTATGCCTTCAGGCTTAGAATCTGGAGTCGCATCCGTCGCCATCGGCAATAGTATGGGTTGCGCCATGAAAACAAATGGCGAACTCTGGTGCTGGGGATCTCGCCCCGGCGACGGCAGTACAAATCAAGATTATCCAGTGCAGATCTTCTCATCCGGCGTGACCGATGTAGCTGCAGGCAATACTCATCTTTGCGCAATCAAAGATAACAAAGTCTACTGCTGGGGTGCGGATGGTGGCTATGGTGCAATTGGTGTAGGCACAGCCGGATCTACGTATCTGACACCCACAGAAGTCACTACACTTACAGGCTTGGGTACCACAATTCAGAAAGTGCGCAGTAAGCAATCAACAACTTGTGCAGTGATTGATGGCGGCGCTTGGTGCTGGGGCCGGGATGATTATGGTCAGATTGGATTTGGTTCTACTTCTCCTATGAGAAGTACACCCGTTCAAGTATCAGGACTGACCGCAGGTTCAAATGTAACCGACATTGCTCCCGGGCATTCACATACCTGCGCAGTAGTTGACGGTGGAGTAAAATGCTGGGGATCTAATGGCGCTGGACAATTAGGAGATGGAACCACTACTGCCCGATTATCTCCGGTAGATGTATCCGGGCTATTAGCTTCATCTGGGGCAACAAAAATAGTGACCTCCGGTCCTTCGGGAAACCATTCGAGCTGTGCGCTCGTCAATAACGGCATAAAATGCTGGGGAGACATGTCTCACAACTTGCTCCTTGATGGTGCATCAACCCATAAGACGGCTCCTCAGGATGTGGTTGGTTATACGACCGGAGTAACAGACTTGGCTTTGGGTGATCATCAAGCATTCGCAATTAAAGATGGCTTAATGATCGGTTGGGGTTCTATCTCCTTGAGCGACCCGTATTTTGGAAACTTCACCTTTGGCACTGTACAAAGACCTTCACAAAAAACTCTTATTGCGATTCCTGGTTTTACAAGCGTCAGCCAAATCATGCCGTCAGCTTCTAATGCCTGTATCCTTAACTCTGACCAAAGTGTCTATTGTGCAGGCCATCGCCACCTCTCAGGATATTCAACCTCCGATGTGGCCTACACTTTAAACACCTTTAATTTGATTCCAGGCATGGGCGCCGGATCCGGAGTAACACAACTTGTACAAGGCGGGCAGTATTTAGCATGCGTTGTTAGATCCGGACAGCTCTGGTGCTGGGGTAGTAATGGCGGAGCCTATATTTATCCAAATTATGTTCCTGCTCGAATGGATAACGTTCCAGGAACCATTGCTACAGCAGCAGTTGCTAACGTCTGTCATGCGTGCGCTTTGCAAACCGACGGAAAACTATTTTGTTGGGGCAGTAACGGCTCAGGAGCTATTGGAAATGGCACCACTTCTTCGACATCTACGGCTCAAGAAATTACTTCTCTAGGTAGTACCGTAACGAGCATGTCCGCGGCCTGTTTCGGTGGAGATCATACCAACTACAGTTGTGCAGTCTCAGGTGGAGTAGGCTACTGTTGGGGTGACAATGCGCGATACCAACTCGGAGATGGGACTAATACACAGAGAAATTCACCAACTCCTGTTGTGGGCCTCGCAGGCACTCCAACAAAAATAGTGGCATCTGAATTTAGAACAACCTGTGCAATTCTCGCTAATAAAACAGTTCAATGTTGGGGCGAAGGCCAAAACGGTGCGACTGGAGACGGTATTACCGCCGGCCACACTGTATCTACTTCGACCACTGTGGCTGGCTTAGCCAATGTTGAAGACCTATCGCCTTCTAAATACGGCTTTTGTGCTCGATTGACAGATACAAGCTTAAGATGCTGGGGTCAGAACGGTGAAGGACAGGTAGGCGATGGAACAACGACTGTTCGCGCTACCCCTACTGCTCCGAGCGGATTTGACACGGCCTCAGCCGGTACTTCCACAATCTCGGCCAATGCTGACCTAACTTGTACCACAGTGAGTGGCGTGCCTTATTGCACGGGTAAAAACATTTACGACTTTTTCGGAGCGTCTTCGACATCAGTTCCCTACCCAAGTACACCTCAACTTCCGATCAACTGGCCTTAAGATTTCAGTCGAGTGAGCCTGGTGACGTCTTTAAAAAACTCAGAGAGCTCGCCCTTCACTTGCGTGAGCAAGGGCTTTCGTGGCGGGTTTCTCTTTGGATGATTCATTTTCCAAAAACGAAACATAGCGCGCTCGAGGACCCATTTATTTTTTAATGAAAGGCTCTTCCACGCAATTCCATAACCTGCAGGCTTTGTACTACTTTCAAATCGCACATGAACAATACTGCCGGAAACTTTCATGGGTTTGCCAAAGAGTTCAAACTCGAGCCTTATTGTAGAATTGAGTTCGCGACTTGGCTCTGTCGCCACAAATACGCCTGTTGCAGAAATGTCCGTGATGAGACCTGTCTCTTTGTCATTAAAGGAAACAGGCAATTTTACCAAGTACCTTGTCCGAGACTCCCACCACCGTAAACGTTTCTCAAAGTAAGGGCGTCTGACAGCTTTGAGAAGAAAAAAGCTCGTCAAAAAAATGTTAAGACCGATTACCGTTAAAACCCAAATAAAACTAAAGGCGCTAGGAAATTGACGGTAAGTTTCCCAATATCGGTACCCTGAGTACAAAAGGATTGTGATGAAGACCGGATAACTCCACGGTTTCATTCGATAGATTGCAAATCCCGCTAGAGGTAACAATACCCAAGATTCAATAAGTACGTTCCATGGTTGCTGGAAGAGAAACGGAACATAGGTATTAGGCCCGATCCCCAAAAACACCCATACACCTAAGATATTGAAAAAAGGGGCAAATATGTGCAGAAGCGCTAAAAAAATTAAGATAATCGGTCGATATATCATACGTGATCTCTTGGGCTGTCCATTTAACATCAAGCATAACCGAGAAGTTCACTCTTTCAAAGAGTGCTACCCGGCCCACATCAAGCACGCCATTTTGGCGCGGCTTCGTGCAGGTGTTTCTATTGCTTTGTATTTTCATCGGCAGCGAGAGTCTTGCAGAGTCAGAATCAGAACTCAGTGAAAAGATAAATTGGATTGAAAACTCCCAAATCAAAGATGTGGAAATCAAGAACCTCAAAGTTTTACCTATTCGAACTTTTATTGGTCACCAAAAAGTGCGCGTCTTGTTGCAAGGAATATATAAAGCTCAAGATGGAACACTGATGGTTAACGACATCCCCGTTAAGCTATCCAAAAGCGGCGTCTTTAGGATCCAGCGTGAGATCATCCCAGACTCTGAAAAGGGCGAGCTCACCTTCGTATCTATTAGTCCATACGGCAAAGTCGAACGCGGCTTATTGAGTGTCGACTTACCCAAAGATCCTACCACTGGTCCATCAGGTTGGACCTTTTCATTGGGCGCTGGGATCAGTCTCATGGATTACACTGAAGGATCAGCTGTGAGTTACTCGTCCAAAGTAATTACACTCAAAGGCTCTGCGGGATATTTATTTCTCAATGGCTGGCAACTAGGCGCCACGGTCTTTTCAAATGTATTTACACTGTCTAAAAACCTTGCTGAAGATGCAAAATTTATGGGTTACAACTTACGCGTTGGCAAACCGCTCACCGGTCCAAACTCATCTTGGTCCATCACGCCGTATGTTGGTCTCTACTATGTCACCATGTCAGTGACTAACGATCAATTCGGAGTCAGTGGCCTAAGCGGTCCTCAAGTGTTTCTGGTTGCTCGGCACGCCTTGAAAAACAATCACGTGTTTTCAAGTTCGATCAAATTTGCACCCGTATCGGCTAGCCTCGCTGTTTACCAGCCATTTGATAATCGAGAACTCGCCCTTGGCTTAAGCTACTCGTTGCCAGTCAGAAAAAATGCGCGCGCTTGGACCTTCAGCGTGGACGCTGCGCAACTCAAGCTACTCTTGTTTGGCGGCACCATCGAGTCTAAGACGATGAGCTTTGGAGTGTCGATTCCATTTGGGAACTAGTTCAGTGAGCTTTGCAGCCAGGTAAGAGCCCACCCGTTATCGAGTAGCCTGAGCGAAAAGCTCTCTAGCGAGGCCGCAAGGAGAAAATTGAGGAAGACGTACATTGAAGTACGTCGACGAAAGTTTTCGACTGAGAACGAAGCTTAGAGAGCTTTGCAGCCAGGCTACTGCCAGCCTTTTTTTACGCTATCGTTAGGCAATATCCCCGCCGCCTGAAGTGCTTTTGCGGCACGTTCACTCTTGGTTCTGACCCAAACTTCGTACAAACGAAGGAGGTCCTTTTCGTTTTTGGGAGTGGTTTTATCACTAACTTCTGCAAGCACGTCGACTAGCGAAGCAAATTTTTCAGAAAGTTCTGAATAGAGAGATCTAAATACGGCTTCGTCGACTCGAGCAGCGACGTGGCTGTAGGCTGTACCACCCATATCGATGTAATAATCGACATCGACGAGTTTGCGACTCAGACTCTCTTGGAAAAATCCTGCCATATAGAGAGAGACGTCTCCCACTTGTCTGAATAGGACTCGTTGATTTTCGGATTTTGGTTGTTCGAGAGCTTCTTTGACCATGAGAGCAAGTGGTTCTTCGCGTGTATGGCCTTCGGCATCTCGTGGATAGAGTTTATCCGTAGTCATAAATTGATTGAGAAGATTGACCAGATACATTTCAGTTTCTGGCTGCGTCTTTACTTGCTGATGGCCCAACGCTTCGGACACGAGCTCATGGAAAAAAGCCTGAGGTTGGGTGACTAATTTTAAGTTGCTCTTATCGCTCATTTAGTAAAAACCTCCCCGAGCTAGGGTCGCCTATAACCGACTTAAGTAGCCGGACATATAATCGCCCCCATACTCTATGATAGAACGATTCTTAATCCTGTCAAAGGGAGACGCGTCTTGACGGTCTCGGCTTTGGTCACTTTTGACACATCTAAAAGTGTGCCGTAGACGAGCGTTAAGAACCTGCGTAGACTACTTTTAAATGCGTCCTCATTCTCGTTTAATTGGCCCCTTTATGCTTCTGGTTGCCTCGCCTATGGTGATGGGTGCCCCACCCGTGAAGAAGCCCGCCCCGAAGGCCACAGAGGAGAAAAGCTGCGAGTATAAAGTCAGCTTATTTGGCAATTTACCTTGCCTTTTGACAGGCCCTGTCGCTTGTCCGACACTCCAAAGTATCCATTCGATTGGACCCGAACAGGTACCTGCACAGCCGACGGCTAAACAAATCAAAGATATTAATGATGCACTACAAAAACTAAAAGGTGCGCCATCAAGTCTTGATGTGTATCAAAAGCGCCTCAAAAAAAGACTTGCTGCCCAGGTCGCCTATGCGGACTCGATTGCTGCAGCGAAGAGTAAGAATGATATTGAAGTCCTTCTAAAAAACACGAAAGAGCACATCTCACCTACCAAGTTGAAGGACTATGAAACGAGTATCCGCAAGCTCGTTATTAAGCCCACGGGTCCAGCTTGGGACTCAGCTACTCTCGATCAGGTCCGAGAAAAATATGAGTCTTTGATAGAGCCTTACCCAGAAGAAGAATTTCATAGAGCAATCAAAGCTGCGAATATCAAATACAACTGTGACTCAGATGAGCCACCAGCAGGATCTGCAGAAGACCTGACGGGTGAAGAATAGTCCCTTTTTCCTTGGCATTGACTACCCTACAATGTAATACGCGAGTTCATGAAGACGGCTAGACTGGTTGCACTCGCTTTAATTTGTTGCGTAGGACTTTCAAATCTAAAACATGTATTTGCGTCGATCCCAGATTGTCGTAAGTACCTGACCTTTTCGTCAGAAGATCACAAAAGCTTAGAGATGGCCTTTGCAGAATTGTCGCAATTGAACAGAGTATACGATGAAGCGATCAAAGCTGCAGCGAACCTTTCTGACTCCAATTCGAACTATTGGGACAACACCTCTCCGATTGAAAAACAATTGAATCTACTTTTCTTCACAGAAAAAGCAAATCAGTATCGAAAGTCGAAAAGAAAACTCGCTGCACTTAATCTCATAATCAACGAAATGAAGACTAGTCTCGCCAAACAAAAAGAAGTTGTGAGTGCTTCTATAGACGCGGCTCTGAATAGATCCACAGAACCCGAACTCGAGAAATTTGAAAGAGCGAGGAAAGCCCTTTATCAAGCCTTTCGACTTTTGGATGAAATTACGAGAAAAGATTTAGTAACACTGAGCACTCGCACAGGCATGGGATATTCTGCCTATTCCGGTTTAAAGAAATTTAGAAATCTTCTATTAACTCATCGGGAAGATATCACCACGTCATCACTCTTGGCACTATCTCCCAACGAAATTGAAGATATTAATAATTTATCAGTTTCCTAAATTTTGCGATTGAAAGTAGTAAGACTTTCAATCCTCATCAGCTGTATGAACTCTACAAGTTGACCATCACAAAGAATTTTTGGAAAGCTTACGATATACAAAATCAACTGATCACAGAGGCCTATCTCAAGTACTCACCTGAAAAAAATACTGAGTAATTACCTAGTGGTTCGAAGCCGATCCTGCTCGCTTCTAAGTATCTCTCCATTTGGACAATGCATTTCTTGACGATCAAAGACTACACCGTAGGTATTACCTACTTTCTCTACTCGAAACTTCGGTGCCTCTTTAGTCTGAGCGGTCTGAATAGTTTTCATCACCCACTCATGCATGAGATCCGGATCATAGAGCGCTAACTTTTCGTGAGGCTCTTTTTCTTCAGCCCATTTCATACAGGTCAGCATTTTAAGAAAGCTCACCTTCGTGCCCGTTTTTGGGCCACCAATGTGAGTGAGAGGTAAACGTCGATGCCTGATCCACGAATCCACATACTCTTGTTCAAGCAGCCCTGCGATCTCCAAAAACGCAGCAGCAAATGTCGCACAACCTGCACCTTCGGCGTAGAGCGGACGATGTGCGGATCCGTAATGATCGCAAGCACGCTTATCTCGGAATTGTTTAAGAAATTCAGCCATGCGCTCAGCGGCACCGCGACTGATGCCGATTTTAATGAAAGAAAGATTTCCGCGTTTCATGCGGCCAGCGATCTCTTGCTCAAGATCATCCTTGCTTTCGAGCATGCCTTTAAAGTCATGAAACAGAATTCCCAGTCCGTAACCTTTGCGCAAGATCTCAGCTCGGCCTTCGTTTCGTTCGGCCTGACAAATCCCGGTGTGTATGGATATGGGTTCGAGCCCTACACCCGACGACTCGATATTAATCGTCACATGCCCTATCGCACGCGGCCACCCACCTAATTTATAAAAAGCAGTCGAAAGCGCGAGCGAAGCTGGCGAAGCCCAGTTCACACCTGGACTCGGCAAAATAAAAATCCGAAGCTCATGATCGTACATTTTAGAGATCAACATCTTTGACGCGAGACTAGACAAAAAGGTGTGGAGCACCTTTTGTCGTTATCCCACCACTGTCGTCACCATATGCGGCTCGACCAAAAACTTACGGCAGAAGTCCTGCACGTCTTTTGGTTTTACGGCACTGATACGTCGAACGATTTCTTCCTCGGTCAGATACGGCAAGTTATAGACGGCTTCGAGACCGTAGTAAGACGCTAGTGACGAGTCACTTTGCAGATCCATCGCACGACGTCCGAGATAAAACTCTTTAGCACGAGCCATCTCAGCAGGTGTCGGACCTTTCTTTGCGAGAACCTCTAGCACGGTCTTAATTCCGTCTATCGCTTCCTGACGTTTTGAAGGAGAGCACGCGATGTAAGTTCCTACGTAGCCACGCTCCATCCCTTCAAAACTGATCGGTGCGACAGTATATCCAAGACTCTTCTTTTCACGGAGCTCAATGAAGAGTCTTCCGCTTTGTCCGCCTAAGATGTTTTGTAAAATGCGCAATGTGTAGCGCTCTGGATCTGTCAGTCTGATCCCGAGTCCGCCCACAATAATATGAAGCTGCTCACGACCGAGACTTTTCTCAGTCCAACGAGGTGCCTTAAGAGCGGTCTCTTCGTCGACTTTCTTATTCAGCAAGTTCTCTGTAGGCCCACGATTGGTTTGCTTCTCTAGATCTTTTAGCCAGTGGTCCAGGTCACGTCGCTTAACTGCACCCACCACTGTCAAAGTGAGATTAGAAGGCTTAACCCAGCGTTGATGAAACGCCTTGAGCTTCGCACTATCAATCGAACGAACGCTTTCAAGTGATCCAGCAGTGAGGTGTCCGTAAGGATGTTTTTCGAAAAGAGTTTCTAAAAACAATTTCGATGCAAGCTGAGCCGAATGATCTTCGATACTTCGAATTGATTCTTCGACGACACGTTTAGAGTGCTCGAGCTCGCTCGTAGGAAATGTAGGGTGAAAAAGTGTCTCGTTGAATAGCTCTGACAGCACTTTCCAATCCCGTGCAAGTCCCGTGGTTTGAACTCCAACGGTATGGCGTCCCGAAAAACCGTCTAGGTTTGCCGCGCTTCCCTCTACGATCGAAGCAATCTTACGCGCATCTTTGTCAGGCGTTCCTTTAGTCCAGGTCATGGCCATAAGGTTACTTGCGCCCCAGTCTTTCTGAGCACTTTCGACAGGATCAGAAAGCTCGAGTCGCATTCCACCTAAAGTCGCTGAGTGAATGCTCATCACATGCGATTGAGCTCGCTCGCGATAGATCACTTTCATCCCATTACTTAAAGTAATGACTTCGGGTCGTGGTCCTGGGAAAACTTCTTTCTTCGTCGAGCCTTTTTTAGTTTTTACAGAAGTCTCTTCAACCTGTGGCTCAAGCATTTTTTTGCCAAGTTCAGCGATCTCTTTCAAATCGTACTGCACGCCCTTTGGCAATAAAAGCGCACCGCTCATGCGACGAGGATCGAAATACTTAGCTGCGACTTCTTGGATCTTACGTGCGTCCACAGAACGAAGTTCTTCAAGATAGCCCTCATCAAACTGCATATCGCCCACGACAAACTTCAGAAAACCAAGTCGCCCTGCCATGCCGTCCGCAGTTTGTGTGGAGTACAGTCTTTCACTTTCAGAATTAACAATGACACGTTCCAACTCTTCTTCAGTTGGGCCCTCTTTCTGAAGGCGAAGAATCTCTTCTAATATTTGCTTTGCCGCTTGGGTGACTTTCTCTACGCTGTCGACTTCGACCTGGAAGTAGAGCATACCCGGATCATGAGGCACATAGAGCCCCCCCGATACATCCGTTGCTAAAGAGCTACCGTAGAAAAGTTTTTGATAAAGTCGCGACAACTCGCCCATTCCTAGGANNCGAGGCTAGATCAAGAGCTGGGATATCGTCGTGCTTCAGTCCCGGCGCACGGAATGAAATTGAAAGAGTTGGAGTCTTAACGTCAAACTCAGTTTTCACCAATGCTGGCTCTTTACGCATCTCTGCTTCTTTTACACGAGGCGCTACGTATGCTGGACGTTTTGGAATCGTCTTTGATCCATAATGCTTTTCGAGAAGCTTGATGATCTTAGCTTTACGTTCATCATCGTAAGGGCCGACGAGAATCAAACCCATATTTCCGGATACGTATTGGCGCTTATAAAAAGCTTCGAGGTCTGAGACTTTCGCAGCCTTTAAAGTTTTGACATAGCCGATGACGGGTTTTCCGTAAGGACGTTTGGCAAAAGTGGAAGAAAAGAGTTTTTGAAAAAGCACTCGACCTGGAGAGTCTTCATTTTTTCGAAGCTCTTCTAAGATGACTTCTCTCTCTCGTTCAAAATCGGATTTTAAAAACTTTTGTGGCTTGGCCATTCCACCAAAAGCATCTAGTACTTTTTCCCAATGATGGNNGATCAAACGATG
The DNA here is from genome assembly GCA_002291495.1 of Bacteriovoracaceae bacterium UBA1018. Classification (GTDB taxonomy): domain Bacteria; phylum Bdellovibrionota; class UBA1018; order UBA1018; family UBA1018; genus UBA1018. Next base: position 6,825 of record DBAE01000116.1, on the reverse strand, counting down.
TGTAAGCGTTGATGTCGCCACCTAAGGATTCGATTGCGCGAGCCATCTGCCCGGTTGATGCTTTACCGGTCTCTTTTGCCGCAGCATCTTTGAAAAGCATATGCTCCAAAAAGTGAGCAAATCCGGCCTCTGCAGGTCTTTCATCCGCACTACCAGTTTTGATCCACCAGTAATTTGCTGCAACTAAACCATCGAAGTTTTGGAGAATAACTGGGATACCGTTGGAAAGGACAAACTCTTCTGGGCGTTGAATCTTAGGCATACCTTGCAGACTAGTTGTTTCTGAGAACAGATGCTAGTAGGAAGATACAATTGTTAAAGGAGTTTTAATTCATTTATGGGCAAAAAATTATACGTAGGAAATCTTCCATTCACCGCAGAAGAAGGTCAACTCGAAGCACTCTTTGGTGCAGATGGACGTAGTGTTGCGTCAGTCAAAATTCTGATCGACAAGCAGACCGGACGCTCCCGAGGATTTGGATTTGTCGAAATGGGATCCGATGACGATGCCCAGAAAGCAATCGAGGCCCTCCAAGGTCGTGAGTTTATGGGACGCCCTCTTACCGTTAACGAAGCGCGTGAAGAAGCCCCACGTACCGGTGGTGGTTTTGGTGGACGCGGCGGCCGTGGTGGTGGCGGTGGAGACCGTGGCGGATTTGGCGGCGGCGGCGGCAGAGGTCGGTACTAACAAAAAGGTGCTCCACACCTGTCTAATTAAAGGTGCTCCACACCTTTTTGTATCGCCTGCGTCATTTTGTCGGGCTCATTAATTGACTAAATACATCCGCAATCCAAAGTTTTTTTAAGTTTGTCCCTGCCAGTGTCGAAGAGGACGCTGGAGGGACACTCTTGTCTAAATCGCAACGTAATTTCGTACTCATCAATCCTAACTTTCAGCTGAAATTTATCGGCTGGATGATGCTTACAACTGTCGTTAACGTTGCGGTCTTTTACGCGGCGATCTCCTACTTCTTTTGGAGCTTTTCAAATCGCGGAAAAGATATCGGCATCCCTCCCAATCATGTCTTCTTTGAATTTCTCAATAATCAACAGATCCAGATGAACTGGGTCTTTCTAATAACTACCTTTGTAGCTTTGGCCATCATTGCCGTGATTGGTTACGTGGTTTCACATCGCGTAGCAGGACCACTTCACCGTCTCATTAAACATTTCCAAGATGTTGCGGACGGCAAAACACTTCAAGATGTGACTTTTCGATCGAATGATTACTTCAGTGAAGTTGCCGAGAATTATAACAAACAGCTCGTTTTCCTAAGAAGCAAGATCGAAACAGTCAATCGCAAAGATAGCCAAAAGTCGGAGAATAAATCATGAAAACCAAGAATACTGTAACTACTCTAATACTGTTTACCCTCTGTGCGGCGATCTCTTACGGGTGTCAACAAGCAGCAACTACTACTAAGACAAAAAGTCGTGCGACTCAAACATCCAACACCGCCACTGACGAGACTACTTGCGAATCCCAAGGCGCCTACAGTGCAAAGTTTTCATGTGAATCAGCAGTTGGTGGAACTTGCAAAAATGTGATTGTGAGCACTGGATCTAGAGACCTATCTTGTTACACAGCAGACACAAATAACAACGGACAGTGCGGAGCAGATAATTGGCAAACTGGCGAATGGACCCCAAGTTCTTGTAACGCTGGGACCACCCAGACACGTTCAGTAACCTGTAAAACTGGATGTACCTGCGACACTACTCAGCCTTCAAGTTNNACCTTCAAGTTCGCGCGGTTGTCCAACCACTTGCACAGACTCGACTTGGAAGACCACAAGTTGGAGCCCAGCTGCTTGCGGTCCAGGAGTTTCAACTCTGACACGAACAGTGAGCTGTGATGCCGGATGCACTTGCACTGCAACTCAGCCTTCAAACACAACAGTTTGTAAACCAGACTTGTTTGAAAACAAACACTACGAAAGTGAATGCACTAAATACACGGTCTCGACTACCACTGCTCAAGGTGTGCTCACTCAGACTGGCAGAATCGAAGTGATCGATGGTCACCGCGTATGTGGCATCCCAATCAAAATCGATGCTGCTCCAGTTGCAAAGCCAACTTGCCCAAGTGGTTGGAAAGCCCTAACTGTGGCTAATATTCCATACACCATCACGAAGGGTTCAATGCATAAAGAGCACATGGATCATTTTGGTGGACGTAGAGATCGCTTCACTGGAGAACATACGTCATACATGGCCTCTCCGGTCGAATCGATTAAGATTTGCACCACGCGAAATGCATTCGGATGTAAAAGTCATACCACGTACTACGCAGCCACTCAGCGTATCGCTTGTTACTAGTTTGAATGAGGAGTCGCGCTGGCTTTGGGCTGGGGCGACACAAATTCATAAAAATCGATCAATCGTTTTTTCCGCACCTCTGGATCACTTTCGGTATCCAGGTAATACTGCAGAGCCTTTGATCCGTATTCGGCATCATTTTTCGAGTCTTTATATTTCTTTGCCTGGTCTAAGAAGAGATCCTTGAGTACCTCTGTGGGCTCCACTTCTGCTGCTCGCTTAGCGACCTGAAGCAATTGGTCTCGTTCGTCTTTCTGAGTTTCATTTAAAGTTGCAAAGCGATCCGTAATCTCGAGACTGAACTCTTTCGGTCGATGAGTCATCGCGCTCACTATTTTCGAATAATTTTCAGGTTCATCAACTGGACCTAACTCAAAAATTTCAAACTTTTGTGCAACCGGTGGCGAAGAAAAAACGTTGGCCCTAGCCACGTTGGGATTTTTTTCGAGATACTGGGCCATTTTGACGAGTGTTTGGTCGGCTTGGGATAACTCCCTTTGAACAGGTCGAGGTGCTGAGGTTTGCCTATCATCAGACGAACTATGGGATAGACTTTCATCATTCAGAGCCTGAGGTATTGATTCAGAGACTCCGGGACGAGACTTAGGCCCGAGCACCGCCCAGCTCGCAAAAATCGTCGAAAAGCTAAGTAAGAGTAAACTTGTTCTAAGGCTGAGCATGGTTCTCCAAAAAAGGACCTAGCTTAATCCTAGCAGGCTTTAAGATTTTTTCTTAGTCAGATGAAGTTCTAACTTCTTTGCTGCTTTGATTAGGCTCGACCAGTAGAGCTTCTCATCTTCATCCATTTCTTGATCAAGCTCGAGCCAAGCTTGATCCGCTTCGCGAGCACTCCAAGTCAGCTGGGTTGAAAGTTTCTGATTGAGAAAATAATCCTTCAACGTCTTTGGATTGAAGTCATAGAGAAAGAAGAGCGCACCCAAGTAGGTCTCTAGACTTCCGACACCTCGATAGGCCAAAGCTTCGGCCGCAGATAAAGAGATATTAAGTGCCTGAGCGAGACGGGCTTTGTCGTGCTTGGTCTGAAGACGATCACGGATCAACGATTGGCAAAGTTTCTTAAACTCTCTTGCTTTTTGTCGGGCTGGAGTAGCACCCGCCACTGCTTTTTTGGCCATAACCGAAAGCTACCACCGCCTCCAGCTAAGGTCTAACTGTTTGAATTCACTCAAAACGAAAAAGACTTTAACATATTTATAGTATGTTATATGGAATTATTAACATACGAATAATACTATCCAGTAATTATCAGTAACCAAAGGGAGACTATGAAATCCAAAAAGAAGATTAAAAATAGAACGGGATTTCCCGGAGATCTTGTCGCTGTAGACTCCTCTTTTGNNTGACGGCCCAGACGCCATGACTCATGCGTTGGATGCGCTATTGGCATTTTTAACGAAAACTTATGCCCGTGAATCTCCGAGAGTCAGCACGACCTACGGGTTCATCATTCGACGCATCACAGTCGTTCGTGACCCAACGGTGACCGACGTAGAAGTGAGGAGCGACCCGGGCCAATCGCTAGCGGTGATCCACCTTCCAGAGATCAAAAATGAGTCTGATGAACAGTGGCAACTGAGGCGTGATCACTATTTGGGGAATTATTGGCCAACCATGCAGGACGCTCAGATCNNGCTCAGTTGTATCGGTTATTAACCGTGCCAGCGAGAAGAAAGCTTGAGAGTCTTTATGCTAGGTAATCCCGAGAGCGTACGTCTTTTTGCAGGCCAACCCGAGTTCATTATTTGCGAGGCACTGCGGGCACTTGGCATAGAGCTGAGCTTCGTTTATTCCCTTCTCAATTTCGCTCCAGAGGACACTTTATCCAGGCTCAGCGCGGATCAGATCTCTATTTTCGAATGGATGAGGATTTGTAAAGTTTTATGTCTAGATCCAAAAGTGTTTCATCTAGGCTATAACTCACACGAACATCGGATCGCGCTGAGAGCAGCCATCAAAAGTCGCCAGCTTGAGCTACCTCGGACCCATTCACTGTACGTGTTTCTCGCTTTCGACGTCGAAAGTGACTCCGCATCATGATATGGCTCGCCACAGCTGTATGACCCCTCAAGCCCCCTCATTTTATCCTTCGCTCTATGTGCACTTCCCTTTTTGCGAATCCAAGTGCCATTACTGCGACTTTTACTCGCTTGGTGTAGATCGCACTAAACCCACGGATGCAGATCAGTTTGAAAATGCATTGAACCAAGAAGCCAAACAACTTGCTGACAAACTCTTCCCGGAGCTGGATTCAATCTTTTTTGGTGGCGGTACTCCCAGCATGACTCCCGTGGAGTCGATGAAACGCGCGTTGGAACCCCTTGGACTAGACAAAAGAGTAACTGCACAAACGGAATGGACTATGGAAGCCAACCCCTCTTCCGTCCAAGTCGAATCACTGAAAGCGTATCGAGAATTCGGCGTCAATCGCATCAGCATGGGGGTCCAAGCACTTCGCCCAGATCTCCTGGTTAATTTGGGAAGAGTTCATTCACGTGAAGCAGCTTTTCGCGCACTCGACGCGATATTTGAGGCTGGATTTACCAATGCCTCCGTTGATTTACTCTGCGGGGTTCCTGGGCAAAATGAAGACGATATTTCCCGCGCTATGGAAGAGCTCACGGCTTATCCGATCACGCATCTCAGCTGCTATTTGCTGACCCTTCCTAAACACCATCGAATGTACCCTGAGCTACCTGACGAGAATGTGCAGCTTTCACATCTTTTGCTCATCGATCAGTTTATGACCTCAAAAGGATTTGAGCATTACGAGATCTCCAACTTCGCAAAGCCAGGAAAACGAGCGCGGCACAATCTCAATTACTGGCAAGGCCGCTCCTACCTGGGACTAGGTCCTTCTGCTCATTCCTTTGATGCAGATACCCAAAAAAGGTGGAAGAACGTTTCGTCCCTACATAAATATGGAAAACTCTTAGCCGAGGGCCAAAGTGTCATNNTCATTGAATGGACCGAAGAACTCAATGAGGAGCAGAAAAACCTAGAACGTTGGATGCTCGCTTTACGTTTAGCAGAAGGTTTTCCTAGAAATTGGCTCATGACTCCATTACAAAGATCGCGAGCAGCAACACTCGAAAAAGAGGGTTTTTTGGAGAGCCATCCGCAAGATTCCGGACGGCTGAGATTGACTCCAAAGGGCTTTGCGCTGTCTGATCAGGTCATTTCAAATCTAGCCTAATTTCAATAGGTTAAGGATTTTAATTTGACTTGGGAACATTCGTTCCCATAGTGCAATCTATCAAACTAGTCAGCTTTTGGAGGTTTTTAGTGAGCGCCAGCGAAATGCAAAATAACGAGGCTACGAATAGCGAAATAAAGGACGGCTCTACAGCCGCTTCAGATGCCGATACCCAGGGTTCTGCAAATGGAACAAACGGCAACGGATCGCACGAACATCCAGTTGAAGCAAAAATTGCTGAGCTGGAAGCCCAAGTGAAAGAAAAAGAGAGCAAGTACCTTTATCTTTACGCTGATTTTGAAAATTTCAAAAAACGATCGGTCAAAGAGCGATCTGATCTCATTAAGTTTGGCTGGGAATCAGTTGCCCGTAACCTTTTAGGTGTCGTCGACAACCTCGAACGAGCCTTGGATCATATGCCTGAAAATACAGACGCAAACTTCAAACAGGGCCTCAACATGGTCCTTACAGAGTTTCGCAACACCCTTCAAAAACAAGGGGTGCAGTTGATCGAAACTAAAGATAAACCTTTTGATCCAAATCTCCACGAGGCCATCGCAACGGAAGAGTCTGACCTACCTCAAGGCACGATCGTTAAGGATCATGTGCGCGGGTACACACTTCACGGACGACTATTGAGACCTGCTCAAGTTGTCGTGAGCGCAGGGAGAAAGTAGTAATTTTGCGGGGCTCACTTGACTAAGAGCATTTGAGCCTCAGTTTGTAGAGTAAGAAAAGTTTAAACAGGTAAGTGCTAGACAGCGCTTGCAGAAGGTAAGTAAGTGCCAGACAGCGCTTACGGAAGACAGTATGCGCCTGACAGCGCATATCAAAGATAGACGAGGGAATTATGGGAAAAATCATTGGTATCGACTTAGGAACAACAAACTCTTGCGTAGCTGTCTTAGACGGCAGTGAACCGAAAGTGATTCCAAATGCTGAAGGTGCAAACACAACTCCTTCCATTGCAGCATTCACTCAATCGGGCGAAAAACTAGTGGGCCAAACCGCTAAGCGCCAAGCAGTCACCAATCCTGAAAAAACTATTTTCGAAGCGAAACGCCTTATCGGACGTAAATTTAGCTCCAAGGAAGTACAAGAGTTCGCAAAAGTAGCTCCATTCAAAATCATCGAAGCTAAAAACGGTGATGCTTGGGTTCAAGTCGATGGACGCGATTACTCTCCACAAGAGATCTCCGCTCTCGTGCTTCAAAAAATGAAACAAACCGCTGAAGACTACTTGGGCGAACCAGTAACTGAAGCAGTCGTCACCGTTCCTGCCTACTTCAACG
>DBAE01000246.1 GCA_002291495.1 Bacteriovoracaceae bacterium UBA1018 | reverse complement strand
CCTCCGAAGGTTTTCATCTGTGCTACTGATTGTAAAATTGTGGCTTGAGCTTGAATAAAGGCGAGCTGCGCATTGGCATAATCTTGTTCAAAGCTTAAGACCTGAAAAGTAGTCGTACGTCCCCGATCGTGACGAGAGCGTTCGTAATCGAGCTTTTCTTTCTGAGTGGCCTGCAAAGATTTAGCAAGCTCAAGGCGATTTTTGGCTTCACTAAATCTTTTGACAAGCTCATTCCATTGACGATCCTGTTCAAAAAGCGCGCGCTGAAATCTCAGCTCAGCTCCTTGCTGAGCAACCGCGTATCCTTCGCGAGTTTTGGACAGGTTTCCAAAATCCAGCGGCGCACTAAATTCGAGGCCCACCGTGTTCCAAGGATTTTTCGTAGTAAACGACTCTGAGATCGTACTGGATGATCCGGGATCGCGACCGTTGAGCGAGAGGTTTGCAAATACTCGCACTTCAGGAGAGTTCTGCTCTCGGCCAATTTTGGCATTTGAAACAGCAACGCGTTCTTGCTCTTGAGCTGCTTTAGCGTCTTCACGCATCTCAACTCGTGTAGGGATCTGCAAATTAGCGATAGTGGCTGGGCTAATCGGCTCAAGCGACTCGGATACTTGATCCGAGTTGATGCCTCGAACGGTATTAAAAGCCCGAGCCGCAATTTTTTCATTATCTAAAGCGCTCTGCAGTTCAAGTTTTCGATTATCGACTGCGGCAGAGGCTTGGAGCAAATCTGCCCGATCCGATAGTCCGATACCGGCCTTTCGACGATGAATCTCACGCATTTTTTCGAAGCGCTCGAGACTTTCTTTCTGAACTCGTACGGTTTCTCGAATCAGAGCCAAGTTCCAGTAAGCCATCTCAGCGTCCGCTCTCACTGTTTTTGCCTGAAAAGCCTCTGCATAACTTGTTGCCAGAGCTTGTGCTTCGAGCAGCTCTTGGCGTGCGCGAGTTTCGGAGCCAAAACCGTTTCTCCAAAGAGACTGGCTCAACTCGAGTACCGGGCTAGCGATATAAAAGGATGGTTGAGGAACAAACGCCGGAATCGTTCCATACAAGTTGGTCGATGTCAGATTATAAGACAAGCTGGCATCTAAACCAAACGAAGTCGATTGTCGGACGCCCAGAGTATAGCTTTTGATTTCGGTCTTATTACCTTGAAAGCCTGGATTGACTGGCTCACGCTCGTCGCTGGAAAGACTAAATCTCCCGAAAGCACGCGGAGCAAGGAGCAATCTGCCTTCGCCCGATCGAAGTTCTGCTCCCCGGCTCAAACTGCGTGACGCCTTTAGACCATCATTCTTGCTCTCAACTTGACCCATATAGTCGCCTAGTCGTAAGACATCGGCGGCTTGAGCGGATGATACTGAAAGCCCTAAAATTCCCAGTAGTGTAAGTTTTCGCATATTCATAGAACCTTTTTAAGCTTTACCTCTTGCGTGAGATGGAGAGATTCCATCGAAAAAAATCTGAACAATTTGTTGGATCATATGTTTCCTGTATCCGGGCTCGCGAATGGATCTTCCAAAATACTTGGAACTGATGTGATCCGATCGAATCAACTGATGTGTGATACTAAAAAGAATAGAACTCCCAGCCTCGGGATCAACTCCCTCCAAAAGAAGTCCTTCCCTTTCCGCAGACTTCATAAACTCGACGTGGGCAGTATAAAGTTTAATGACACTTTCAGTGATGGACTGATCCATTTCGTCTTCATTTTCGAGATCCTGATAAACGATTTTCAGTGCATCTGGATCAGTGGCGTAAATTTCAAGCATTTCTTCGAGAAACAATGTGAATCGAAGACGAAACTCAACGACCGAAGATGGAGGGCTCAGTATTCGAGCTGGGGTACTTGCCTGAGGACTAAAAAGATTAGCTACACAAGCTCGATAGAGTCCTCGCTTACCACCAAAGTGATAACTTACGAGGCTCGCGTTTACCTTGGCGAGATCAGTCAGCGCTTTGATCGAAGTTCCAGCAAAACCATTTCGTGCGAAGAGTTTCTTAGCCACACAAAGGAGAGCATCGCGTGAGTCTCGCGAAGGCTGGGCATCATCTTTCTGGCGTTCTGTCTTCTTCATCATAACTTTAGCCTTTGACACCCACTTTAAGTTGAACCATCATACAAGTAAGTGACTGTTCACTTAATTCTGGTTCAAACGCTTAATTTTATCAAGTGAATATTCAATCACTTAATAGTATAGTAATAACAAAGTGTTAGAAAGTAGGTATGGGATGGCTAAAGAAATAAAAAAACGAGACCGCCAAGCTACCATGCAGAAACTTCTCGATGCGGCGCTCGAAGTATTTTCTGAACTTGGCTTTGATGGCGCTACAACCAAGGCGGTGGCACTCAAAGCCAATGTCACCGAATCCTTAATCATGAAATATTTTGGGAGTAAACGCGGTCTTCTCCTTGCCCTCTTTGAGGACTTCGCCGCCAAACGAGCAGAAGCTGAAAAAATTCCCTACCCTCCCGGCAAGACAATCGAAGAAGAGATTGCACACTTTATGACCAGACAAATGGAAATGACTCTCGCTACCAAAGAGTTTACGCGGATCATACTTGGGCACGCGAGCGTCGACGAGACTATGAGAAAAGAGCTCAATCGAAAAGTTTCTCTAGATTGGCATCCCGTATTAAAAGAACGCCTGAAACAGTATCGCGAAAAAGGTGAAGTCCCAGCTCATTACGACATCGACGCGATTGTATTCACCCTCGGCTTTCAAAGCTTTTCAGCGATGTACGTAGGGCATATGCTTCTGGAGATGCCACCAGAGGAGATTCGGCACAGAATCATGACCTTTGCTCAAGCTTATGCAGCTGGCTTACGAGCCCTGGCACAAAGTAACTAAACTCTTAAGAAGCTTTTCTTGTCTTAGCCGCTTTTCTTCCCGCACGAACATAACTCGCCTTTGAACGCCTTTTACTGCTGTTCTTTCCACCTTTTCGAGAAGATTCGTGATTTTCTTTTCGTCCTCTACCTGAGCCTGATTTATTTCCACCACCTGATTCTTTGTTCACAGTAGCGTACGCAATACGAGCCGCAGTGCGACCTGAACCGCCTCTCTTTTTAATGCCTTCTTCAATATGGCGAGCTTTGCGTTTCTGTTTATCCGTATATTTTTCCTTACTTCCTCTTGGCATAATGAGTCCTCCGTCGTCATTCAACTTGCAAAGCTGGCACCAAGACAAGCTAAACCTTATGCTACTTTTTGGAAGGATTGATTTTCATCAGACTCATTCTTATTTCGCAGAGCATCTTTAGTTTCTTTCAATGAAAGGACGAATGACGCAAGAGACGCAAGCGTTGCAGACTGACAGTATCCACAGAATGCTTTATTGTATTTCCACTCCTCCTTTGCCAAGTACAAGTTCACCAATATGTCTGAGAAAGTTTTAACTGACAGTGCGATCGGTAATACTGGAAGAGTGCGAGCTCGATCCTTACCTCCTGTGGCTGCAATGATGGCTGTAATTGCATAAGTTAGCATCATGTAAGTCGCATCAGGTGCTTGCAGATACTTGTAGCCATACTCAGAAGCGTCCACCTTGGTGGCATCAAAAAATCGCGAAGGATAATCAGGAAGGCGTTTCAGTATCCCCATCTGATACAGACTCACTAAGCCGCCTGCNNCTGCGGCGATTCCGACTAAAGACAATCCTAAAGTCCATCTTCTATTGGCGAGATGAGCAGTTTTTTCTAATCGAAGTTCATGACTCAATTGAGAGGGTGAAATGGTTTTCATATTGCCAATAGATTTGGCAATTAGCGTACCACGTATTTTCTCTATACGTTGGCGTAGAAACTGAATCTCCGAGATCAATACGATCAATTCATTTGTACAACTTAACTTTCGGAGAACAATATGAAACAAACGACCATCGCCACCCGTCCTTTTGCGGTCATCACCGGAGCGTCAAGCGGTATTGGATTTGAGTTAGCCAAACAGTTTGCAAAGAACGGTTTTGATATTTTAATTACCTCGAACAGTTCAGCCATTGAAGAATCTGCGCAACATTTGAAAACCGAAGGTTCTGAAGTCATCCATTGCCAATTCGACTTAGCTCAATATGACGGTGTCGAAGGACTTTACAAAAAAATTCAGGAAACTGGCCGCCCAGTCGATGCCATTGCAATCNNATCTGCAAGCCGAACTGAATTTGATCCAACTCAACGTCACTTCAACAGTACACTTAGCAAAACTCATTTTGAGAGATATGGTCGGTCGTGGGAAAGGCCGCGTGCTTTTCACTTCGTCAATCGCTTCGACGATGGCGGGATCTTTTGAGGCGGTTTATTCTGCTTCGAAGGCCTTTGTTCAATCCTTTGCACAAGGTATCCGTAACGAGCTCAAGGATAGCGGCGTGACGATCACATCTCTTATGCCTGGACCCACCGAGACCAATTTTTTTCATCGAGCTGGTTTAGACGACACACGAATTGGATCGTCCCAAAAAGATAACCCAGCCGAGGTGGCTCAAGAGGGTTTTGAAGCTCTTATGGAAGGAAAAGACCATGTCATTGCTGGCTCATTTAAGAACAAAGTACTCGCTGCAGCGGGAAAAATTCTGCCCGAAACAGTCGTTGCTGAGGCGCATCGCCACTTGTCAAAGCCAGGGACTGGAAAAAAGTCTGAAGACGAAGCCGCTTAATTCGGTCTCATTTTAGGCTGTTATTTTAAGAAGTTATTAAGAAATAAGCCGAAATAGTTAAATTCAAAATTCAGATTAGAAAAGGGTTCGTGACTACCTGTTTCTCGATAAAACCAAAATCCGCGAATTTGACGTATCTATCAGCGTCCGATAGTGCTACTGTAGAATTGTTACTAGTTCACTTCTATCGAGTCTGCGAGCATAGTGCTCATATCCTCCTTAGCGGTTCCCAAGACCTTCAGGAGGTACAATATGGGTAAAAAATTATACGTAGGCAATCTTCCGTTTTCAGCAACTGATCAAATTTTAAACGACACTTTCGCACAATGTGGAACTGTTGAGTCAGTCAAGATCATTACTGATCGTGAC
>DBAE01000256.1 GCA_002291495.1 Bacteriovoracaceae bacterium UBA1018 | reverse complement strand
CACCACTCGGTGAGGTACTTCATTGCGCAGTTCCACCTGCAGCGCTAGGTTTGCGAAGTCAGGGAAAGAAAGCGCGTCCAATTAAGCAACCCAAAGCAGGTCACCTTGGAAAGGTCTATGATCTCACCGAAGACCAAAAAAAGAGTATCGATGCTTTAGATGCAATACGCACCCAGGCGGGTACGGCACTACTCCACGGTGTCACAGGCAGCGGAAAGACCGAAGTTTATCTAGAGCTCGCTCGCAGAACGTTAAATGAAGGAAAGGGCGTCATCATCCTTGTGCCCGAAATCGCATTGACATCTCAGCTGCATCGACGTTTCGAAGANNAGGCTTAGGAATGCCAGTCGGTCTTTGGCACTCGGCGATGGCCGATGGGAAACGTCGTGATGAAGGTGCTGCACTGAGAACGGGAGAGCTCAAGATAATCGTTGGAGCACGATCTGCGGTTTTTGCTCCGGTACAAAATTTAGGACTGCTCATTGTCGACGAAGAGCACGACCCAACCTATAAGCAAGAGGACCGAGTTCGGTATCATGCTCGTGATCTTGCGATCGTTCGAGGTAAGATCTCTCGGTGTGCAGTTATTTTAGGTTCAGCTACACCTAGTCTTGAAACTAAAGAGCGAGTCAAAGAAGGAAAGTATGGCATCGCCACACTACCTAAGCGGATTGCGGCCGGAGGACTTCCGCAGATCGAAATGATTGATCTGGGCGAAGAAGAACGAGTTGAGAACACTCAGGCTCCGTTGGCTCGTAGGACTTTAGAGGTTTTGAAAGAAACGTTAGAAGCCGGTCAGCAAGCGATGATTTTTCTCAATCGCAGAGGTTACGCCGCATTTTTAGTTTGCACTGATTGTGGAGAAGTAAAAGAGTGCCCCAACTGTTCGATCTCACTTACTGTTCACAAAAGACAAATCCAGCTGAAATGTCATGTATGTGGTCATATGGAACAGATCCCAGATTTCTGCAGTAAATGTCAGAGTCTTAATCTTCAACCCATGGGCGCTGGCACTGAAAGCCTAGAAGACGATCTACCAAAACTTATTCCCGGAATTACCACACTACGCTTAGATAGAGATCAGGTTACGAGCGCCACACGACTTGATAATATTTTAGCTGACTTCAGAGCAGGTAAAGCTCAGGTCCTGTTAGGAACTCAGATGTTGGTCAAAGGTCACGATTTTCCAGGTGTTACGTTGGTTATCGTGATTTTAGCAGATGCTCTTTTTCGATGGCCGGATTTTCGTGCGCCAGAGCGAGCCTATCAAGTCCTCACCCAGGTGGCGGGACGCGCAGGGCGAGGAGAGCAAGCGGGGCGTGTTCTCATTCAGACCTTTAATCTTGAACACCCAGTGATTCAAACCGTAAGAGGTTTGACCACGGAGGAGTCGTTTCTCGAAGGAGAAAGGGAGTTAAGACAGGTTTTGAGTTATCCTCCCTTTGGTCGAATGGCGCGTTTGCGATTTGAAAGTGATGACCGGGCTGAAGCCCAAAAACGAGCGACATATGTCTGTAAAGCTCTGGACCAGACGGCAGACATCCTCGGACCGAGTGAGGCTTTTTTAGAAAGAGCTAAAGGCATCTATCGATGGGATATCCTGATCAAAGCAAAAGAGATTCAGTCTCTGCAGCGGGCAGTCTATAAAGCAAAAGAGATTGCTACTTCTCAAAAATGGCCACTCGTTATTGATGTAGATCCTTACGGAGTTGGCTAGCATCTGGGTAGGCAGATTTGGTAAGTACTATCTGCTATGCAGGAAATAATTATCATCGATGAAAAGCCACTTCGAAAAGCAGCACTTTCTGAGATTGAACAAGCCAACGCACTCTTAGATCAATTAAAGAGTGAATGGATTGTCTATTCTGAAAAAGACCAATCCGCATATTCACGTTGGCTCTATACAGAATTTAGTCCAGTGATTGGCGAAATCACTCATTGCATACGAGAGTTGAGAGAAAAACACCGCCTCATTGAAGCGGTTCAAGAAGAAGCTGAACTCAAAAATATTGATTTGAGTGAGGCTTATCAAAATGTCATCAGCGGAAAATCTCATCGCGATCAACCTAGTGAAGAGAAGGTTCAATCTCACGATGATGAATGGTCAGATGAAGCCACGTCAGACTCAAAATTTGAAATGCCAAGTGACAGTGATGCAGATGGTAGGATCCGACAGGTTTACCGATATTTGGCAAAGATACTTCACCCTGACGTTCAGGCAGGTCCCCGGGAGCCTTGGCACTCAGCACTCTGGCTTGAGGTGCAAGAAGCCTATGGTGAAAAAAATTTGGGTCGGCTGGAGACCATTGCGGAGCGCTTAAAAAGTAAGCAAAAGCAGTCGTTCTCGCTTCCGACCATCTGGGAATTGCGTCAGATGATCAGCCGCACTATTCAATCCATTGGAGCCCTTCGATGGGATCTAAAGCGGGCGAGGCGAGACAGATCCTGGGGATTTTCTAAACCGATGAAGGGTAAACGAAAGAAAAAGATAGCCCAAGCAGTTCAGCGGGAGCTTGAAGAAGAGCTCAGAGAGATTAAACAAGCCGTCGCGATCTTGGAACACGTGATTGCTGAGTGGTTAGAAGACTCTTACGAACAGTCCGCATCATAACTGGCCTGAGGCTTGCTTAATCACGCGGTATGAAACGTGCGACCAGTGCTCGAATGATCGGGCGCTCACTGCCCTCATCGATCATGCTTGTGCGTCATGCTCAAAGCGTTGGCAATGTTGCACGTGAAAAAGCTGAGGCAGCAGGGCTACGTCAAGTGGAACTCAACGGCCGAGACGTTGACATCCCTTTATCCAAAACCGGAGAAGATCAAGCAATCGCCTTGGGTGAGTGGTTGAAGCAGTTACCCTTGGCAGAGAAGCCCGAGGCCGTTATCAGCTCTCCCTATGTTCGTGCATTGGCGACGGCTGCTATAGCACTCGACAGAGCTGGAGACGGGATGAAGGATACCCCTCTCATTACCGACGAGCGCCTGCGAGAACGGGAGTTTGGATTAATCGATCGCCTGACCCAGCTTGGTATCAAGCATCACTATCCAGAACAAGCTGAGCTCAAAACGAGATTAAAGAAGTTTTACTATCGTCCACCTGGAGGCGAAAGCTGGTGCGACATCATACTTAGGCTCAGAAGCTTTCTGGATACCCTCAATTTGGAATATCCAAACAGACGAGTGATGATCGTTTGTCATTCAGCCGTGATCCTGTGTTTCCGTTACCTTTTTGAGAATATGACAGAAGCAGAGATTCTTCGTACGGATCGTCAGACAAAGATTCCCAACTGTGCGGTGACCTCTTACGATCTTGTCCAGGATCGATCTCTATCGAGTGGCGGTCAGTATTCCGTGAAGCTTCTCAACTTTACGGCGCCGATAGTTCAAGGAAACGTACCCGTTTCTATTGAGCCAGTAGTCTCTCAAACCATTTTTAAAGAAGCGAAGTAGGTGTGATATGCAAGCTCTTAAGGTGACTGAACTCCATCACGGTAAAGAACGCATTGAGAATAAGATCCATGAAGCCAGAATCGAGCGGATCGAAAAAACCGCTCGTTGGACAGACGACGTTTTTGAGGTTCCAGGACTAGGTATTAAGTTTGGATGGGACGCGGTTGTTGGTTTGATCCCTGGTGTCGGCGACTTTGTGATGACCCTGGCATCCTTTCATCTTTTAATCGAAGCCATCATGGCCAATGCTCCTAAATCTGTTTTGTTCCGGATGGGAACCAATGTTTTAATCGAAGCCATCGTTGGAGCAGTGCCGTTGCTGGGAGATGTTTTTGACGTCTTCTGGAAGGCTAATCGACGTAACGCACGCATCTTAAAGTCGTTCTTAGCTGAACCCGTGAAAACTGAACGGCGCTCACGAACCTTCGTGGCTTTGTTTGTCACAGGAATGGTTTTACTTCTGGCCGCTGTCGTCTACGGATGCGTGCGATTGGTGATGTGGATTTTTTAGTGCAGAGCGGGTGGTAGTAGCGTCGGAGGAAATAGTTTTCGAGGCGGTTGCGTGCGCGTGAGTTCTGGGATTGCGCGCGGTGCGCACGCGTTTGCTGAGATTTACCGCCGCCGGTGGCGGTGATGCGCGCGAGCATGCGCGGTTTT
>DBAE01000029.1:1607-2826 GCA_002291495.1 Bacteriovoracaceae bacterium UBA1018 | reverse complement strand
GTCCAAAGGCCGGCGATTTGGTGCTCGTGATCGCCGACGGAAAAGACAAAATTGTCTACGACGCGCTAGGTGCTTTACGTCTGAGTGTGGGCGCACGTCTAGGAATGATCCCTAAGCCAGGCGAGGGCAAACCCGCATTTCTCTGGGTGATGAACTTTCCGCTTCTTGAGTTTGATGACAAAGAAAATCGTTTCTACGCTTGTCATCATCCGTTTACTTCACCACGACCAGAATACTTTGAGGACTTCATCAATGGACGAAATCTGGAGAACATCGAAGCATCTGCTTACGATATGGTTCTCAATGGTGTTGAGATCGGGGGAGGAAGTCTTCGGATTTATCGCCCAGATGTTCAAGCAGCCATGTTTAAAGTATTAGGACTGACGCCTGAAGAAGCCAAAGAAAAGTTCGGCTTCTTCTTAGAGGCGCTCCAGTACGGCACACCTCCTCATGGAGGTATTGCGTTTGGGGTAGATCGATTAGCGGCTCTCTTGTGTGGGGTGGGGCCAATTCGAGACGTTATGGCGTTTCCGAAAACTCAGCGTGGTCATTGCTTAATGTCTGAGTCTCCATCTGCGGTAAACCCAGAGCAATTGACAGAGCTCGGAGTTTCGGTGGTGCGCTCAAATGCGTCTGGATGAGTTTTCATTTCGAACCCGTGAAGCAGCACTTCGCAGATTTCGCGAGGAGACTTTTGATCTCTTGATCGTCGGAGGTGGCATTACTGGAGCCGCTGTAGCTCGTGATGCTGCGACTCGAGGTTTGAGAGTAGCTCTGATTGAAAAAAATGATTTCTCCTCAGGAACATCATCTCGTAGTTCAAAGCTGATTCACGGTGGGCTTCGGTATTTAGAAAACTTTGAGTTTAGACTCGTCTTTGAGGCTCTGGCTGAACGAGCATTTTTGCTCAAGACCGCGCCTCATATGGTCCGACCCTTGCCTTTTTATCTTCCTGTTTATGAAGATGATCCCCACGGAAAAGGCATCTTAAGTCTAGGAATGTTTCTCTATGATGTNNATCGCGAACCAGGTTTCTGAGTTCGATCCCATTTCTAAAGCAGCAGGGCCTTATCGGAGGATTCCGTTACTATGATGCCTCTATGTGGGATGACGTACTGGGGGTTGAGACTCTTCGTTCAGCACATCTCTCCGGTGCTGCTGTAGCTAATTATGTCGAAGGTCTTGCGCCAATTTGGAAGGGCGATCAGATTGCCGGCTT
>DBAE01000029.1:1391-1593 GCA_002291495.1 Bacteriovoracaceae bacterium UBA1018 | reverse complement strand
ACTCGTACGATCATCTGTGCTGGTCCGTGGACAGATGTCATTGGCAAAAAAATGTCTCCTTATTGGAAACCGTGGCTCACCCCAAGTAAAGGTGTGCATTTGGTTTTCGATCTCAAACGCATCCCGGTGCCAGGCGCGATGGTGATGAGCCATCCTGAGGATGGTCGTATCTCCTTTGTGATTCCAAGACCTGACTACGGTG
>DBAE01000029.1:0-1367 GCA_002291495.1 Bacteriovoracaceae bacterium UBA1018 | reverse complement strand
CTCCAAGCGGTGAAAAGCCTGAATCCGAGAAGGTTGAGAGATCCGATGTCGATTATCTACTCAATCTCCTTCATCGATATTTTCCGGAGCTCGCCATTACTGAGGCTGATATTATTAGTACCTATATCGGAATCAGGCCTCTCGTAGGCGGTAGCACTCAAAGCTTACAAAAAATCAGCAGAGAACATACGATTGCAGAAGGACCTGGTCGAACTACGGTGGTGGCCGGAGGCAAATATACCACTCATCGAACGATGGCCACTGAGATTGTCGATTTTACTTTGGCTAAATGGAGAGAAGGCGCAAAGCATGGCCAGCTGGTCGGGCCTCCAGAAATGCGTAAACCTCGAGTAAATACGCCCATTAATCCCTTAGCTCTCCCGAGTGCAATTTCTGCGATGACAGTGCAAGCACCACCTGAATTAATTTCTCGCTATGGCGCTGCTGCACAGGCAATTGTTGAAACGGAACTCCACGAAAGACCACAGGCGCAGCTCACTTCTGGCGCAAGGGCCGCGCCTCAAGGTGATCCAGATGGTTTCCCCCTACTCAAAGCACAGTTACTCCACTGTATGCGCACCGAGATGGTGGTGCATCTCACTGATTTTTATTTCAGACGTGTTCCATTATTTTTGGCACGTAAAGATCATGGACTGCCATGGGCTGAAGAACTTGCTGCTGTTTGGGCTTCAGAGCTCGGGCTGGGAAGTGACGCGGCACGAGCAGAGCTCGATCGACTGAAAGCCGAAGTCTTGACTCAAAATCTGAACTAGGCTATTCGCTCAATCATTATTTCTTGGGGGAAATATATGAATCATTCTAGCTGGGTTAAGTCTGTATCGGTTTCCATTCTACTCTTCTTTTCTTACAATCAATGTGTCGCTTATGCGTTTGAAACGCGTTCTCTATCTCTCCTCAATGACCTGAGTTCGATTGAGCTAGGAGACCTCATTGAAGAAGAGGGTGAGGACACGGCAGATCTTTCTGTGACAGCTTCGCGACTGATGAGCGACGAGTCGATCGATTATGAAACCGACGAGAAGGTTTTTGAGAAACGGTTGAGTGAGGCGTTGGAGACGATCAAATCCCGCTATGCTGAAAAGATCGTCAGCAAATCCGAAAAGTATGCCCAGAAAAATCTCGATCGTATTCAAAAAGTTTTGATCCGTCTGGATGATTACTCAGCCGCTCAGGAGATGCGCGAGCACCTTCAGTCGATGCTTGAAAGTGGAAAGAGCGCCATAGAAGTTCTGCTTCAGTTCGTACAGTCCCAAAATACCCAAGAACAATCCCAGTCGATCTCTATGATGACTGAAAGTGCAGGGGGAGCGCGTTCCTTTGTTCGTGCGCTTCGATCACAACTCCAA
>DBAE01000001.1 GCA_002291495.1 Bacteriovoracaceae bacterium UBA1018 | reverse complement strand
GGTCTCTATATTACCCGCCAGATTGTTGAAGCTCATCAAGGCAAAATTACTGTAGAAAGCGAACTAGGTAAAGGTTCGACCTTTGTCGTAGAAATGCCTCTGGTGCCAGCGGTTCCAGCAAATTAAAATCCTACTTACCTAACTTGCGTAGGATTAATTTGATCTTTATATCGAAGCTTAATTTCTTCGAACTTTTCCTTTTCACCATCTGGAATCCGAACGTGAATTAAGAACAGTTGCGAATGTTTTGTCCTTAAATAGCGCGCTAGATCATTTACATTATCGAGTTCTAAGGACTCTAACCAAACTCGAATTAACTTTGCACTTCGATCCAAAGTACCAAAATTAGTGACCTTAGAAATCGATGCGCTTCGGTCCCCTATCAGTGTCAGATGTTTCAACTCTTGCATGGTCGAATAGCGACCGAGATCGAGGGTTCCGGAGAAAGAAAACTTAAGCACCTGAAGCCGAGCCAACTTTGACAACTTTTCGGCGGTCTTCGAATCAATCTGCTCAGCAACGTTAAGATGTTCAAAATAATACAAGCTCGCCAATTGATCCGCTTGATCAGAATCAAGAAGAGGGATCTCCAATAATCTCAATCGAGTAAAATAATCTCTAAACTGAATTTTCAACTTGGGTAACTTCGTAAGTCGGAGATTTCTAAACGCTGGAAGACTGCCTAGCTCCTTTAAGTTCCGAAGCTTTGATGCATCAATCTTAAGGTCATAAAGATGAGTGAGTTTAGACAGAGACTCAAGACCACGCTCACTAATCGGTGAATTAGGCATTGAGAAAGTTCGAAGCTGCACAAGTTTTTCTAAGGCTTTTGCATCTGAGACCTTCACATTAATGAGGTTTAAGTTTCTCAGCTCTTTCAAATCTCCGAGTGCATTAAGCGGGTCAAAATACTTATCTTGCGGGGCGCCCACCCTTTGAGCAAAGGTGACACGGTCTAATGTTAAGGACTGAAGGCCAGGCACTAACCGTAAATCATTGAGATCGGGTTTGAGCAAATTAATGTTCGAGATATTGAGTTCGCGTAGTTCGAGCGAAGTCACTACGCCTAAATCTTCGATCTCGGTAGAGATTAATTCGATACTTCCGACACCTTGTTCAAACGGAGATATTGTCCCATGCGTGACGTAAGTGTAACCACGCTCCAGGAGATCCTCTGCAATTTGGCAGAGAGTAATATTAATAATTTTACCTCTCTGTTCAGCCTCCTGCTCAAGGCGAGTTTTTAAGGTAATCAGGTTTTCAGGCTGTGAGGAGTCAGAATATTGCCCAAAACTTCCTTGCCTATCTTGGGCTCTCTTTCCATCTTCAGCTATTTTTCCAGCAACTTTTTTTAAGTACCGAACGATCTCATTCGTTTTTGGATTGGTAATCGGAACTTCAGGCTCACAGTATTTTTTTGCCCAAGCGTAGTCTTGGCTTTTTCTAAACCAAAGGCGATCGATGCGATGATTTAGGATTTTTGGATCAAAACGCAATAGATCATAACGTACCCCTCCGCTGAGGTAGACAATCAAATGCTCGCTGCTATAGGGAACGATTTGGACTCGAATTCCAATTGGAGTGACATAGTGGTCTATCGAATTTCGAATGGGTTCGAGCGTAAATAAGTTGAGCGCTTGATAATCAGTATCACCGTCACCACTAAAGTGCACAACGCGTGAGATCTTAGGCAGAGTTACAGACTTGGTATAAAGACTCCCTGGATCGATACGAATGATCGTTGGAAATCCGTCTGAATAAGATGAAGCAGCGACCCAATCTCCACGAACGGTTTCCAAAAGTTTCTTTCGTTCGTTGCGAACTTGCTCGCTCTCTTGAAGGTAGTCGTAGGGTTTTTCCTTCTTTTCAAGCTCATCGTCTCGCATCTCGCAGCGTACAAACGCCATGAGTGCAAACGACATCAGAAGTAAGGATCTAAGTTGAGTAAATGTCATAAATAGCTGGAATACAGGGGATTTAACATTTACGACTATTTGCGTCAATTAATTTCAGGGGTGATCTTTTTAATAAAATCTGTATCGACGCGAGGTCTAACAACTTATAATTATTAAGCTTTTAGCTCAGACTCTGGAGCCGCAAAGATGAGTTTCAGCGTTTTCGACATCTTACTCGACTGAACTCCGTCAATAACTCGATGATCGATTGTGACTCCGAGCTTGAGTTGTTGAATAACAG
Organism: Bacteriovoracaceae bacterium UBA1018; assembly: GCA_002291495.1. Classification (GTDB taxonomy): domain Bacteria; phylum Bdellovibrionota; class UBA1018; order UBA1018; family UBA1018; genus UBA1018. Next base: position 1,381 of record DBAE01000001.1, on the reverse strand, counting down.
TGACCTGTCCCGCTCTAACTCCAGGAGCATCTTGATAAGCACCCATTGTGAGGAGCATTGGCGCCCGAGCAAAAGGTACAAGCGCTCCCCATGCTGCATCTAAACCCAGACTTCCGACGTTAGTGATCATGACACTGCCAAAAGCTTTTCGAGGAAGTCCCATAATAGGTGACCAAAGATTAAAGGTGTAAAGTAGAGTTTCTACTAATCGCATCACTGAAGAGCTTAAGAAACCTGGAACTCGCGCAAAGATCGACTTCATTCCACGATAAGAACTATCCTTCTTCTGTTTAATCTTAATTACTCGATCCTCGATCTCTGTAGCTATTTGCTCGAGGCTCTTCTTGTCGACATTCTCGACACAAAGACCTGAAAGGTCTTCTCCAGTGGCATCCGAAGCCACCATAAAGAAAACATCAATGGACTGCCGCGGGTAGAGATTACCCCATCGAATGACTGAATTGATCTCGGGGTGACGTCTAATGACTTCACTCACGGCTTTACCCATAAAATGGGTCATCGTAATTCTTTTGCCGGAATGGTCGGATAATTTCTGAATATATTGAAGAGCGGGTCCTACATCGAGCTCCACTAAACCATAAATCGTTGGGTCGCCGTAACTTCGCCATGTTCCAAGCGCGATTGTGCGCCAGCTCGAAAGCTTAAGGCGTCTACCTAGGTCTAGATTTCGGGTAACCCACATGAGTAGGTTTGTAAGTCAGCGCCCAGCTTTGGTCAATGGAATGTCCAAAGTGTACTGCGTAGAGCCTTTAAGTGCGTTTGAGCTCAAAAGTACGTTTTTGTAGATCGGTTTCTTTGAGCCTTTACGCTGAATCTGTATATAGAGCTGTTTATCCAGAAGAACTCTGACTACGGGATTCTTCAAGTTGATCGGATATTGATTGACTGAAAGCCCTGTAGGCACTGTCCCGTCTTTTGAGACTAGGTTGATCCGTAATAAAACCGACCGATTGCCATTGCTATGCGAAGGCTTCTGAACAGCAGGAGCTCTTTTGACAGGATGAACTACTCGTGGAGCTGCTACTTGCTGAACCGCTGGCTGAGCCGGCTGTGCTTCGTCTAATGCACTCGGATCTAAACTCGCCTCACGAATATACATGGGCTCACTTACGACTGCTTCTGGGTCACCAAAGATTGCAGCCAAAACTTTCTGATCCTGATCCACTCTGAGAACAAAGAACGTGGCTGCATAGACCATCAGTGCCAGGGCACGTCCAAAGGTAAGTTTGATATAAAATTGTTCTTTTATCTTTTGAGGCAGTACATGAGCTTCCGCCTGTCCAGTCATTGTCGCCGGTGCTGCCATATAAGAAGTATGGTGATAAACAGCACTGCTGGTTACCTGTGCCGCTTCAGGCGG
>DBAE01000127.1 GCA_002291495.1 Bacteriovoracaceae bacterium UBA1018 | reverse complement strand
GTTTAATCTCTCATGACCAAAAAATCTATCTGCAGATGATGGTTCAAGTCGTAGGAGAAGCCAATGGTCGGACCGAAAGCACCTACGAGAGTGATGGGGGTTATATCGGTCTTGAGTTTTTTGATCAGGTCACTCCCGAGTCGATGGGACAAGAGGCGGCTCGTCGAGTGAAAGTTCTTCTCACCGCTAAGCCAGCTCCATCGGGGACGATGCCCGTCGTTTTGGCTGCCGAAGCTGGTGGAACCATGATTCATGAGGCTGTTGGTCACGGCCTTGAAGCCGACTTGGCATGCAATGGCCTATCGGTCTATCAAGGCAAAGTAGGCCAGCAAGTCGCATCTTCTTTAATTACAGTTTTAGATGATGGAACGATGCCAGAGAAGAGAGGTAGTTTTGTTTTCGATGATGAAGGCACTCCTTCTCAGAAAAATGTACTGATCGAAAACGGGATCCTGAAAGGTTATCTCGTCGACCGTTTGTCAGCGATGAAGTTTGATCTCATGGCGACAGGTAACGGAAGACGTGAGACGTTTAGAAATAAACCGATTGTACGAATGACAAATACTTACATCGCGCCTGGTAAGGATGATCCTGAAGCAATTTTGCGGGATACACCACGTGGCATCTACGTGAGAGCCATGGGCGGTGGTCAAGTCAACACCGTGACCGGTGATTTCGTATTTGCGGTGACTGAAGGATATCTAATCGAAAATGGAAAAATTGGTGCTCCAATCCGAGGAGCGACCTTAGTCGGAAACGGACCAAAAGTTCTCTCCATTGTCGACCGCGTAGGCAACGACTTAGGATTTTCTACCGGAACTTGCGGCAAAGAAGGGCAAGGAGCGCCTGTGACGGATGCTCAACCAACGCTGCGTATTCCAGAGCTTACAGTAGGTGGAGAAGTTCCGATGTCCACTTACTGGCCTGATGAAAATTAAGAGACGTCTCTTATTTTTGTAGGTCCGAGTATTGCTCACTCGGCTCGTGATGGGCTCATTTTTTTGGTTTGTTTCTTTTCTCAGTTTAACTTTGTGTTTTAGGGTCATCTCTCGATCTCCCGGCGGGAGCTTGTTCAAAATCCCTTCGTTAAAAACTGAAATCGAACAAGTCGAGCGAGTCGTCTTTTTCTTACATGAAATACAAGAAACGCTTGAGTCGGGTTTATTGCCAGAGAGTTCGCGATGGAAAAAGATGAGTCTTTTACCTGCGCCTTGGTGCTCACTGATCGAAGAAAGTGTTCAGGAGCTGAGGTCCCGTGGAGCAGCGCTACTTCCTACTTTACGAAGATTAAGGTCCTTAGCTGAGGATCATGCCAAAGGTCTCAAGGATGCTCGAGCAAGATCCTCTCAGGCTGTCGCTCAGGCGATGGTTTGCACAGCACTGATTCCGGTCTTTGGTTCGATGCTCTACGTGCTCTTGCCGNNGGTGTCTTGTATGTATGATCGGTCTCAGTTTCGGAATCGCAGCAGCCATTTGGCTTCTCAAAATTGCTGAAAAAGCACGCTGGGGTGGGCTGAAAGGTAATCAAAAACACTGGGTATTAGCTTCTCAGAGTGCGGGTGAAAGATTTTTAGCCCTTGTCAGAAGTGGAGTCCCTGGAGACTTGGCTTGGTCACAGATGATCCAAACTCTCGACGCATCGCTTGCGCTTTCATGGGGATATACAGTTTGGAAGGATGATGAAGAGACAATGTCTGTCAATCCACAAAGGACAGGCGCTTATTCTGGTGCCGCCCAGGCGATTGTTCGAACCGGTGATTCAATTCGAAAAGCGATTCAGGTTAGCTTGATCGAAGGCAGACCTTGCATTGAAAGAGTGGAGGCGGTGTTAGTTTCACTTCGAGATGAGATGAGAGCTTGCGTGCAAGCAGAACTTGGATTGCTTTCTACGCGCGCACTTCAACCTTTGTTTTTTTTAGTTGCGCCGGCTCTCTTTGGTCTACTGGTGATGGGGCTGTACTTAGGCTGGTTAGAAGCAAGCAATGAGATCTTTATATGATTCAAAAGCTCATACTTTGGAGTTTGTATACGATCTTATTTGCGTGGATTCTCGGAGGAAAGCCTTGGATTTTTCCAGCGCCTTTGCAGCTCCAAGATGTGAGCCTGAGTGCTAAATGAGCAAAGGAACATAAGGGTTTTTGGTGCGAGATACTACTTCAAGTGCAGTCGTTCCAATCGACTTGAGAGTAGTTTCCAATTTTCCACGTCGATAGACTGAAATCGTCAGATCAGAAAGCTTAGATGATGCTGAATAGAGAAGTGATCCGTCGGTGTCTTCATAGGTCATCCCAGCAAAATCTCTGAGTTGAGCTTTGGCTTGACCACGAAACGATATCTCTTCCCGCTCAGCGTGAAAAGTCCACTCAGTGAGGGTGTGCTTTGATCGCGAACGAAAAGCATCCCAGAAGCGATTAAATTCGTAAGACTTTCCTTGATAAAGAAAATAAAACGATGAAAACTGAGGCGATTTCAGATGGCCAGCGATACGTGCGCTAGCACNNTTCAAATATGAAAGGGACTTTTTCGCCTCGCTCATTTTCAAAAGAGTTACAGTGTCCCCAAATCCAAGAATGAGCATTTTTCGGCCCAGCTAAATGTGCCTGCATCCCACCCGCATTGACGATTGAATAGACTGTGCCGTCCACCACGACCTCTCCACTGAAGATCAGATCTTCGCTTGGAGTGCTGAGGTGAGTTTTGATCAGCCTCGAATGCATGGATGTACTAGGCAATGGTTGAAAGCTCGCTTTTTGTTTAGGCGCAAAATGCAGGTCCCACTGTATACTTTTGCCCTTATTTTGGATGCTGCCACGCGTGTAATCTGCACCCAGCTCACATTCTGAAATTTTGATAAAGTGATGATCTTGACCTTGAGTCGATGAGAAGTTTTTCACATCGAAGGCTTGTTTCACTGCGGTTTTTTGCACGTCTCGATTTTCATCGCGCTTATAAAAAACTGCCCAAGTTTCTGCGATTTTTCTGAACCCATTGTCTGACAAGAGGACATCAAAACGTAGCCACAGAGCGCTTTGATTGCCTAGGTCGTTAAGTTGGATGTACCATGCCTCGTGAAAACCGGGCTTCGAACGAGTGACCACGTCTTGCCACAAAGGCAAATTAATCTGATTGGATTGAGAATGCAGCGAGGTCGGTAAAGTCATTGAATAAAACATATGCAAAAGATCAGCTCTTTTCCATGTTTTTTAATTATATGGACGCATCAGAATTGTTTCGCCTTCACGTCCTTCGACCTTCCAAAGTTCAGTAATTGACCGGCCGCTTGAGTTGCGTTTGACCTGAACGATCCATTGAACGCCAAGTGATAGGAGCTCTCTCAATGCTATGAGCGGAATTGAGCCCGATGCCGCAAGTAAGCAGAGGAGTTCCATTCGACGGAGTGCATCTCTTGGAGAATTAGCATGTAACGTAGCTAATGCTCCGTGGTGGCCGGTATTGAGAGCTTGAAGTAGGTCTAATACTTCGGCTCCTCGGCATTCACCTAAAATGATTCGATCAGGGCGCATCCTTAGGGTCTGTTTCAGGAGGGTTCTTAAGCTGACCTCTCCAAAGCCATCTGCGTTAGGGGGACGGCTTAACAGACTAATAAAATGACGATGATTTGGAGCAAGTTCTGGAGTGTCCTCAAGTGCAATGATCCGTTCATGAGAAGCGATATGAGCGATAAGATCATTGGCCAATGTAGTTTTCCCGCTACCTGTAGCGCCTGATATGATGAGGGACTGTCCTTCTTCGACGATTTGGCAAAGTTTTTCGTACAGATTTAGATTTGAGGCCCAGCGCTTTTGCCCGGCGTTTTTATTTTCAATCCGCTGAGCATCGTCGAGCTGTCTGCTGTAATAGCGTGGTGTTCTTCTGAGTGAAACGAGGATTCCCTGTGGTGCTATAGGAGGGAAGGTCACATGAAGTCGATGACCCGTTTTGAGTGTGGCATCGATAAATGGGTGCCTTGCGTCCCAGCTTTTACCTGCTTCTGAGATTTGGCTGAGGACCCAAGATTTGAGTGCGTCGTCTTGATGAAAACTATCCGATCCCGATAAAGCAGAGAGTCCTTTTCCTTGGTCGATAAAAACCTCACAGGCCCCATTGAGGCAGATGTCTGTGATTTCTGGATGATTCAGTAAATTGTGGAGCCACTGAGGCGTTTGCATAATGGGACCTCGATTATTCCAGTGAGTTCCAAGGGAAATTTTTTGAGTCCCTCATTGCTCTTTCTTCACTAGGCGCAATCCAGTTTCTCGGAGCAGGAACCGGACCTCGCGGTAAAAAACGCGAAAATCGTGCAATCGGTGGAGTCGGCGGAGAAGCCTGAGGAAGTAAAACTGCCACGAGTTCTGATCGATCCATCAAGTAGTCTTGAGAACCAAAAAGTAAACCTAGAACAGGGATCTGCCTGAGAAAGGGAAGTCCTCGAGCTTGCTCTCGAGTGCCTTGTTGGAGGAGTCCAGAAAGTAAAAGTGGAGATCCAAAGGTTGCGTCTACTTGAGTTTTCATTCGGTTGGCTTGGAGGCCTGGTATTGAGCCAGATGCGATTGTTGCATCGAGATGGCTGACCTCTGTAAAAATATCGAGTCTCACGCGGTTTCCAGCGACGTGGGTGACTTTAAGTTTTAACGTGAGGCCGTAAGTTCTCCAACTCACTTGGCTATTATAGGGAGTCGAAGTTTTAATGGGGAGTTCACCCCCAGCAAATAGCTCAGCTTCGCCTGGGGCTCTTACGACGAGTTCGGGATTTGATAGGATTTTTGCATTTCCTTCATCTTCAAGCGCTTGGATTGCAACATCGAGCCTGAGCGCTTCTTTTAGGCCCCAAGAGGTGATTTGCAGAGCGTTGGCCTGCATTGCTGGCCAACCTAAACCCAGAGACATCAGACGCGTCTTTTTTAGTTCGAGCAGAAAAACTCGAAAATGGATGGTGGGTGAATGATCGGGCATGCTTTGGAGATCGAGTTGAGTCATTGGGAAGATCGATCGTATCTTCTTTTCGAGAGAGGCGAGCTGGCGCGAATCTTTTACATGTCCGCGAAGCCAGATTCCGCTTTGGTGCGCCGGCATTTCGACCCAGAGATTTTTAAGAGACGAGTTTTCTAACCATCGGGTCAGATTTTTATGCGCCTCATTGAGGAGAGTTTCTGAGATATCCGTTTCGTCGATAATAGAGGAATCTGAAGGTTCGTTTTGAGGATGAGATTGATTTCGGGTTAAAGCAGCTACGCGAGCCGCTTCAGGGAAAGTCGAGATGGTGCCTCGGAGAATAAAGCCTTGGCCTGATCGGATAATTTCGACTTCTTCGAGGCGGCTCAAGGCTCGAATGAGGTGAGCGGGTATCTTG
>DBAE01000103.1 GCA_002291495.1 Bacteriovoracaceae bacterium UBA1018 | reverse complement strand
ATTATTGCAGCGGGAGATGAGTGGAGCCGGCTGGAGACGAGTGCCAGTTTAGAGCGTTCTTATGGTGTATTGAAGGACTTTAAAGTGATCACTTTAGATGAGCCTGGGCGAGAGGCTCTCAGTGATCACTTAATGAGGACCTTGACGTCGAAGGCCATTCAAGATCTCAGGTATCAATACAATGCAAAATATATTTACGAGGGTGAGCTGACTAACGCTCAGGCAATGGCCAAAATTGTCGATTACATGGTGAATCGAGCAAGCGGTCTCAGTAAAAATTCTCAGCAGGACCTTTTCACTTCATTTATGNNGAACGATGAGGAAGTGAGATCTGGCCGAATTGCTTGGGATAGGTCAAAAAACCAACCTGAGATCAATCTTCGTGTTGTTGAAAAGGTCCTAGCTCAGGTTTATCCAGTCCCTTTAAACATATCCATTTTGCCCGATGAGCATCCTCACAAGATACTGACTCGGGAGGACGCGCCTCAAAGATTCTACGATGCAGGATATCCTGCTGCGTTTGATCGAATCCAGAGCATCATCGATGCTCTCAATCAGCAAACTAAACCTAATCCTGTCTTGGCTATCCCGTCTTCCGTACTTATTGTGGGCAAATCTGGATCTGGAAAGACTCGAATTATCCACGCGCTCATCAAGATGCTTAAATTGCGGATGTATAATATTAAAGATCCGGAAGATCGCGACAATAATCGCGCCAATGCAATCTTGATCGACGTCGCGAAACTGCGAAAAAAGGATGGCGGCTCTGGACGTCGTCACAATGATGATTACGATGCGATCGAAAAAGAAGTCGATGGCCAGATGACAGTCGATGAGGCGTTTGCTCTTGTAGAAGACCTTTTCAGTCGTCCGGATGGAAGCCAAAGCTTTGTCTTTTTGGATGATATTCATTCACCCGAGGACGATGAAGTCGCAACTAAGTTTATGAGTCGCTTCCGTGCTTTGATTGATGGAAAGTCGGCCTCGGGCAAAACCGGAATGATCACGGCACGGCCTTGGAAGTCTGGCCTCACGATCGACAAGCCTTCCAAAAACGTGACGCTTATAGCGACCATGAACCTTGTTCCTGGGAAGATCAACCGATTCTATAGAGACGGGAAGGCCATACCTACGGTGGATCAACAAATCCTCGCAACTCTATCTTCGAGTGAAAAGATCTTAGAAGAATCTCTTCTCAAGCGTATCGGCTCCATTTTGCCGATTGATGATTTTTCGTCCGAGTCCAAGACGCCAGCGCTCACTGAAAATCTCGTAACGGCCTCTAGGGAAAGTTTCCTTTCTTACGGTACGTACATGGTGACTACGCCGGAGCTCGTGGAGATCTTGTCTAAGAAATTTGAAAATAGCGATGCTCGAGAGTTTTTGTCGACAACAACTAGCGAATTAAGTGGAAGGGCCGATCATACCAAACGCAAAGGGACGTATGTCATCCTCCCAAATCCTGAACTCATGAAGAACCCAGCCGCGGCTCTGCGTGCAGGGTCCTACGGTAATAAAGGTTCCAAAGAGATCACAAGCTTCATTCAAAATAATGTCTACGCTGTTTCAGTCGATGATAGCTATCGAGGTAAGATGGGTCTGCTCAATATTCTTGTGCAGAGTTTTCGAGTTAAGGCCTTTCAAGCATTTGTGAAGGGGTTGACAGAGGNNCGTGATCAGCAGGGTGCGCTTTTGGCTCCTACTCTACACGGATTGGATCAGCATCTGAGGGCACATCCGGCATTACCACTGAGCATGCTCTCACTGGATCCTTATCGGATAGGCGTTAAGCCCAACAGTACTGCATCGCAAGAGCTAGCTCAGGCAATGAAAGATTACCCCAGTGCGGAAAACTATTTTCCAATACCCATTGGAACTAGCGGAAACGATGCTCTGAGGTATCGTTCATTTATTGATTCTAAGTTTTCTGCCGCCTACGATCGTACTCGTTATGACGTCCTTAAAGAGACTATCCAAGGCTTAGAAACTTCGGTCAAAAATCATTTGAAACTTTCGTTGCGGACTAAAAATCTGGATGGCATCGCTCCAGATGAGTGGCTGAAGGGGCTGGGTACGGATGAACCGGCCGCAATCAGAGAATTCCAGACTATTATCGNNGGCCTTAGAAGATCCGTCACTTCTCGAAAAGAAGCCTTCAGAAACAATCGTGGCGATGACACCCTATGATCGTGCTCGACTCTTTTCTTATGTGCTTGATCGAGTGATTTCACAAATCCCTTGGGGTACGGTTTTGAGTACGGTCTTGGGCGGACTTCAAAAGGTGACTCAGGATGCTTCATGGGGCCAGTTGCCGAGTGTTCAACATTATCTTTTTAAGAGCGAAAGTTCGATTCTACGAGNNATTCGTCTCTGGTCAGATGACCAGCGTGCTACGCGTGAATCATATTTTCAGCAAAATTGTGGCTCGATGCTTTCAGGTAGTAAATAGAGAGGTGTGTGATCTATGAAGCGTATTTTATGGATTTTGTTGATCGCAATAGGTTCGCACACTGCATGGTCTCAGGACTCAAGTAGCAACTCGGTTGGAGACACTGAAAACTGCGGTAAGCGACTCGATCCTCCTATTATTC
>DBAE01000143.1 GCA_002291495.1 Bacteriovoracaceae bacterium UBA1018 | reverse complement strand
ATAGACCTTAACCCCTTCATTCGATTTTCCGATTAAGAGATCAGCAAATCGGTGGCCAATCTCATCCTCGCGAAACACGTAAAACTGAAAAAGAATATATTTTTTAGCTGTCTCGATGGCGCGAAGCATGGCTGCGTAGGTTTTTTCCGCATCAATGAGGAGCTCAATTGAATTGGAAGCCGTGAATGTGACTTGTTGTGCTTGCTTAATGACGGCGTCGAGCCCTGCATACTTGGGAGGCGCTTGAATTTGAACGGAATAGAGTTTTTCGACGTCAGAAGTCTTTTTCTGAGCTTCCGAGTCTAAGTGTTTTCTTTGTCGTACGTATCCATGAAACTTATTGCGTCCGAAAGTGAGAAAAAAGGGGACTGTGAGTATCGGAATGCTGAGTAGTCCAACGATCCAGGCGGCGGCTCCTTGGGGAGTTCGAGATCTCCAGAGAGCCATCACTGCGCAAAAAAAACCGATTATGTATGAGGATGCGATGATTGTAGTGATGATCGAATAGTCGGTTGAAATCAGCGTGAGCAAAGTGGGCTCTCCTGGAGCAGAAACTGACATATCTTACATGAGTTGTGGATCAATTTCTCAGTTAAGGACTCGATTTAGTCAACGCAGCATGTTTTCGATAAGTATATCCACTTGCGTTTAAGAGGCGTTGCATTGTGCCAGGAAAATATCGGCCAAACAGACTCGAGAGTTTCATTGCCGCAGGAATCACTCGTTCCTGACTTTTGTTGGATCGAACCATGCGAACTACTTCTGCCGCAACTTGTTCGGGTTTCAAGACTGGAAAAATCTTACTGAGGGCAGGTAGCCGTTCGTGAGATCCTGGATTTGCTTCGAAGTAGTTACTGCTCACTTCACCTGGAATCAGTAGACTGACCTTAACATTCGTTCCGTAGAGGTCCGCTCTAAGTGCCTTTGTGAATCCAGTGACCGCCCATCTCGACGCGGTGTAGAGAGTTGCTCCTGGCCATGGAACGATCGAAGCAGGAGTGGAAATATTTAGGATATGACCCGAATTTTTATCGAGCATTTCTGACAAAAAAGCATGAGTGACTAAATAGCCCGCAAAAAATGGTGCATCCATCATTTGGCGTGCTTCTTCGGGTGAAGTTTCGTGTGTAAATAGCCAGCGTCCAGCCCCTGCATTGTTGCNNCGCCTCAACCTCTTGTGTATTTCCAACGTCGGCCGCGTATGTAAAAATCTTTCTGCCCGACGATGCAAGCTCGCTATTTAACTTATCTAAATCTGATTTATTTCTGGCCACCAGGATAAGGTCGTACCCAGCTTTTGCTAGCGCGATTGCGGACGCTTTTCCGATTCCACGAGATGCTCCAGTAATTAGAACTAGGTTTGCCATGCCTTCAACATATTCCATGGAATTTTTCTTTTAAAGCGGAATGTTCATTGCAGTTCATATGCGTATGACGCTTCGATCTATACGTGACCTGGCTGGCCTCAAACCAATTGCACTCGACGGAGAGGTGGGACAAATTGACCAATTCTTTTTCGATGATCAAAAATGGGCTATCCGCTTTCTTGTAGTTCAGACGGGAAGCTGGTTCATGGAAAAAAAGGTCCTGATTTCGCCGATTGCTGTCAGCGAAATGAACTGGGATGCGATTAAGATTTCCCTTTCACGAGAACAAATTGAAAAGAGCCCAGATGTTGACACCGAAAAACCTGTATCGAGACAAAAAGAAACTCAGTTTCACGACTATTACCGATGGCCATACTATTGGACCGGAGGTGCGGCGTGGGGATTGACGTCTTATCCTTCGGTGTTAGTGGCACAGCATCCAGGCATAGCTCCGCCCAATGCTGCGAGCACGGCGCAAATGGATTTAAAACTCAGTGACGAGGGAGAAAATAGGTCAGGGGATATCCATCTCAGGTCCACTCGTGAGGTGTTGGGATATGGAGTGGAGGCAATCGATAAATCATTTGGACATGTCCAAGATTTATTGATCGATGATGAAACGTGGGCGGTTCGATATCTTGTGATTGATACTATCAACTTCTGGCCCAGTAAAAATGTTCTGCTCCCGCCGAGCATGGTTGATTCATTGAGTTGGAGCGAGAGAAAATTTCGTGTGAGACTTTCCGAACAGGTCATCAAAGATGCTCCGCCGTACGACTCAGCTCGGCCTATTGAGCGCAGTTACGAAAAGAGACTCTTTGGTTATTATGGATATCCCGGATATTGGGAAGTGGGGCCAGAGCGCCGAGTAGGTTAGGTCATTCCTTACAAAACGTGTTGTCTTTCTTAAAGGATGCAGGAATAATTAAATAGATTCCTCATCTATGAACATCAGACGAACCTGTTTTTTTATCATTTCATTACTTCTCGTGGTCAGCGTCCTAGGTCGGGCTGTACTGCATAGACCGCATTATCGGATTGTGAAAATATTGGCGGAGATTTCAGCTCCTGCAAATGATGAGTTTTCAGAGCAGGCTCATGATTCAGATGAAGAAGATAGGCTGCCCACTCTTCGAAAACGGTTGAGAGATGAGGTGCGACCTCTCTATGTCGGGATTTCTTCATCGAGTTTTCATCTCCATAGGCCTTCCCAAGTAGGAAAGTTAGCGCTTGTCCTAAATCAGCCCTTGCGTAGTTCCATAAGAAGACCGCTCGAAAAGCCCCCAAGGCTTTCACGCTTCTTTGTCTGACTCACTTATTTAATCCACTTAATTAAACAGAACCATGCAAAATGGCCTAAATCGTTTTGCTATGATTTAGGCGCTCAAGGAAAGAGTATGAAAATGAAAATGAATCTAATCGTTCTAGGCTTTTTGGCGTCCGCTTGTTCCAGTACTGCAAAAACCGAGGCTCCTGTGGCGGCTTCTCCTTTGCCGTCATCTACTCCAGCTGCTCAAGTAGTTGCCTCACCAGTTCCTTCTCCTTCTCCAAAGGCAGCAGCTAAAAAGAAAAAGGGTGCAGTGACACCTTCACCTGTTGCTTCGCCAGCAGCAGCTCCGGTGGCATCACCTGCGGCTGCGACTCCCGCTGGATCTGCAAGTCCGAAGGCCAAGTAATAAATAATTACTGAATTCCGAACTCGAGACTCAAGTAGACATCTGTTTTGATGACTCTGCTTGAGTCTCTTACCTGGAGTCTTAGGGAGGTTTCATCATGGCTATTGGCTTATTGCTGATCTGCCTTAACTTTTTAATTCCTCATGCTTGGGCAAAGCCCCCGGCATCTCGATCGTATAAGTACAGCCCGGTCATTTCTTTTAACCTAAATGAAAAAGAAGTTCGGAATAGTAGTTTTCGGATCTGTGCGCGTGAAGGGCGACTTGAAGATTTAAAAAAGTTGTCCAAAGAGGGAGCAGAGCTAAATGGCCAGTCGGACGATGGTATGTCCGCGCTGATGTATGCTGCACGTGGCTGTTACACGGAGATCGTAGAGTATCTGTTAGAAATTGGAGCCGATGTAAATCTGAAAGATGAAAAAGGTCTGACAGCACTCATGTTTGGGGCGCGCGGGGGATGTTTGCCTGCCGTACAACTCNNGGACTGGGAGATAGCCGCGGTAGAACTGCTCTCGACTTTGCACAATCTGCCGCATCCCTAGAAGTAGGCGGACCGACTTATAAGATCATAGAGCTTCTCAAATTGAAGACCAAAAGAGAGGACCAGAGTGCGACTCCAACTCCAAAAAATTAGATATTTGCTGATTTCGGTTTTTTTAGTTTCGTGCGGTACATCTCCGGTGATTGATCCGGTAGAGNNGATCTGTATGGTGCCGGGCAGGCCCCCGGATGTAAACAGATGTTTGATACCTACTGTTCGCATCTCTATTCGCCACGTTCTCAAGGCAATTTACGAATTGGCCGCGGACCAAGTTCATCTACGGTCCTTCAGGGACAAACTCAAAATAACTTTCCTGCCGTTTACTATTCGTATGCCAAAGCAAAGATCGCTAACAAACATCATCTCCCTGCAGATCTTCGTTCCATCTTGAAAGCGCACAATTACTTCACACGGCTTAAACTTCATCTGAATCGACTTCCACGCGCCAAAATGGATCTATCTCAAAGGATTAGTAACTTACGACAAGCCCGTGAAGTAGAAGCGACGTGGACAAGTGCGATTGAAGAGACAATTCTTAAGAGAATGGAGAAGAAGTATCCTGGTTACTTCAAGATGCTTGAAGATCTGATTCCACTTGAACTGCAAGCTGAGAAGAAGCGCGTCAGAAGACAACTTATCTCTGAGATCTCAAAATCGGTTTGGAGTCATGATCCGAAATGGAAATCTGTCGTGAAGAACTTCGAACGTTTGCGATTTCACTTTCTTGCGCTGATAGCAAAACTGGATATACCTACGGATGCAAAAGGAGCTTGGACCGACCGAATTCAGCAAGTTCGGCTAGTGATCCCGGGGGAAATACCCGAGATTTCTGACTATGAATGTTCGACCACTCAAGCAAATGCATACTACTATACGCATCTTAATTTGCTCACTGTGTGTGCGGGTGACTTTAATAGTGAAGATATCATTGAGACTCTTGCACACGAAATGGCCCATGCCCTAGAT
>DBAE01000287.1 GCA_002291495.1 Bacteriovoracaceae bacterium UBA1018 | reverse complement strand
TGACCTGCCTATGGTCATGAGTAAGGTGAACGGTCCAATCAAGATGACCGTTGTTGACGTAAAGATGTTTCCACGGAATCAAAAGAAAGGCTGGCAAGGCAATAGACGACTCATCTATCTTGACAGTCGTGAAACTGGCCGAGTCGGCTTGGCCCTTTGGCGCCTCAGCGCAGGGAATGCTTATTCAACACCTGAGTTTGCAGAGCATTCTCCATTCGTACCTGGAGAGTATGTTCAGATCGGTAGCGGTTACGAAAGTCAGATCGTTCTTAAAAATTACCATGATCCGAGCACTACGACCACTTTCGGCGGAAAGGCAGTGCCGTACCTTGGTACGTTTAACAAAGTTCTAGATTCAGGTAACTACGTCGTTACTATTCATTCCATAGGCAACTTAATTTGGGGGCGAAAGGTCATAGTACCTAAGGATAATCTTTATGGTTTGACTTCCGGGACTAAAGAGACAGTTCGCAATACTCTGAAAAAGTTAATGGATACTCGTTTCAGTTTTGTTTTAGGCGAAAGTGTGCGATTTCGAGATGTCGATGGTCTTATGCAGGACGGGACTTTTGTCCGTAGTCTGCAAACTATTGTAGAGATTCGTAAGGCAGATGGAGAGTTAGTCACTGTCGGAAATGGATCTGTTTTTAAGAAGGTGGGGGACCTGCCTGCTCGGACTTCTCTCTATAGCGCCGAATGGATTAATGCGAAATTTTGGAGTCCAGTTGGAGTGCTTGCTGATTTCTTGAACGGCGGCGCAATTTTAACTTCGCATCCAGATTTTGAAAACATGACGCCGCGGGAAAAGATTCGAACTTTATTGAAGTACACTCAGCGAAATGTTCCTTGGACCAAGGCCGCTATTTCAGCAGAAAACGCTGGCCTAAATACGTTTGAAAAGTTGGTTTGTGCAGGAGTGAGTGTTTGTAGGCATAATGCAACTCTTTTATCGGCGATGTTTTCAGAAGCTGGGTTTTCGACCCGACTCGTGAAATACACACCTCCTGGCGAGAACATGGACGGTCATGCTTGGCTTGAAGTGGATATGAAGCAAGCCGACGGAACAATCGAAACGTTCGTCGTCGATGCGAGTAACGGCGAGTACATCGAACCACTCTGGAAGATCAGGCAAACTGTCGCGAAAAAACCGACTTCGTTTGAGGCAGTTTGGTACATGCAACCTGGTCGCGAGTACCTTTTGCCTGGAAGTCCGTAGTAATAGCTCAAAAAACCTATTCTTCAACTGAACTTAAGTGCATCATAGATCAATGTTCGTCGCTCTCTTGATTGGTCTCATCTCAGGATTTGTGGGTGCCGTACCTGTCGCAGGTCCCATTTCGGCCATTGTGTTTAAACAAGGCATTCGAGGACGATATTCAAAGGGACGATGGGTTGCCTTAGGTGCTGCTTTTGCTGAGAGTGGTTATGCATTCTTAGCGTTCATTGGATTTAATCATGTCTTAGCAAATCAAAAGCATCTGCTTAACTTTTCCAATGCTCTGGCAGCTTTGATCTTAGGAGTCTTGGGCGTCTACTTTTTTCGGTCTAAGAAATTGAGAACACCTGCCGTTACGTCAGTGGAGGTAGGTCTGACTCAAGGAAGTAAGGCATTTCTGACCGGCGTAAGTGTCACCGCTATTAATGTTTCGCTACTGGTGACTTGGACTACAGCCATTACAGCTTTAAGTTCATTTGAGTTATTTGAGTCCACGCTAATGACCGCTACGTTCTTTTCATTAGGGGTTGGTGTCGGGATATTTGCTTGGTTCGCGCTTTTGTTAATGCTGCTGGGTAAATATAAAGGGCATTTCAGTGCAAGGGTTTTTGATCTAGGACTGAAAGGTGTCGGTACCGCTTTAGTCAGCCTGTCATTAGCAATTGTGTGGAAACTGATTGCGAATTGATCGCTGACATCACCGATCGACGTTCTCCAAGTCTATAGAATTTGACGTTATGCGTCTAAGAGGTGTTTGTCTCAGCCCGAAGCCGTCCGTTGGATCACGATAAAATACTCAGTATGTTTGACTAAAAAATTCAGATGAAATAGTCATTTTGCTGAACGATACGGGACGGCGACGACGTGGAAAACCATCTAGAAAAGCATGATCGAGAAGCTAAGACGCAAAGTAAGCAAGTCGTCAGTTCGATTCAAGATCTTGATCCCGTTTCCATTCTCTTAGTTCACGAAGATCCTATCAGTCTACTTGCACTTCGCTCGAGCCTGGAGCCTTCTCAGTATCAAATCGATCACACTCACTCCGTACAAGAAGCGTTAGAGTTATCTTCTCGGCGAGATTATGCCATTGTGATTGTCGATCTTCAGACGCCAAGCGTAGACGGTCTTGAGATCCTCAATCGCATGCGCGAGAATGAACAAACAAAAGCTACGCCAGTCGTTTTTATCGGCGTCAACGGGAGAGAGGATCGATATATCGATCAAGCTTATCGACTTGGGGTTTTTGATTGCATGGAGAAGCCAATCCGAATTGAGGCTCTGCGGGCCAAAGTAAGTATCTTGGCTGATCTCTACAGAGCAAGAACAGAAAATTCCATTCAAGTAAAAGCAGCCTCGGACGAGCATCTTAAACAGGTCACTGATATGCTTCCGGCTCTTGTGTCTTACGTCGATCGACAACATCGATACAGATTCGTAAATAAAACTTACGAAAGGTGGTTTCTAAAGCCTATCCAAGAAGTGCAGGGTAAACATTTGCGAGATGTTCTCGGAGTGAAGATCTACGAAGAGTTACTGCCTAGCATCGAAGCGGCACTTTCTGGTCAAACAGTTCATTTCGAAATGCAGATGCACTACAATAGCGGAGTAAAGGTTGTCGAAACTCAGTATGTGCCCGATATCGATCAAAAAACGAAACAAGTACGTGGAGTGGTCGTGCTTGTCCATGACATCACAGATCAGATACGACTTAAAGAATCAGAAAAAAACGCGAGACTGAAAGCTGAAGAAGCGCAACAAAAGCTCCAAAGCGCAATTACAGCAGGCCAAATGGCTACTTGGAATGTCGATCTATCGACTTATTCGGCTACGATATCGCCCGAGGTAAAGCGTATTTTCAGTGTTGAGACGGTCGAAGATGAAGACGTATCAAGTGTCATTGATCGGGTCATACATCCTGATGATCGCGAAGAGGCTAATCGTGTTTTAGCGAAAGCAGTATCTGAACGTTCTCCTTACTCTCATGAGTATCGAATTATTTGGCCCACGGGTGAGGAGCGATGGATCTTGGCTCAAGGTAACGCCGTGAAAGATGACACGGGCACGGCGGTCGCTTACGCTGGAGTGATTTTTGATATTACTCGCAGAAAACGTGCCGAGCAAAAAGTAGAAGAAGCTCTTCGTTCCCGGGACGAATTTCTCTCTATTGCCTCGCATGAGCTAAAAACCCCAATTACTCCAATTAAGCTCCAGTTGCAGAGTTTAGGAAGACTGGCAAAAAAGGAAGAAGCTATTTCGCGTGAGAAAGTTAGACAGGTCGTCGAATCTTCCGACAGGCAGATCACGCGTCTGGCGGCATTGATTGATGACTTGCTTGATGTGGCTAGGATCAATACGGGTAAGCTCACTCTCAACTCGGAGGAGCAAGACATCGTAGAGCTGGTTCGAGAGGCCTGTGATCGGTACTTAGGTCAAACTCCCTCGGGCCAAACTAATTATGAACTTCACGCGCCTGCTTCAATTATTGCACGTTTTGATCGTTTGAGAATCGAGCAAGTGGTCATCAACATGCTCACAAACGCGATGAAGTACGCGCCAGGAAGACCCGTGCAAGTCGAAGTTACTCAATACGAAAATCGTATTCAGTTTTCGGTCCGGGATTTCGGAATTGGGATCGCCCCTGAAAACCTTTCGAGAATCTTTGATCGCTTCGAAAGAATTCATTCATCCGCGCATGTCGGTGGACTTGGATTAGGCCTTTACATCTCTCGACAAATCATTGAGGCCCACGGCGGTCGGATTTGGGCACAAAGTGAAATCGGTAAAGGTTCGACGTTTAGTTTTGATCTACCGTTTGCTCGCTAGTATCTACGCTGTATAAGTTCTAGACAGCTTCCTGGTTTCTAAGCACAAAATCCTGATCTAAATACGATCAAACCTTATATCCAGCTCGGCATATCCATTGCACACTGCGCCCTAGCTGCAACTGGATCACGCATAACTTTAAATTGTCGGTATTATATAGGTGTTTTATGCGTAGAAGTTCAGTGCTCGTATCAGTTTCGTTGACTTCAATTTTCGGACTCGTTGCTTTAACCTATCTAGCTCAGGCCGAAGAGCCCTTAAATCCCGCTAACGATCAGAATCCGATTGTGCACCAGACCTTTACAAATAACAAAATAGGTCACGCTGTACAGATTATAAAGTCAGACGAGAAGGGCGAGAATCTCTATTCGTTCGACTGGTGTAAGAAGGATGGAGAAGGTAATCTAAATTGTAGAAACGTAGTGCCGCCTACGCCATTATTGAGTCTGCCAGGTAATCTTCAGCCTATGGTTTCGACTCGCGCACTACCAAAAAACGTCTCGATATTTGATCTCTACGCACTGATGAAAGAAGCTGGCAGGGCACTTCAATGTAGTGACTGGATTCAGATCAGTAAGTCGGGTACAGAAATCAGCATATTAGAGCCAAATCGAAAACCTCTCAAATTGACGATGAAAAGGAACAAGTTTGCATGCGGTGAGCTGCGATACATCTTAAGAGGTATCTACGATTATTCGGTCCAGTTAAATGCNNAAGCTGCATCAGTATTTAGTTCAAGGATTTACGGTATGTTAGAAATTTCTTCGGAAACTACTCCTGTTCGATCCGAAATGCTGACGCCTACCTCAAAAGCGATTTCAGTTATGAAGAAACGAGACGTTCCAGAGAGTGTCAGGGACTTTCTGAGTAGTGTAG
>DBAE01000250.1 GCA_002291495.1 Bacteriovoracaceae bacterium UBA1018 | reverse complement strand
GAGAAGTAGCCTCAAAAGCAGGGTTAAAACTCGAATTGAGCCAGACGATCTTAGGCGACGCAGGGATCGCTAAACTCCACGAAGGTTGGGATAAGTACTTGGGTCGGCCTATGATTCAGATCTGGAAGTTCGTTAAGATGACAAACAAGTAGCGATTAAACTTTGAGTTCAGTCGGTTGACCAGGCTTAAGACGCAGCACTTTATTGGCATAACCTTCTTTTCTGAAAGCTTCTTCACAAGCCTGGATACTTTCATGAAAGTGAGTCCATCCGTCGAAGTGCACCGGAATAAACTGCTGTGGGTTGAGGACCTTAAGTGCCTTCACCGCGCCTTTGCTATCAAAGGTATAGTGAAGAGGCCCTGATATCGAAAACTGANNACTGAACCCCGCCGAGATGCATGAAAGCTGTACCAATCTTAAATCGATCAGCAATCTCTTGGATGCCCGAAAAGTAGACTGTATCTCCTGAGATGTAGAGTGGTCCCTTAGACTGCCCGGGCCACTCGAGGACAAATCCAATTGTCTGACCAACGATCATTTCAGGTAGTGGAAACTCTCCATGCTTAGCGGGCACTGCAGTGACCTTGAGATCCCAACCTTCTTGGGTTCGGATGGATTGAGATTGCCATTTGGACATGCCGACTACTTTTGGCCCCAGGTCTTTACTCAGCCTTTTCGACCCAGCCACAGTAGTGAAAGTCTGTGCAGCCTTGGGAAGAAATGTGCGCCCCTCATCATCTAAGTTATCGGCATGATGGTCATGACTCAGCAAAACGAGATCAATTTGAGGCAAATCCTTGGCCGAGATTGCAGGCCCGGTGAGCTTTTTTGATCCTACTCCATATCCAAAACTGTATCGTTTACCTGCAGGATCAAGCGCTGGATCTGTAAGTATACGAAACGGTGTTGAGTCCCCGATTTCAATGAGGACAGTGGCAGTTCCAAGGTAGGTGACCTGAGTTTTCATGAGCTGATCATCGCAGGTCTGGCAAGATCCTCAACCCTATTTACGTAAACCGATTTAGTCAACATTGACAATGTAAATCACCTCGTTTAGGTTGCCTTTGCCTTATGAGTAAGTCAGCCATTCTATTGNNGCATTTGGATCACATCTGGCTCTCGCCGATATCAATCCAGATGAAATGCTAGCTGCGCACCGCCTCGAACGCGCTACGGGTTGGACCTTAAGGCTCAATGAACAAAACTATACCTACCCGGCCGGGGATCCGCTGCATAGTCACTATTCATTCAAAGGCGTAAGAGGCTATTTAGGCTATCTCGATATTGAAACACCCTCCAAAATATTAGATCGCATCGCTATCGACGGGATCCCTATTTACCGAGGCGAAAACATCGAGGGCCATCTTTTTTCCTGGCCAGGTGCTGAACGGAGAAGTGCGGAGATCTTTGCGAAGAGGTATGGATTTGAGATCATCACGAGATGGGATAGGGAATTAGCCAAGTGGATTTTTACTTACAAAGACTCAGCTGGAAAGCTGATCTCTGATCAAAACCCTGACCTTTTGATCGTAAAATCCAACCGCTTCGGCAGACCGGCTATCTTTCAGTGGACCGCTCGAAAACCTATTATTGGGTCATTTTTCTGGGCTGAACAAGAAGACCTCGCTGCTGAACAAATTGCTGCAATTTCTGGATGGAGCTATCAATCCCTCGAAGAAAACGATCCCCTTTTTCCAATGTATAGGTTTACAGATAAGCAATCTCAGGAAGTCACTGTAATGCCCACAGTTCAGCTGAGAGAAATCTTAGAATCCAAAACCATTCCTAAAATATCGCGCCATCGTGTCAAATCCACGACTACCCCAATCTCTTGTGATTACTTTTTAACCAAGCTCGTACCCTACCTGAAAGAAACTGGAAGCCTTTGAGTCCTCGCCCCTCGCGATACAAACTATGTCCGCATACGCATTAGTCGCTTGATGCGAACTTGCTGCTCCGGCACTATAAGACTGGAGTGCCCATGAAACATCTTGCGAAACCAGCTGCAATACTAATCACCTCTTTGACTCTGCTCGTGTCTGTTTTAAGCAGTTCCTTTTTAAAGAGTTCCTTTGCGGGGGACGAACGATGCGTCGGTCAAATCGAACTTCTGAGTGAAGATTGCGGATCCGCGTTGATCATCGAAAATAAGATGATCTCGAGATGCCTCAAAAATACTTCTCCAGCCTTTAGCTCTTTGATCAAAGCTTGTAAGGAAAACCTCAAGCGCCAAGGCAAGCTCAGTAAAGGTGCAGACAAAATCATTGCTGCCTCTCAGGATTGTGAAGGGCCCATCCGATCAACCGTAAACGTCGAGTACAAAGGCGAAAGCAGACTCCAGCTCTTTGTCGGCACTTCGATGTATCCTGAGATCGGCTATCACTACCTCGTGGCTTTAGGTAAAAACGACCCGATCGAAACCGAAATCAGAACCTACTGCCAGACCGTATTTGCAGGTGGACCAGCTAGTGCTCCCGCAGGCTCTACCGGCACCGGAGGCACTGTGAAAAGCAAAGCCGACTCGGCAGCGACAAAATAGCCTGATTAGGCGGCTCTTTTGCTTCGAGGTCTCAAAGGCCGAACATTATCCGATACTTTTGGATTTGGAATTCGGCCCTTCTGACCTCCCACTTCCTTACTCACCTTTTTCAAAGCCTCGGCACGGAGCGCAAATACTGGCGTGCCCTGTTCGTTGGAGTTTTGAGTCGATTTTCGTTTCTTCTTTCTGGCGACGTTTGATTCGCGTGGCATAAGTGCTCTCCTTAAAAGTTAAGATTTAGGGAGCAACTCCTGTTCCTTGGGAAGTTGTTATTGAGCCAAAATTTTTTTCGCACCTGAGAAGTTTTTAGGTTATGGTGGGGGTCCTCAACCCAAGCATTTTCAGTAACTGCTTGATTCCCAAGACTTTCTTCTAATTAACGAGAGTTATACGGAGAGATGGCCGAGTGGTTNNTCGAATCCCTCTCTCTCCGCCATTTTAGCTTCTCCACTTAACTTCTTTACCAAACCGCCCGTTTATCCCCAGGAATCTGGTAACTTAAACATACGATCTTCGTCCGTAGTAATTTGAACTTCACCGTTTCGGGCGAATGTAAAATGTATGTAATAAATTATCTTATCCGACTTTATAGCTTTGGGTGTGAAGATTGGCACGCAAGTCCCACCAGCATTTCGAGCTGACGGCGTGAAATAGAGATCAATGCCATTTTTTACTGCATATGCACCATACTCTTGGCAGAAAATATAATCAGAATCGGTGAGCCTAGATCGTTCGTTTGTCAACTTTCGAAGGTCGACGAGTTTGGTCGTTTCAATTTGAGCTTTAAACATTCGTCTATCAATCACTACTGGAACAGTACTATTTGCGATATCTTCCTTTGAATTTTTGTATACCCAGTAGAGCGCCTCTAAGATCGAAGTCTCTGCTTCCAGTGCGCCGTACCACACTCCGTAATCTATGCCATCACCGAAACGACCTCTTCGCCAATTCACCTTCTCAAAGACGCAAATTGTCTCAGCAGCATTTCCGTACTGAAAAACTCGTTCAGTGGGCGCAACTCCATGTTGAATTTGGCTTGTATTGTTATCCCAGCTCTGCAGTATTGGGAAGTCACTCGGATCCGTAAGATCGTCAAATAGATCTTGGCTGACCTTACTAGTGTAGATATTGCGATAAGCCTCAAAAGAGCCAGACTGCGCACTCGGAAGCTCCAACGTAGTTGCCATCAAAAGCTAACTCGAATTTGATCCAAGATCCTTCTCACTGTAAATAATCGCGCAAATGAGTTTAAAGGTTCTGCAGTAATAAATTGAATTGCTGACATGTTGTGAAACATCTCTCGCGGAGTTTTCATCCAGCTATAAACGAGGTCAAGATTATGAGGGAACATAATCCTCAGAGACTTATGTATTCCTAATAAGTTACCAACTCGTTGAAACTTGTCAGGATCGACAGGTATCTTTTGTTTGCTCTGCAAGTCATTTAGACGTTGCCTATTTTCAGGTTTGAATCCAAGAAGCAACGCTTGTTCTTCACGAGTAAATTTGTACAACTCAACGAGCCGCCAAAAAGCACGTCCTAAAGCTTGAGCGCTTTCATCATTCAACTCTGGAGGCGGTAGATTCATTGATTGGCTATGTGCACTCTTCATCTTGATATCCACATTACCAGTATCGGATGATTTCTACCATAAAATTAAACAACAACATAAGTACATGATTTTAATGTATTTTTTTGTGTATGATTTCATACAATGAGGCGACTTAATGAGAATTGAAGAAACCTCTACTCAATCCGCTAGTCCCTACCCTTTNNGGGCATGTTCATGTATTTGTCTCCGCGCCTCAGCTCTTGGAGCATTTGGGCGAGTCTTTTTTGTTTTGTCTCCTCGCGGACAGCTTGACCGATCCAGCCGATGTAGTCGTTCTGCTGATAGGGAGGGCGCGCATGATACGCCTCCATAAGACCCATCTGCAAAAGTGCGGATCGAACTATCGCAGGCATTGAGTGACGTTTCCGTACGGGTCGCTGCAAACGTGTTCCTGATTTTTTGTTCTTGGATTTGTCCTTTTTCGCAGCTGCTTCTGCCAGATTTCGTTTAACGCAAAATTTCACAATTCGAGTCACCAGCTGAACAGGTAGCGGCATTTCGTGCGGGATCTGAATCGTGCCTTTGGAGCTTACTAACTTACGACGTTTGAGCTCCTGACTAAAGTGGGCCACGGCATCGGTACCAGGAAAGAGACTGAGGTGATTTTTAAACGCAGCAAAATGAATCAGGTTTCCATGCAGGTAAAATGTCGGCATACCCCAAGCCAGTTTTTCGCTTGCTGCGGGAGCAGCCTTACGAATCAATGCGCGCAGAGACTTGAGAGTCTTCTGAACCGATGGGGGCTCACTACGAATGTAAGAGTCGATACCTTGAGTGTCTTTAGAGGTGCTCATGTGTTTAGTTTAATGCAATTCAGAGCATGAGCAAACTCGAGATTCTAGGTAGCGCCGCGCCGTCAGTAGATTTTCACCTCAATCCCCATCGACCCAGTCTTTGCATCCACATACTCCTTCACGACCTTGAAGCCATTTTGATGAAAGTTCTGAGCGAGTTGAGTGAGAAATTTCTTATCCACACGACGATTGGGGTTTTGATAGAAAGNNGTCAGTCCAAAATAAATTAACATTAAAGGCAAAGATCTTATCGAAGCTCGAAGCCTTCGCATCAAGCTCACGGAGACTGACACACTGAAACTCAATCTTCTGAGCTAACTCTGAGAGAGATACTAACTTCTTAGCCCTAGCAATCGCGGTACGAGAACGATCGATCGCTAGGAGCGAACCCTTCATGATCCGTTCACTCACTAAGAGTGCCAATTGCCCACCGCCACAGCCGATCTCGAGTAACTGGTCTCCGGGTTTGATCGCTAAACACTCGACTGCCCAGTAGAGCCT
>DBAE01000137.1 GCA_002291495.1 Bacteriovoracaceae bacterium UBA1018 | reverse complement strand
CTCCCGTGCCACAATAGACGAGAGGTTTACCTAAAAATCTCTGATCAAATACGAGCGCTCCGTTGACTGTGGGAACACCGCTCTTATTTCCACCATGTTCAACTCCCCGACGAACTCCTTCTAAGATGCGTCGCGGATGCATTAATCTTTCCGGTAGCGGGCCCTCGTAGCCGGAGTCTGCGACACAAAAAACGTTGGTATTAAAAATCGGCTTTGCGCCTAGACCACATCCTAAGATATCGCGATTGACGCCGACAATTCCAGTGAGCGCTCCGCCGTAGGGATCAAGCGCTGACGGACTATTATGTGTCTCTACTTTGATACAAAATGCGTCCTCTTCATCAAACGCAACGATCCCAGCATTATCGTGAAATACTGAAAGCAACCAAGGTCGAGAGATCTTTTCGGTCGTGCCATAGATCGTCTCCCGAAAAAGACTCTGAATCTGTCCAGGGATCGCTTGATCGTCGGCTGATGGGTTGGATGAGTTATCCTTATATTCAATCTGCGCACCAAAGATTTTGTGCTTACAGTGTTCTGACCAAGTCTGCGCGATGACTTCCATCTCAACATCGGTCGGATCCCGATTGATGGATTGGAAATGATCACGAACTGCAATCATCTCTTCAAGTGTGAGAGCCCAAAGCTTCTTTTTACTGAGCGCTTCGAGCTCATCATCTCTAAGACCTGTGAGTTTATAGCTGTCGACTTTGTCGTTTCCTTTGAGAGAGGTCTTCGGAAAATCGCGCTTGACTCGTTCAGGATAAAATCGCTCACTGCTTGTAATTTCTTTTTCAGTCAACAACGTCCAGGATTCAATCAGCTCATTACAAAGCACAGTGCGAGCGATTATAGACAAGCTGTCTTCGTTGAGTTGTGGTCCTTCGACGATTAGGATGCTTCCGCTAGCCGCTCTCGCTTCGGGTAGTTTTTTTCCAAGGACGATCTCAAAAGCCTCGACTGTCGTTTTGGCAACATTGTCAGTCACTCCAGCTCGAAAACGCCTCTCTAAACCCCAAAACTTTCCCGGACGAAACGGAGCTGTCTCGAGCACGTCTAAGACACCGCCATGCTTACCGGCGGCAGAAGGAATCATATTACCGGTAAATAACCATTGTAAAACTTTGTCCCAAAACACTTCAGTTGCTACCGGTATGAGCTCTTCTCGCAAGAGTGGGAGATCTAACCAGTAGACATCCAGTGATCTTGCCCAACGAATTTGCCGCCGGACCTCAGGATGAGAAAGCTCAAGTCTCCTGAGCAATCCCTGGGCAGCTGGATCTGAAAACTCGGGTCTCATTGCCACTTCAATTCGTGCAAACACTATGGGCTCCTTTTACGTTTTCACACAAGGGCGCTTGGCGGCGCCACGGTATTCAATCTTAAAATCTTCTTTGAGTATCCAGTTTAAAGTTTCGGGATAGAGCTTATGTTCAATCGCGAGTCCTCGCTTCTCCACCTCTTCATAGGATTGGCAGTCACGAATTGAAAATGTTTCTTGCGCACAGATCGGTCCAGAATCTAGTTTTTCGTCCACAAGATGCACAGTCACGCCAGTCGCGTGCACTCCATACTCGTAAGCTTGTCGATAAGCCGCCACCCCTGGAAATGCCGGCAAGAGAGATGGATGAACATTGACCACTCGATAGTATCCACGCTCAGATCGAAAGGGTGCAAGTAAAGTATCGGTGACCACTCTCATGTATCCCGCCATGACCAGAAAATCTGGGCGTAAAGGAAGAAGCTTTTCAAGGATTTTCTCTTCATGCTCGCGTCGTCTTTCATCTAAACTTTGATCCGGACGAGCTTTTGGTAAAGAGGGCACTACTATTGTGGGCACAGAGTGTTTCTTTGCCGTCTCAATTGCTCCTGCATCGGTTTGATCGGATACGAGAGCTACGAACTCGGCTTTAAGACGCCCTTCTTTTTGTGCTTGTAGGAGCGCACTGAAATTAGAACCGCGACCTGAAGCAAACACTGCAAGCCTTTTCATGAACCTGCAATATCCTTCCTAAAATGCATTCCGGCGAAAGTTATTTTTGATAATCTTTCGTAAGCTTTTTCCTTGGCTTCTCGCAAAGAAGCGCCTTGGCCCATGGCTCCGAACACACGTCCACCGCCGACTTCAAATCCGGTCGAGGATTTTTTAATACCCGCACTGAAAATCTCACCGGTCTGTATCCATTTATCCCAAGAGGAACTTGTGAGGCATTGGATCTCCGCGCCTTTTTTTGGCTGATCCGGATACCCTTCCGCAGCCGCGATCACAACTACTGCCGGGTCTGGCTTAAAGCGAACCTGCGATGGCATTCGAGCTNNAGGTTTTTATCAGCTACCGCTAGGCACCAATCGTAGAGATCATCTTGCAACCGAGTCATCAGGACTTGCGTTTCGGGGTCACCAAAACGTGCATTAAATTCGAGCACCCAGTACTGATCTTTTGTAAAATCGACCATCAATCCCGCGTAGAGAACTCCCTCAAATGCAGCCTCACGTCGCTTCATTTCTCGAAGGACAGGTTCAAAAACTTCACGCCGAACCCGATCCGCAAAACCCGACGGAACTTCATCGAGTGGACTGTATGCGCCCATCCCTCCTGTGTTGGGCCCGCGATCACCATCACCCACGCGCTTATAGTCACGCGCCGGCTCTAAGAGCG
>DBAE01000097.1 GCA_002291495.1 Bacteriovoracaceae bacterium UBA1018 | reverse complement strand
GTGCGTGAGACTCTTCGCGGCCTAAAAGTAAAATATCCGAATCGCCGGATTGTAGCAGTTTTTGAACCTCGAAGTGCAACTAGTCGCCGCAAGGTATTTCAAAAAGAGTACGCATTGGCGTTTGAAGAAGCTGATGCAACTTTTATCGCAGTTCCTTATGACCAAACAAAAATTGCAGCAGATGATCAGTTTTCGAGTGAAGAGCTCGTTTCAGATCTCGCAAAAAAAGGACGTGCCGTTCACCTCATGCAAACCGTCGAAGAAGGAGTAGGGCAAGTTGCTTCGTTTTCAAAATCCGGAGACCTGGTAGCGGTTCTTTCAAACGGTGGTTTTGGAGGATTTATTCCTAAGCTACTTGAGAGCCTGGGTAAAAATTAACGTATCTTGAAGTTAATAAAAAAGGCGCCGTAAGCAGAGTCTGCTCACGGCGCCTTTTTTCATTTAGACCGCACTCACACTATTTTTTCATGGAGCTGATTTCTTTGAAGTGTGCGCAGTTGTAGTCTTTACCAGTACGCTCTTCTTTCATGGTTCCGTCTGGATTACACATGATTTTGAGAACGTCGAGTCGGTTGTCGAATCCAGATTTACCGTAAGGGCCCTTCCAGAATGCACCGTTCACTGGGTATTTTCCGGTTAAGCTCTTTAAGTTCACATCTTTTTCGACCAAGGTTTTTTCTAAGTCTTCAAGATCTCGAGTCTTCACTTTACCTACCGCAAAGAATTCGCGGTGATGAGTGATATCGATCATCTTATCGCCAACCTTGTCGTTATCCTTTGAGAGGGCACTCTTAGGCTGAGCAGTTTTGATGTAGTTACGGTACTTGATCTTTTCAAGATACATGAACCGACCTTGTCGTTTGTACTTAATTTCTACATCCATCAATTTGATTTTTTTGGATGAGCTTGTACCATCAATACTTTGTGTTGCACCTTCAGCATTATTGAGAGCGGACACAGAGTAGGTGACACGAGTTAGAGCTCTTTCTCGTTTATTGATGTAGAGTTTTCCAGTTACGAAGAGATCCTGTGAACCTTCTTTTGGAGTAGCATCAAAGTCTGCCACTACATAAGAGTCACCTGTTTCTTCATCTTCTTCGTCTTTAGGTTCTTTCTCTTGATCGGCTACTTTGTCCTGAATTGCATTGAGGAATGACAATCCACTGTCGTCAAAGTTTCGGATCGGATTAAGTCTCATCAAGCTGTAAAGACCATTTCGGTAAAAGTTAGACGCGAGAGTTACACCGAACTCACGGGCTTGTGCTTCTTCTTTCGTGATGGTCTGACTGGAGCTTGATCTAGAACGCTTAAACACGTTACCTAAGAAAGAATCCTTAGCATTCATGGAGCCTTGTGAGCGCTCACGGAAAGCTTCGAGTTCTTTTAGATAATTGTTAAACACGCGGTCAAAGCTAGATTCTTTTCCGGCTCGTTGAGTGCTCATTACGTCGACAGAGATTTCGGTTTCGGAATCAGACACGTTGATCCCTTTATCGAAAATCTTACCAACGGTTTCGATGCTACCCCAAAGCTGGTGACCTTGTTTGTAGTACTCTCGGTATAAGCCTTCTAATTGGAATGGCTCATCAGAGAGATTGCTACGCAAGTTAGCCAATGCCTCAGTCACCCAATCACCAACCGTCATTGGAGGTGGCGGTGGCATAGGAATAATTTTTGGTTTGAAGTTCTTAATAAAGTTCTTCGCATTCTTAATGATGTTGCTCATCGAATCATACTTTTTGATGCCATAAGGTTTCAAAGCAGATTTCGCGAGAGGACGTACGATCTCGGTTACGGTAATGTCTTGTTTCTCTTGGGAGAAGAGTTCAGACATATTAAAATCGATATCGTAGAAACCCTGAGCCTTAGCGCAAAGCTGAATCGTAGGAGTCATCGCATCGAAGTAAAGTGCAGAGAGGCTATAATTACCTTCCGCATCCGATACAGCGTGAGTCCTTTCGGTGGCTGTGGTGGTTGCGTTGATACACGCATTGATCGAAACACCAGCAACTGGATTGCCATTGATGTCGACGACCTTACCTGAAACGGTCTTTTCAATTTGATTTAATCGAATGTGTGCGTCTCCGGCCTTTGCTAACTCCTTAGAGGGGAGGTCAAGCTGAACGGAGTGGTATCCAGGTGCACTGACACAAAGTTTCATTTCGTCACGATAGTGGTCAGCAGACAATTTGAGGTTGTACTGACCAGACATATCCGAAGTACCGCTTTCGATCCACGTTTGCGTGGTCCGACCCTCAGAGTCTTGATCTTCGGACGCTTCTTCAGATTCTTCAGCGTTTTCTTCATTGTAGGACGCTACGAACTCTGCTTCATCGAACTCTTCACCACTGTTTCTGGCTTGTTCACGAGCATCTTCTACTGCTTTTGCTCGAGCTTCAGCGAATGCTTGTTCCTTCGCTTCTTTGTCAGCTTTTGCTTTTGCAGCTTGTTCAATTTTTTTGCCGCCGCAAGCTTTGATCTCGGCGCCACTGACTGCAGATTTGGTTACCGAGTCGATCACTTTACCGCTCATAGGAACTGGTACAGCAGCGACGACGACAACTTCTTGGATGTGCTGAACGACGTCTTCCATTAAGATGGTGAGATTTTTGAGGTCTTGGACTTTGGAAAGGATAATTTGTCCGTTTTCGTAACCTTCTGATGAAGGAGAAATCTTTTTGAAGTCAGAGTTTACGCAAAGAGCAATCGGAGTACCTGCAGGCAGACCCTTCAAATTTTTGGCATAGGTACTAAAGTTGAAATTACCGTCTGGGATCTGTGCGCCGATACTTGTGCCACAAACGCTGAGGAGTACGAACTCAACGGGTTCGCCAGTGAGTTTATCAATGATCTTGCCTTTGCCGAGCTCGACAACCTTATAATCTTCCTGTTGTTGTTTTCTTTTTGCTTCAGCTTCTTGCTTTTTCTTTTCTTCAGCAGCAGCTCTTTCCTCATCAAGTTTCTTTTTTTCTGCAGCAAGTCTCTCGGCTTCGAGAGCTTCGAGTCTCTTCTTTTCTTCCGCGGCCTTTTGGGCGGCAGTCTTTGTGTTGGTCGTAGTGGCAGGCTTTTTAATAGGGGTACCACTCGATGGCTTTGTAGACGTTGCAGGCTTTTTGGTCTGCGTCTTCTGAGTAGGGGTCTGTCCAGCCGGCTTTTTAGCTGGCGGTTGTTGTGCGGAAACGGATCCACCGATCAACATCAACGGGGTCATCACTTGAGCAAGGCGAATCTTTAAGTTCTTCTTCATTTTATCCTCCAAAAACTAGGCGGCGAGAATGTAACATACTTGACTCATATGATCAAATATAATTAGCGCACCGCGCTTTGTCTTGTGATTTTCCTAAAATAGTTAATCATTTCTGATAGTTAACGTATGCGTTCGTTTACCTGTTAAAAAGAGGCGCCATCGGCAGAGCGACTCCAGTGCGAACGAACGGCCTTGTTTTATGCCATACTGCGAAAACTTTGAAAACACCTAAAATACGCCGACTTAGCAAAATTGACGCGCACGAATGGCAAAATAGAACCGGGCACCTTTTCGTTAAGGTTCGTAGGCGAGGTACCGATAAATCTCTTGAGACTACTAAGTACTTATTCTTGCGTGGAGCGCTATGACTGAAGTCCTGAAAAAATTTGGACGCTACTTTCTCCTCGATCAGATCGCTCAAGGGGGAATGGCCGAAATTTATCGTGCGCGCATGGCCTCGGTCGATGGTGCGGGTCGTTTGATCGTCATTAAACGTATTCAAGCAGGCTTTGATGCGAACTCCGAATTTTTGCAGATGTTCAAATCTGAAATCAAAGTCACCATGGGCTTTAATCACGCAAACATTGTTCAAGTTTATGACTTTGGTGAAGAGCAAAACCAACCTTACATTGCGATGGAGCTGGTAGACGGAAAAAATCTTAGACAGCTTTTAAATAAGTATAATGAACAAAAGCAGAGCTTCCCCGTTGAGCTAGCAGTTGCGATCATGGAGCAATCAGCCGCAGGGTTGCATTACGCACATTCTTACAAAGATAAGATCACTGGTGCGCCACTTAATATCGTTCATCGCGATATTAGTCCTCAAAACATTCTGATCTCATTTGAAGGCGCCGTCAAAGTCATCGACTTTGGTATCGCAAAAGCCACAACCAATAGTGAACACACTCGAGCAGGAGTAATTAAAGGTAAGCCAAGCTATCTTTCTCCGGAACAGATCTCGGGAGATCCACTGGATGGACGTTGTGATATCTTTGCTCTTGGAATTGTATTTTGGGAACTTCTCACAAGCAAAAAGCTCTTCGCAGGCGAAAATGACCTGGCAATCTTAAAGCAGATTGAAAGTTGTAGTACTTCGGTAAAACCACCGTCCACGGTGAACCCAAAAGTACCTAAAGAGATCGACCAAATCGTCCTGAAAATGCTAGCGAAGCAAAAAGAAAAACGTTTTCAAACTGCCGAAGAACTTCAACGTGCCTTGAGAAAATTTCTAAACATCTACGCACCTGATTTTACGCAATCGGACCTTTCTTTTGCTGCAAAAAGCCTGTTTAAGAATGAGATCGTCGAAGATCGTAAAAAGATCAAAAGACTCAATGATCAAGTAGAGCTCCTTTTGGCTAATAATGACGTCATCATTCATACGCCGAAAGTAGAGTTAGGGTCGTCTACGGTGATTAGAAAAGAAGACACGACTACTTACGTAGACGCTCAGACCATTAAAAAAGCCGCTGAATTTAAAGTTGATCAACAAGAGATCAAACAAACTAAAGTCGAGTTTGATAATCTTCCAATCGAAAGAGTCGCGCGTACCAGACCTGAACTCAGTCGATCCACTCAAACCTCTCGCTCGACAGAACAACCCGTTCCTGGAAGCATGCTGAAAGTCGGATTAGCCGTAGCAGCCGCACTTTTAGGTGTTGTTTTTGTTGGTCCGCAGATGGGACTGAGGATTCCTGGAATCAGCGATCGCATCTCTGCAATGTTAGAGGGTAATAAGCGAGCTACCGTGAGCTCAATCCCGCGCGCAGCTCAGCCGACACATGTTGCTCCAGAAGCAATCAGTACGGCCACTGATCCTGGCCATAAGGGGAACTCAAAGGCTGTCACACTCAAAATTAATCTGTTTCCTTCGGGACCCGGTGCAAATATTTCGTTGAATGGACGCAGTACTGACTCTTCACGTCCAGATATTCAGGCTCAAATGGATACTCCACTTGAACTTGTCATTACGAAGCCTGGATTTAAGACCTTTAGACGTGAATTCTCTCTGGAGTCTTTGCAGTTGGGTCAGATCAGTGAATATCCAATGGACATCGCCTTAGATCCAGAGAAGTTTGGTTTCTTAACCATCTACACCACGCCGAGTGCCGAAGCGACGATTATGGTCGATGGTAAAGTTTGGGCAGTTAAAAATGCGCCGTTTGAAAACGAGAAGCTTCCCATCGGCAAATACACCGTGAAACTTCTCAATAACGTCCTAGATCTCGAGCGAGTCGAAATTTTGAGCGTTGAGGAAAACAAGGTCGCATTGATTAAGGGCGGCTTAAGTCCACGCGCCCCTGCATCAGCAGGGAAGTAGTCCTAAAAATCTAACTTTCATTAATAGTCAGTGGGAATTGGTATACGAGTATCAAAACACTGATAGTATCTGACGGTTTTAACCTTTCCGTCTTCGGTGCGTTTTTCTTCACCGACGATAGAAAGATTATTTGGAGCGAGTTTAAACTGAAGAAGAATGTCATCTCCGTTGGAAAATGTTAAGCCTGTAGATTCAATTTTTCCGTTTTCGAAGCCTTGCTCGGCGGCTTCGAAGCTAGCGAGTAGTCCAGTTTTAGCATCATAGAGAAATATGAAATTGGTCTGAGAGAGTTTTCCATAACATGCGCACTTCTCACCCGGTAAAATTGGAACATTATACTGTGCAGTAGAGGCGCTCTCGCAAGCCCAGTAAGTTTCAGTAGGTATACGGGTTATTTCAGGTAAGTTCCGGGACGAGATGATTTGAGTAGCTCTTTTCACGACGGTGGCAGGGTCTTCAAGTCCTAGTTCGGTTTGAGTGTGAAAGATCGTGCTTTCTTGAAAAAGCTTTTTGAGGCGATCAAAATGAGCCTCGCTGTTCACGTCATTATTAGCTAGGAGGCGAGTAGAAATACTATAAGTACGATCGCTTTGAACTAAATTGGGTCGAATGTCACTTTGAGTAAAAGATTGAGCTAAGGTTGATTGGGTACTTAATACACAAAGACTAAGTAAAACTAATCGCATAGGCGTCTCCTAAGGGGGGAGACATAGCTATCTTGACGATAAATGTCAATTTTTCAAATGTTTCGTCTATTTCTCGTATTTATATCCCACGCCATAGATTGAAATGACGTGTTTAGTGAGGGCAGGGATCTTGCGTCTGAGCGCGCGGATATGAACATCGATCGTACGATCGTTGGTTTTACCAGAACCATCGCGCCAGACTTCTTTCAAAATCTCGTCGCGTGAAATGACTGTACCTGCCTTAGATGCGAGGCATCTTAAAATATCAAACTCAGTCAAGGTGAGCTGAGCACGCTTTCCAGCGAATGAAACTTCGCGATTACTTGGATCAATCCGAAGATCGCCAATTTGCAGAGGCTGAGCGTCCTTCTCAACGCCTTTGCGGAGCCGAGCCTGAATCCGAGCCACAAGCTCTTTGTAATCAAAAGGTTTTGGGATGTAATCGTCAGCTCCACTCGTAAGACCTTGAGTAATATCAGGGACGCTGTTTTTGGCAGAAAGAAAGATAATTGGAATGCGCTTTGTTTTCTCGTCCTTCTTGAGAAGGCTGCAGGCATCATAACCGCTGAGAATCGGAAGCATAATATCGAGCAAAATCAGGTCTGGTGATTTGTTTCTCGCGTAGTCGATGCCGATGACCGCATTTTCAGCAGTGATGACTTCGAATTCCTTTCCGAGCATAGCCTCAAGGAATCGGCGAGTATCTGCATTGTCTTCGATAATCAGGAGTCGATGCTTTTCCATAAACTATGTAAAGAAAGTCTAACACATTATTGGAAAAGCTAAACTTCTTTTAAGCTGCACGTTTAAAGTTCGTTGCAACGAACTCTTCGGAGATCTCTTTTTCGATCTCGCCCCAGGTTGGATGGGCTTGGAGGAAGGTTTTGACTAAGTCAGCGTCAAATTGTCGACCCGAAAACTGCTTGAGCTCTTTATAAGCCACTTCAAAAGGTAACCCTTTACGATAGGGACGAGTCGAAGTCATTGCATCAAAGGTATCGGAAATTAAAATAATACGAGCTGACAATGGAATGTCGTTTCCAGCAATCCCGTCAGGGTATCCTAGTCCGTCCATGCGCTCATGATGATGAAGTACGCCAGGAAGAGTTGCTCGGAAGAATGGAATTTTATTCAGGGGCTCAAGGATCTCTGCGCTTTTTACCGGATGGTAACGAATGATCTCTTGTTCTTCAGTGGTCAAACGACCTGGCTTTAGGAGAACACTGTCTGGGATGCCGATTTTGCCAAGATCATGAAACATGCTGGCGTATTCGACGACCTTTTGTTCGTATTCGTTTAAACCCGCAGCTTTAGCAAGGAGAGCAGCATTTCGTGCAACTCTCTTACAATGCCCATAGGTGTACGGATCTCTTTCCTTCAACGCTTGAAGGAGAGAATCGGTAACCATAACTGCCCAATCAGGAATATTATCCCACGCCATTCAAATGCTTCTCGGTTGGATCTTTCAATTACCTGAGTTCAAA
>DBAE01000132.1 GCA_002291495.1 Bacteriovoracaceae bacterium UBA1018 | reverse complement strand
GGATCTATATGACGGCACTGATGAGTGCCTGTGAGACGCCGCCCTATCTACCCGAGATCATCAATAAACCTGTAGCGTTCGAGGTTCGAACGATTTCAGCTCAGACCCCCATTCAACTCGCTGAGGGCTTCACTCTTCAAAAAGGCGACTTAGAAGCCAAGATCACTTACATTGATGAAGACTATTATCCCCGGCTTAAACTTCGCCAGGGTAACAAGCGCGTTTATCTTAAAATTAAGGATGTTAAATCCTATCTCGAAAAGGACTATCACCCTTCCTACGACCTCGAGATCGAAACCGCAGAAGAACAAGAGTACATTTTTCGGATAGAAAAGATCTTTGCCAAAAAGCCGGATCACACCCGCATTGCAGACGAAGTTTCCCAGCAGTTTATATGCACCGTGATGGCTCCAGACGGATTAAATTGCGCGGACGGAAAGATCGAATACACTCACTACAAGGCTGAGTATGGAGCGTTTCGATTTCACTACGATCTACGAGTACTGAAGAGATCTGAAAGTGACAAGCGTCGTTTAATCCGTATCTCTCAAGCGATCAGTAAACCGACATCTGAAACTCAGGAACGATTAATTCGTACTTTTTAAAAGTAATCGATTACACGAGTAATCTTTGTAATCGTAAAGCTCTAACTCAACCGCTAGTTTCGATACTTCCTCATGCACGGAACGTAAGTTGGCCGAAAAATTATCAACAAAGATCACTCTGCCAAAATTTCGATCACGCGTTTTGTTCAAATACTCAACAAGGATCGTCCCCTTGGATTGATGCTCACTTGCAAAGATAACCCCCTCTTCCATGTGATAAGAAAACCCGTCGGTAGGTTTTTGATCCGCTCCTGAAAAAACAACTCCGAGAGTCTTAAGCTGTTTTAGGGTCACAGCCGCAATCTCGGGCCTTCGTGCAGTCAGCGCAATCACAGTAACCCCGGCTTGTTTCCGTGCCTCAATCCATTCGAGTGCCGAAGCATCCATCAGCTGCATGGGAATGGTTTGTTGCACCTGATTCCAAATTCTCATCACGATTTCATGGATGGCTTGATCAGGAACTGAGGCATCTGTGCGTGCACGTAATGTTTGGAAATACTTTTTGTACCAAGGATCAGAACCAATATACCCAGCTGGCTTCATCACTGTTTCATCGAGATCAAAGACGAAGAGAGTGCCCGCACGATCTGGATCGTGGATTTGAGCGAGCCATTCGATTTTGGGGAAGCTCTGTTTTGGTAGATCCTGACTGGGTAGTTCCTGCGCGTGAATGTGCGCGCTTCCAAGGACCAAAACTGCGGCTACGCAATAAATAAAATTTCGCATCGATTTCCTTACGCCAGCATTACCTGGATCAAGTTATCGGGTCGCTAGAATCAGGCTGGCACCTGCCAGACCTGGGCTCACTAGCCTCTCAGCCGCTCCACTTGCAGCTCCCCGCCTAAATGTGTCGCACGTTATATTGCCCGTGTCGCGCATTTTCTTTCCTATAGATTAAATTCTAGTCCTACAAAAGCCATTCTTCCCCGCTGAGGAAGTGCGACGCCATATGAGTTGTCACCTGGAGACACGTAATTTCGATCGGTTAAGTTCCTGACGTCAAAATACGTGCGAAAACCATCCGAAAAAAGATAGTTCATTCTCGCATTAGCCAAGTAATAAGAACCCTGCTGAGGAAATAAATCGTATCTTTGCCGATAAAGGCCGCTGAGATTAAAATTCCATTTACCAATAAGATAATTTGCAGAAGCTGAGAGAGTATTATTGTGGATCTGCTCTTTAGTTCCGTAGAAATGAGTGAAGGTTGCCAAAAACCATAACGACTTAAATGGCGTCGCTTTAATCTCAGTTTCTACCCCCTGAATCATCAAAGAACCTGTATTCTGATAGATCTGCGGTAGCGAGGAGCCAGTGGGCTGAATGAGGTCATACAAAAAATTCTTGAAATAGGTCAGCGTGACCTCCGATTGAATAGGTTCAATGGACTGTCCATAAACCAACTCAATCGTTCTCACTTTTTCGGCATTTAGATCGGAGTTGCCTTGGACGACCGGATTATTCACTGTACGCTGATCACTAAACGATGGGGCACGAAAAGCTTCACCATAGATTATCTTTGCGACCGACTGCCACGGTAATGAATGGACGATTGCTGCCCGCGGATTAAACGAATGACCAAAGTCGTTGTAACTGTCCAAGCGTCCTCCGACACTTAGGGTCGTACTATCAAAAAGGTGATATTTATCTTCCACATAGATGCTTGTGATAAATCGAGCTTTGCCATCTTCTAGCCAGCGCGTATTGATCTCTCGAGTAGTTCCAAGAGGGGTGACGCCGAAAAAATTGGAGATTAAGTTGGCTGCTTTGATATCAAAATATTCTGCTAACACGCCTAAACTCAAAGTGTTTGAAGGGCTCAGTTTCCACTTAAAATCCAACCCGAGATTTGCACCCTCCTCCTTGAGACGAGGGCCCAGAAGAACACTAGTGGCCGGTGAATAAATTAATTCCCACTCTTTCAGCGATCCGCCGGCACGAACAGTAGCTTCGACATTTTCCGAAAGGGGCATCGTATGCTGAATAGTGG
>DBAE01000122.1 GCA_002291495.1 Bacteriovoracaceae bacterium UBA1018 | reverse complement strand
GCGGTGGGGTGATCGGAAACTCGACACCGGAAGATGGATCCTCTGGCGTTTTAAAGTTTGGGTAGAAGGGTAGCGGATGGTGGCCTTTTGCTTTTAGCTCTTCCAATACATTTTTTTGGAAGTTTCTGACTTGTTCCACCAGGCCAGCGAAGGCTTCCGTAGTGGGCTGAAATATGTAACCTACATCGTGCTCAAATTGAGCCCCGTCTGTGACGTGTAAG
The DNA here is from genome assembly GCA_002291495.1 of Bacteriovoracaceae bacterium UBA1018. Lineage (GTDB taxonomy): Bacteria > Bdellovibrionota > UBA1018 > UBA1018 > UBA1018 > UBA1018. The sequence continues at coordinate 3,237 of DBAE01000122.1, read as the reverse complement.
TCCACATAGAGAATTGGATCAAAGTCTCTGATCAGTTTGAGCATCAGGACCATTTCGGGTGCTTCTATTTTTAAATAGTCGCGATTTAAATTGAGATTATGAGCGGTAGTCCTCCAGCCCATTTGTTCAGGTCCGATTTGATTTGGGCGATTATAGGTGCCAAACCTTTCATGTCCGTCGACATTAAATACAGGAACAAATAAGAGACTTACGTCTTTGAGTACACCTGGTAATTGCCTGCCTTCGAGAATCTCTCTTGCTGCCCAAAAGATGGCGTCCTTACCGTCGATCTCTCCTGCATGGATGCCACCTTGGAAGAGTGCGAGTGGGCGATTTTTAGCTTGGATGCTTCGAGCATCAAAAGCGCCTTCGCCAGAAAGTAAGAGGGCAACCATCGGCCGTCCAGCGGGACTTACTCCCCATCGGAGACATCGAGCTGCTTGAGGGTACTTTTTTTCGAATTCTTGGCAGAGCCTTGGGACTTCTTCGTAGCGTCCTGTTTTGGTCCAGCCAGATAACTCACTTTCAGTCTGAAGTTTAGAAATCGCGTGAAGTTTTGCAGCCTTAGCAGCAGCTGCAGGGACAGGTGTCGATGCGGATTGACTAGCAATTGGAACGAAAAACGAAGTCAGAATCAGACTTAAAAGACTGCAAAATAGCTTCATAGAGGGCGGCATTCAAACATAGGGCGCCCCAGTCTGCAATAAAACCCAATTATGGACATAAATTGTCGGGAATGTTAAGTCTTGGCCCAAATGCGCGTTTTGTTACTTACACCCCCGATGACTCAGCTTAATACNNGTGCTACGGCGTATCTGACAGGATTTTTACGTCATCAGAAAGATCTTTCGGTAGAAGTTTCTCAATCGGATCCAGCCATTGAGCTCGTCTTGAGACTCCTGTCTAAACCCGGGCTCAAGCGTATCTTGGCGGAACTCGAGGCTAAGCAAGCGCAAGGTGTACTGGATGCCTCTAAGCCAGTTCGTAATTTTATGAAACGCTTTGATCTCTATTTGGCATCAGTAGAGCCTGCGATTCGTTTTCTTCAAGGCAAGGATCCGAGTTTAGCTCTTAGAATAGTCTCGCGCGAATTTTTGCCAGAAGGTCCTCGCTTCAAAGCAGTCAGACAGTTTACTGAAACTCAAGACCCTGCCGATGTGGGTGATGAGTTAGGCTGGGCGTTTGGGACCTTAGGCGTGCAAGATCGCGCTAAGTATCTCGCCACATTGTTTGTTGATGATTTAGCTGATGTCATCCGCGACGGCATTGATCCTCGATTTGAACTCTCTCGATATGGCGAAAAATTAGCGGCAAGTTCTCCGACATTTGATCCATTGTATGAAGCTCTTCAGGTACAACCGACACTGGTCGATCGATGTCTAGATGAAATTACACAAGAACTATTGATTAAGCATAAACCCGATGTTGTTGGGCTGACAGCGCCCTTTCCAGGAAATGTGTACGGAGCCTTTCGGATTGCAAAAAAGGTGAAAGAACTCTCGCCGTCGGTACGTGTGATATTGGGTGGGGGATATCCCAATACTGAACTTCGGTCCTTGAGCGAGCCTCGCGTTTTTGACTTCATGGATGCAGTCGTGCTCGACGATGGTGAGCGACCGTTTCTTTGTTTGCTCGAGTATTTTGATGGGAAAAGAGAGTCGTCCCGACTTCTGCGAACTTTTGTGCGCGAAGGAGGCGAAGTGGTTTTCAAAACCGACTCGAAAGAACACGATATCCCACAAAAAAACGTCGGTACTCCTACCTACGACGGCCTAAAGCTCGATCAGTACTTATCTGTCTTTGAGATGCTGAATCCCATGCATCGGATCTGGTCCGATGGCAGGTGGAATAAGCTTACTCTCGCACACGGATGTTATTGGAAGAAATGTAACTTCTGCGATGTTTCACTCGATTACATCGGACGCTACGATCCAAGCACTGCAGATGCGCTCGTGGATCGCATTGAGGCACTGATCGCTGAGACTGGTCAGAGTGGATTTCATTTTGTTGATGAAGCTGCACCTCCTGCTGTCCTTCGTGCGATGGCTGAACGACTGATCGAAAGAAAAGTGGCCATCACGTGGTGGGGCAATATTCGATTTGAAAAAACATTTGATCGGGACCTCACTGCGCTCTTGGCTCGTTCTGGATGTGTGGCAGTCAGTGGTGGACTTGAAGTCGCATCAGACCGCTTATTAAAATTAATGAATAAGGGTGTCTCGGTCGAACAAGTGGCGCGAGTGACAAATGCGTTTACTCAAGCCGGAGTCATGGTGCATGCGTACCTGATGTATGGATTTCCTACACAGACGACCCAAGAAACGATTGATGCTTTAGAACGAGTGCGACAACTCTTTGAGACCGGGTGTATCCAATCGGCTTACTGGCATCGGTTTTCTGCCACAGCACATAGCCCGATTGGACGAAATCCTCAGGCGTTTGGAATTGAAATCCTTCCTGAGCCTCAAGTGACATTTGCTCGAAATGATCTTCAGTTTCGTGATCCGACCCCAACCGATCATGATGGATTGGGTCTCGGATTACGCAAAGCGCTTTACAATTACATGCACGGTATTGGACTAGATGAGGACGTGCGCTTTTGGTTCGATGGAATGAAAATCCCTGGAGCGCGTGTGCCTCGAGATTTGATCGAAAAGGCGTTAACGTCGGCCCGACCTTTTGGTAGCGCAGATGCGTCAAGGTGACTTTCACTTTTGGAAGTCAGCGGTTAGTTTTCGGAGAAGTAGGTAGGAGTATGAGCGATTACAAGAGTCCATTTGGTACGCAATCGCCCGGGGGGGAGAAAGTTCTCCGGAGAACTCCGGAAGAGAAAAAGAAGATCTACGAAGCTGTGATTCCAGCAATTACAGCGCTCATCAAAGATGAGGCAGATCTGATCGCCAATTTGGCTAATGTTGCGAGTGTTTTAAAGACCGAATTTGGTTTTTTCTGGGTCGGTTTTTACCTGGTTAAAAAAAGTGCGCTTGGAAAAAACGCGGAATTGGTGCTCGGGCCATTTCAGGGAACTCCAGCGTGTACACGCATCCCGCTCGGAAAAGGGGTTTGCGGTACAGCTTGGAAAGAAAAGAAAACTATCCTCGTTCCTGACGTCGAAAAATTTCCAGGTCATATTGCGTGCTCAAGTCAGTCGAAGAGCGAGATTGTAGTGCCCCTTCAAGGTGCGATTATGGATCCTCGAGTTGGTCCCGAAGTTTGGGCGGTGCTCGATGTGGATAG
>DBAE01000078.1 GCA_002291495.1 Bacteriovoracaceae bacterium UBA1018 | reverse complement strand
GCGCAAGCCAATGCTAAGATCAGTCGCCGAATTGCTAGCCAAAAGACTCAACTTGCTAATGAAGATCTTGCTCTCTACTGCAAACAGCCGCTGTCTGAAGAAAATGATCAATTTTTAAGTTTTGCTCCTGCGCACGAAAAGCCACCGTTTGAAAAATGGTTTTCCGCAACGGCACCCGACGAAGAACATAAGTACCTTGAGCCTAAGACTGATTCAGAAGATGCTAAGTATGTCCGTTTAGCGATCGATCTCTATCAAAAGGGTAATTACGCCCTCACTTTGCGTACCCTCGACTTTTTTGAAGCCGAGCAACCCAAGTCTGAATATCGAAAAGAAATGAAATTTCTCAGGGCCAATGCACTTTTTAAGCTCGGACATAAAGATGTTGCTAATAGGCTACTTGAAGAACTTCGTAGTACGGCATTGGGTTCGTCAGCTTCAGTGCAGTCGGCGATCTTTTTGGCTAATCAACAGCGTTTAGCGGGATCAAATCTCGCTGCCCTCGAAAGTTACTTGTGGCTGAGCAATACTTATCCTACACATCGACTCAACTGGGTCTTCCGTCTAGGAGCTGCTGAAGCTCTTTATGATCTCAAACAGACTGAACGAGCAGTAAAAGAGTATCAGTGGATTGCCGAGCATGCTCCAAACGAGATTGCTCAGGCCCACGGAGCCATGAGGCTCGGTGATGTGTACATGCTGCGTTTTCAGTACGACCGTGCCTTAGCTGCATACTTCGAAGCATTTGAGAAATTTTCATCCGAAAAGAAGAAGTATCCGACTGCTTATATTAATCTCGGTGAAGCCTATTACGGGCTTAAGCAATACGACAGAGCCAGGGAAGCCTTTCAAGATTTTCTAAAGACCTTCCCCGCACATCCGTCCGGATGGAGAGCTAGTTTCCGAATTGGTGAGATCTATGCTCGCCAAGCTGGTTNNATGATACCATCAATGGCTATCCATTTAGTCCCGGAGCGACGTTAGCTCGAGCTCGCCTCATTGGCTGTGGAGATCATGGGGGATTTGATCTTGCTGCAGCTGAGAATTACTTTTCATCTGAGGCAACAAAGCTCAACCTTGCTGAGATCACACCAGACTTTTATTCCGACTTTAGAGCACTTGCTCGAATCAAAGCCATGATTGCATTAGCGGAACCGACCAAAGCCGTAGACGCAGCAGTCGAAGAGCTCGATAAGACTCGAAACGATGGCGCGAAGCCAATCGTTACCGAACTGCTGAGAAAGCTCTTTCGGCATTCCATCCTCACTTATCTGGCAGAAGGCAAGAAGTACGAAGCCATCAATTATTTCGATAAAAAATCCAAACTCATACCGAAAGCGGCTGATCCTGAAACAGATCCTGTGAGTCCAGACTATCTCCTCAAGTTATCTCAAACGGCGAGTGAACTTGGCTTAGGTAAAGTGGCTGAGAAATTTGTAAAGCTCTATCAAGATGATCATCATGCTCGAAGNNAAACTGAAGTTGGCCGTAGTATTGCCGCAGAAGGTTCATCAGACATCGATAAACGTCTGAGTGACTCAGAAACTTATTTTACACAAGCCCGTGCACTATGGACTAGCCTAGGTCCAAGTGCAGACAAAAAAATCAGAGAAAAACTAACATGGGTGATCGAAGAATCGCCGTATTCCTATCAGAAAGAACTACTTCTGGGATTACTGGACGAAAAAGCAGAGAAATTTCCAGCTGCTATCGCCCACGCAGCGCGAGCACAAATCCTCATTCCAAAACGCGAGGGTTCAAAAATCACTGAGGAGCAAGCCCAAATTGATTATTGGTTGGCAACTCTTCACGCTAAGGCAGGAAATCATAAAGCGGCGATCGATATGCTCGAGCGCCTTGCCGAAAGAGAATCAACTGGGATTGAAACAGTAGCTAGAAAACTAGGCGTACCAGCAATTGCGAAACGCGAAGACTTGCTCATGAAGCAAGGTGAGATCCTCACAGAGCAAGGCAACTGGATTAAAGCAGCAGCTGTATACGGAAAAGCTGCAAATGATGGTTTAGGCGGAAACCGAGCTCTTTATGAGTACATGAGAGCGATGGATAAAGCCGGATATGACAAAACAAAAGTTCAGGCGGTCTTAGAAAAGATCGCAGCTAGCGAATCAGATGATTTTTGGAGAAAGCTTGCGCGCAAGACGCTCGCGGGCAATCAGGTGAATGAAGGTGCCAAGGAGGGCGCTACGAATGAGTGATATCATTACTGCTGATAGAAGAATGCGAGAGTTAATCCAATTGGCAAAGACGGTGGCTCAAAGTAAAGCCACGGTTTTAATTCAAGGCGAAAGCGGCACCGGGAAAGAGCTCATGGCTTCTTTGGTGCACCAAAGCAGCTCGCGTGCATCCCGTCCTTTTGTAGCGATTAACTGCGCAGCAATTCCAGAAAACTTGCTCGAGAGTGAACTCTTTGGATACGAGCGTGGAGCTTTCACTGGCGCAGTGACGAGTAAAGCAGGGAAGTTCGAGTTTGCTAACGGCGGAACGATTCTTCTGGATGAAATATCTGAGATGGATATTAAACTCCAAGCAAAGCTCTTACGTGTCATTCAAGAAGGCGAAGTAGATCGCATCGGCGGACGCAAACCGATTCCAGTTGATGTGCGCATTATCGCGACAACCAACCGAAATCTCTCTGATTGCGTAAAAGAGGGAAGTTTCCGTGAAGACCTATTTTATCGCCTAAATGTCGTCAATCTTACACTCCCACCACTTCGTGAAAGAATTGGTGATGTGAAAATTTTGTCCGAGCAGTTTGTCACGACTTATGCTGAGAAGAACGGCAAAAGCTTAGGAGGAATCTCTGAAGAAGCCATGTCTATGCTTCAAATGCACAGCTGGCCCGGTAATATTCGCGAACTTGAAAATGTTATGGAAAGAGCAGTAATCACTGCTCAAGATGCATTGGTCATGGGTCGTGAT
>DBAE01000032.1 GCA_002291495.1 Bacteriovoracaceae bacterium UBA1018 | reverse complement strand
AAACATTTCCAATCCGGATGGATCGGGCTGTCATAGGTGAAAGAACGATGAGAAGAACGAGAAGTCCCTCGACCCGAGAGAGAGGGTCACCATTAAGATACCGATAAAGGCGAGCCGCAATCCATGCGATACCCCAAATGCATAGACTTGAGAGAAACATCCAAGTCCAGTAAGCCGCCGCATATGACATAAAAGAAAAGGGCACAAATAATAGTGCGGAAAAAGGAGGGAGGATGAAGTGGGTATAATCTTGAACACCGAGCTCCTGGCTTAAATCACGCCATTTAAATTTTCCGATCGAATGTCCGTTTAGGCCGGGATTGTCTTGAATGCCCTGAATAGGTATCGGGTACAGAGCATTCCAGGTCTGGTTTTTTGCGATCACACCCCCAATATAAAACTGACCAAAGTCGGGCATAGTGGGACGAAAATAGATCCCAGTAGGTACACTGATTAAAAGCCATAAAAGTGCAAGAGCGAGGCAATATCGATTAAATCGACGCGCGGGAATCTTTTGGGATAGGTGCGCAAGTCTTTGTAGTAGCCGCATGCTTCACGCCTCCGCAATGTTCGTNNGTTCGTACCGACGAAGGGCGGGAGTTTGTTGAACGGAGGCTTGGGTTTCTGGAATCTGTTTCCATTTTGGAAGCTGGTCTTGAGGTGCAATAATTTCAAATCGCAATCCTCCATGAGACGCTCTTTTAACTTTGAGATGCGCATAAACAGTAATTCTGAACATTTGGTCAAAANNACTCGTGGTCAGGTAAAATGTCACGCCGGTATCCGTGGACAAGAACTTGAAGTGTTCCTTGTCGGCTCAATGCGGCTCTGCCATTTGATCTTACGATTACGGCTGGTCTTCCTGGCCCTCCAGCTAAGTTGAGAACTTTGCCTAGTTTTTCGCCTGCATCATTAAGGTCAGTTCCTTGATCATTGAGATCCAGCTGAAACGGTTTGCCCTTGAGTCCGTCTTTTACTTTTCTGGATGCAAATGCTGCGGGGTATTTCCCATAATAGGATCCAGCAGAGAAGCCTATTGCTTCCCAGTCTTCTCCTTCAAACTGAAACCGGAAGTAGAGAGGTCCCTCCATGAGGACTGAACCGTTTTCTCTTAAGGCACTTGGATAAACTTTTCCTGTTTTAGGATTGATAGGAGATACGAGCTCGAAGGGCTTGCCACGAACTTGATAGGGATTAACCATCTCATCCATGAAGAGTTTCGTCACCGCGGGCGCACCATCTTTTGTGACCTCAGTAACTTCTTCGTAAAAGATAGTGGGCACGCCATTGCGCATGATGATCTGATGCCCGTACCTATGTCCCATAAAGCTACCTGGGGTACGTGGCCAATCTTTTCGTGCAGTAAATATGGAGTCTTTTAAACTGAACCATTTTCCCGGAATTTTTTCGACAAACGCAAATACATCGCGACTAAAATTATCTTCTGGCCACCGAGACGTCGTTCGTCCATCTCTTGGACGCATGTGACCGCCATACCAAATCATCAGGGGCGGCTTTGCATCTTTTGCTGGATCCCACAATCGAGGGATTTGAGAATTTTGACTCCAAAGCACGGGTTTCATATCCCAGCTGTGGGAATAGTATCGATCTCCCTCCATGAGAGTGCCGTCATGATAATAGAAATCATTCCAAATGACCTGATAAGGACCAGCTCGTCTCAGATCATCGAGCGACTTAAATTTTAAATAGTACTGCGCGGTCCCGCTGATCACAGCATGATCTTTTGCGACTGTGACGTAGGGATCAGCGAGTTCAGGCATTTGAAACTGGGTCTGAAAAGGTTTGAGATCGTGACCAGTCAAAATAGAAACTCCTGGTAGGACTTGAACACCGAACTGTTCAGTGTATTGAATCCAGGGTCCATCACTTCTTAAGCGCGGAGTCGTAAGCACTTCGGCAAGGCCCAGAGGAGCCCAGCTCAGCCCTGCTGACAAAAATAGGCTGAGTTGAATAATAGAAGTCATTTTTGAACGCATCGAACAAAAATTAAGGCAGANNTTGCCGCTTGCTTAGTCTATCTACGCAGCTTCGAAAGTTGATTCTTTCGTTGAATTTGTGGAGTTCATCGCGAAAACAAACTTTTTGCGCATTCCAAAGTTCCAGATGAGGACGAGTCCTAATGCGATCGCTTTGCCAGCCAAGATGTGAAGTCCGATCTGATTGATGGTGAGCCAAAGTATGAGTTCTGTCCAGGCGAGTCCAGTAATTCCAATCATTGCAAAAAGCGCAAACTCTTCTTTCATTTTCCCAGAGCTATCAAAAACCCATGCAATACTAATGACGTAATTTGCGACAAGTCCTGCGGAAAAGCCCACTGCAGCTGCGGCAAAATGGTTCATGTTTAAGTAGGTATGAAGCAAATAGAGACACGCAGTATCTATAATAGCCGCAAATCCGCCCACGAAAAGGTAACGTATAAATTGAAATAAACTATTTTGCGTCTTACCAAAGAGAATTTTTCTCATAATTGCTTTCGAAGACTCCGATGAAAGCAAACTTTATACTCATAACAAGCCGATTGAGCACGAAGGTTGCCTACAAACTCCGGTAACCTGAATGACTCACTATTAAGGAGATGAATGATGAACTTCAAAAAATCAATTTCTGTAGCTGGACTGGTTACTGCCTCTTTGTTTGTTCTTGCCGGATGCACAAGCGGTGAAGCAGGAAGTCGTAATAATCGACTCCAAGAGCCAGGCATGGCTTCCACCCCAGATGCCTTCTCAACCCCATCGGCGCGCATGAGCCCCGGAATGGCAGCAACACCCTCTGTATCCCAACGTGGATATTCTGACCAAGCTGGGGCAGTACCTGGTGGAGTAGTCGCTAGTCCATCAATCTCTGATGATGCAGATC
>DBAE01000031.1 GCA_002291495.1 Bacteriovoracaceae bacterium UBA1018 | reverse complement strand
GCCGATCAATGAGTAATTTGAGGAGTGCTGCCTCACGCTGCGAAAGTCCTTGGACCCGACCGTCGACGACAGCCTCATACTTTGCGAAATGGATGGTGGCTCGTCCCACCTGGACCGTTTCTTCGACACCAGATAAGTACTTGGCTCGTTTTAGGCCGTTTTCGATACGTAGTACGAGCTCTTTAAAATGAAAGGGTTTCACGACGTAATCTTCAGCGCCGAGCTCAAGTCCCTGAATGCGATGTTCAGCGTCTCCAAACGCTGTGAGAAAAATGATTGCTGTCGCAGGCTGAGTTTTTCTCAGTCGGACGGCAACATCAAATCCAGAACCGTCAGGGAGACCGACATCTAGAAGCGCTAGATCAAATTTTCGCTTCCCGATCTCGAGCAAAGCATCTTCCATTTTTGTCGCCCAAGTGACCTCAAAGCCTTCTGCATTTAGGCGCTCCACAAGTGTTGATCCGACGTTCTTTTCATCCTCAACTACAAGGAGTTTCGAGTTATTACGGTTAACCATCGGCTCTAGCCTCTCTGAAATGTAAGCGAACTTCAAAACCCGATTTTGGGTCAGCGTGAAAAGACGCGTTTCCGCCCATCTTAGTCATCAGCATTTTGATCAAATAGAGGCCGACACCCGTACCATGAGAGCTTGGACCTTTCTTAAAGAGAATTCCGAGTTCGGCTGGATCTCCAGAAAAGTGGTCATTATTGTCTTTGAAGGTAACGACAACATGATCATCAGTCTTTACAGCGTCAATAGAGACGCTCACGATTTCTTTTTGGGAGTGCTTAATTGAGTTATCGAGCAGATTTTTCAGAATGACTTGAAATGCAATAGGATCAGCTTCGATTTGCTCATTCTGAAGTAGGTTTTTAATTTCAAATCGGCTTTGATTTTGTGAAGTTCCGAAAGTTTGCTTCCACGACTTGATGAAACGATCCACGATGAGCTTGAGGTCTATCGGCTGAGTGACCACCTGGCCTCCGCCTTCGACTCGCGCCAATTCAAGTAGTCTTTCAACCTGAAGCTCAAGGCGTGTGGTGTCTTCTAAGAGTCTCTCGGCAAGAAGATGGCGTGAAGGATTTTGCTCGCGGCTGACTTGATCTGCCAATGATTCGGCTTGCAATCGGATACTCGTCAGAGGAGTTCGGAGTTCGTGAGTGACCGAAGCAAAAAAAGCTTGAGTGGAGCGCGCGCGTTTCATATCGCTCCAATAAAGCCAGAAAAACAGCATCATGCTTGCGATGAGAAAAACAAAAAATGTGGCTGACTCCCAGTAGAGCATGTTCTGTGTGGAGAGCCATTCTTTCTCAACTGCACTTGCTGCCGCACCCATCTGAGTTTCGAGTGTGGCAATACGACTCGCTTGACTCAACATGAGCTTGCTCCACCAAAGCCCAAGCGCACAAACCAAGACAACCCAAATCACTTGCAGTGAAAGCAAGAGTTTGAGTCTTCGGTGAGGAGCTTGAGTGATCGAGCCTTTTCCTGTCATAAGCGCTTAAGCCACTCCTGCGCGTTTCGCGCACCATACGTAATAATCATTGAGGCACCGGATCGAACAAACGCTGTCCACGCCTCGAGATGCGCTTCGGGCCCTGCGATCAGACCTTCCTTAGCCATGAGCTCGACAGAGGCATACTCGCCGCTGACTTCATAGACTGCCCAAGGTTTTAGGATCTCTTGCGAAAGCGATTGTAGAATGTCCAGATAAGGAAGGCCCGGCTTAACCATCAAGATGTCAGCGCCTTCTTGCTCATCTCTGAGAGCACTCGCTAAAGCGTCTTTGAAATTGCCTGGATCAATTTGATAAGTCGCGCGATCTTTTAAACGATTCTCACCTTTTGGAGCAGAGTCCGCTGCCAGTCTAAAGGGTCCGTAAAACTTAGAGTGAAACTTAGCAGCATAGCTCATGACGAGAGTTTTTTCGTCTTGCTTTGCATCGAGAGCCTCGCGAATTGCGCCAATTCGTCCATCCATCATATCGCTTGGAGCAACACAATCAGCTCCTGCTTGTGCGTATTGGGCAGCTGCACGTGCCAATTCCGAAACAGTAGATCCGTTATCGAGGTGATCGCCCGCTTCATTTAAAATTCCACAATGGCCGTGATTTGTCGTCGAACAGAGGCAAACATCGACTGAAAGCCAAAGATCGTTTCCAAAGCGTTTTTTGATTGCTGCAATTTGGTCAGATGCAAAATCATACTGGGACTGTGAAAGCTTTGATTGAGGAAATTGCGCCTGCGCTTTTTCTGCAGGCACTGGAAAGAGCAAAAGTTTATTTGCGCCGACCTTTAGGTCAGATTCGATTTGTTTCAAAAGTGTTTCGGTATTTTCACGGTAAACTCCAGTGAGCCCTGGAATCGCTTGGCGATCTTTCAATCCTTCTACCACGAAGTGAGGCTGGATGAGCTGCTCTACCGAGACTCGATGCTGGCGAGTTAGCGCTCGAACGTGCGAGTTTTGTCTTAATCGTCGTAAGGTGAGGGGAGATGATTTTATTTTTGAGTCCATAGTTTCCAACTCTCTCTAGATGGGAAAACAACGAGCTGATCCGTTAAGCCTGCTTTTCTTAAGTGCTCGGCAGTTTTTCCTGGTCCGCATGCGTGGTGTTGACCTTCTTGAATATGTTCTTTGAGAAGATCAAATTGTGAAGAGCTGCTCCAGTAGACATGAGTGGCATTTTTGAGCTCTTCAATCATCTGATTAAAAGTCTTTTGTGAAAAAGGATTACTCGTGTCTCGACCAGGAAGTTCATAGGTTCCGATCGCTGTCATTTTATACTTCTTCCAATCGTCGACAGCGCCTGTATGAGTCAGAACACTCCAATTTTCGAGTTTAGGAAGTCTAAGTACTTCTTCTTGAAGGGTGCTGAGAAGAGAGTCAAATCCTAAACCCTCCGCAGAGCCTTCGACCCAATAGCCTTTTTCAGCAAGTTTAAACCAGCTTGAAGTTCCTGAGGTCCATACACGAGTGTTTGCTTGAAGTTCAGCTGAGGCGGCTGCTCGCGAGTGGGCGATAAAAACTGCAGGAGACCGATCAAATACGCTTCCTACGGAGCCGTCTGAGTTAGACTCTTCCAGTCGAGTACGCCACAGTGAGCCGTCCCATTCTTTGACGTTTTGGGTAGTTAGTTCAGGCCTATTCCAGTCCATGGACTCAACATATGTTTCGTCTGGTTTTCTACCTTTGATATAGAATAAATGCTCAAGTTCAGAATGGCTGACCGAAGTTGCACCAAATNNACGTGAGAGGCAGTATGAGAGTCATGAATCTTAGAAATGCACTCCCTCATCAATGAATCATCCGCGCGACACTCAATAGCAAGCGCACCTTGTGCAGGAGCGGTAGGGCATTTCTTGAGGGGCAGAACCATCCATCTCACTCCTTGAAGGAGTTTTTTTAGTTCGGTTTGACCGGCGGGATCGGCCCAAAGACGTATGAGTCCGGCAAAGGCGAGCACTACGGCATCTAAGTATTTGGCGCTTTCAGTGGGTTCTTGGACTCGGCTCAAGCGGGTATTTACGTTGCCGCGAATCTCAACAAACTCCAGAGGGCGATGCGACTCTTCAGGCCACGGTAGGGCATCTTTTAAAAATCCTGGGATGTTTTCAATGCGCCTCGGCGACGAAGTTCCTATCCGAATGGATTGGCCGCTATAGAGTCTTTCCATGATCTGAGGAGAAAAGAGAACGACGTCACGTGGGTTAGCACGTTTAGGAATGCCTGCTAAGACAAACTCTTTAGGGCGCTCTAAGCTTAAGTCTTTCATCGAGTGCACGGTCAGATCGACTTGCCCTGATTTGAGCGCGTCGTCGAGCTCGGCCACAAAAAACTCTTTTCCTTCGATTTGTCTGAGAGAAACATCTAAAACTCGGTCGCCTCGAGTTTCGATTCCGAAAAGCTCGACTTGAAGACCTGGATTGGATTCTTCCAG
>DBAE01000035.1 GCA_002291495.1 Bacteriovoracaceae bacterium UBA1018 | reverse complement strand
CGAATGCTTTGTCCAGTGACTAAAGACTGAGGAGCAATCTTTACGACTGCGCCCTGGCTCACTTGATTAGTCTTGCTGCCCAGGTTACGCACCCGGATGCCGCCGTCCGTTTGCTCAATCACCCATTGAAACGGATGATCTAGCGGTAAAGGACGAGACGAATCCCATACTTGAGTTTTGGCGTGACCGCCGACTGAGGTTGTAACTAAAAAGCGTTGAGCTTTCATCGCATGTACTCCATCTCTCGATAGATTTCAGATAGTTCTTCTCGAAAATCGGTTCGTTTTTTGTACAAACGGCCCTTCAACCGATTTCCATTTTCACCCACTTGACTTACAGAGTCTCGTGACTTTCGACTCAAACCCTCAACCACTCCATCTTCGAAATCGAGTGAGGATTTACGTGCAGCATCTAATTTGGCAGCATTTGCGGCGCCAGAATTTTCTAAACCTGGTTCAGCATCGGCGAAAGCTGGAGATGAGGTAGTCGCTCCAACTAACAGTGAGCCGAGCAATAAAGAGAAAGTGGCAATCATCGTTGTGTACTTCTTCATTTGTTGTCGCCTCCTGCTGGTTTTTGAGATGCAGGCATACGTTGAGCATCTGGAGCTGGATTACTTTCAGAGTCTGTTTTTACAATCGGTTGCTCCATATTAAAGCCACTCTTAACGAGTTGGCCCCACTCTGTGAAAGCAGTGTCCGGAGAATCGATCACAGTACTTCGAAGCTTGTTTTGCAATGATGTGGATAGCTCAACACCCGACCATTTTGCAGCCGCCGCAAAGAATAGCGCCGTTGCTGGAGTCTGAACTAACCAGTCTTGTCTCACAGCATCGGACTGTGCAACACGACCGATGTAGTTCTTAGTTTTTTCCTTCTGAAGCGAAGCAAAGTAATGAGCTCCTAACGCAAGCTCAACACGTACTCTCGCGTCTCGAGTCAAGCTATCGGAGATCTCCGCAAGTTCAGTGACACCTTCTGCAGACGCACTTGCTGCTGCAANNTGCGATGGTGCGAACCGGCTTAGCAATCGCATCGTTTTGAGATGCAGCCTGCATAAAGAAAGCAACTCGTGGCCAGTTTTTAGCAACAATTGCTTGATGCCATTTAGATTGAAGCGTATCACCTGCTTCATTCCACTTACCTTGAGGATCAGCATCCACAATGAGCTTAGCAGTCATCAAGTTAGAGGTCAGCGGTGCAGCTGGCGGCTTAAGGGACTGAGCTTGAGTTGGATTGTCTTTAAAATATGGATCAGCAATTTTATTAAATACATCCGGCTCCACGGCGGAGTTTGACGCAATTTCAAATGCTTTTGTTCGGATCTCTTGGCCTTTTTCTTCGAAAGGCACATAGAGTTTAGAAATCAACTCTTCGTACATTTTTCGATCATCAGCACTGTAGCCACGAGGAGCTTTGAGTTTCTGGATCCCAGATGAGAGATCTAAATACAAGTTAGCTACTTCGTTCAGTACTGCTGCGCGGATACGAGCATACGGAAGTTCTAGGATGTCTGAAGCTGCTTTTTCCAGGTGCTTGATCGCTTCGACTCGTTTTTTGATCGGAGCTTCAAGTTGGGCCGGATCTGCCTGGAGCACTACACTTCCTTTGATATCCATACGAGCTTCTTTGAAGATTCGTGGAATCGAGTGAGAAAGAGAGTGCAAGAGCGTGAATTTTAAGATCGCATCTTGTTTTTCCCAGCTTTGAGCAAGACGCTTAAAGACGTAGTTCTGTTCGTTCCATGCGAGTGGTTCGCCAGTCTCAAGTGCCAATGCAATCCAAAAGATCTCATTGTCATCCGATGGAGCTGACTTAGCTCGCTTAAACCAAGGCTTAGAGGTCTTACCTGCTTTTTTGCCCATCAGAAGTGAGACTGCTTCGAAGCGGTCACATTCAACCTTCATATTGGAGCTACAAATTACAGGAGACTTCAACGCATTTTGGAGATCCACAGGCTCATTAGAGATTGCAGCCAAGATAAGAACTTTATTCTTAAGCTCGTTTGCTTTCTTAGAATCAAGACCAGTCTTACCTTCTGGTAAGCTTAATGCTTTGACGTAGTCGCGAGTTGCGGAAGCAAAATCAAACTTCTTCTCTGCTTGTGATGCACGAACCATGAGGGCGGTACCCATATGGTCAGAGTTTGGATCCTTTTCAATAATGATCGAGAAGTAGTTCACCGCTTGATCCATCTTATTGAGAGCCAATGCTGAAGTACCGGCTACACCTACGCTTGCGTTATAGAAACGACCAGTTGGGTACTTAGCCATATAGTCTTCAGCTCGTTTGAGAGCCATTTCGTAGTTCTTTTGTTTATAGAACGACTCGACTGTTTTGTAATAGCTGTCAGAAGCAAGCTCAGCTAACTTTTTGTAGAACTCAGGCTTTTCCCAGTCCTTGATCTTCATCAACTGGACAGTCACATCGTGGGTTGCATCCCAGTTTTGAGAAGCCACGTAGGTGTCCAACACTAATGAGGCAGAAGGGATCGCAAACTTAGATTTTGGATTGCGTTCGACGAATTTAATCAAACGAGCCACCGCTGCTTTGTTGTCGCCTTGAGCGTACACAGCACGGTTAGCTTCGAATTCGAAGTTTTCGTAGGCTGGATCTTTTTGATCCATATATCCATCAAGCCAAACTAACCACTCCTTGATCATTGGATGAACTTTTGGAGGATTATCTTGGAACGGTTTAGCTGCTAGCTCTTGAGGAATCAGGTTTTGCTTACGCAATACTTCGTATCGACAAGCAATAGCGCGTAGCCAAGCTTGCTTGAGCAAGTCATTTGGAACCGGCATTTGGTCGCGTTTTTCAGCAATCCAAACGAAGTAAAGTGACGCGCGTTCGTAGTTCTTCACTTGATAGTAATGTTCTGCCAAGCGATAGCGAACTTTGAGCTTCATTGGGTCTTTTGGATGCGCAATCTGCAAGTATGAGATCAACAATGAAGTCATCGGCTGAGAGATGACCATATGATCTGCTTCAGATGGATTTTTGCCCAGAATCTTATTGAGCTGTTCAGCGTTTTCTAGAAGGACACGCTGAAGGCGTAAATAGTTTGCGTCTTTATGAATGGTTGCAGCCAAGCTTTTGTTCTTGGTTGTAATCATTGTAAAGTCTTTGGAGATACTCGCCAAAAACTGATACTTTTTCCAGTTTACGATTGCTTCGTACGCAGTCACAGTGAGCGGAATTGCTTCTGGATAAATGGTCGGTTGCTGGAGAACCAAGTCTTTCCACTGGATCAACTCGGTTTCAAGTCCCTTAGCGCGAAGAACCATGGCAAAGTTGTTCTGCATCTTGCCTAGGATCGGACCGCTTTCTAGACGTTTAAAATAAGGAAGAGCTTGCTCAAGAGCAAACTCTGGAAGCTTGCCTTGCACGCCAGTCGCATAAAAAAGTGTAGCATTTTGAAGTACCGCTTCTAAGTGAGGTACGATGCTGTTGATAGGCTGGTTTTGGGCTTTCGCTAGACGAATCCTTTTATTGTCATAAACCACAAGAACCTCGATGTATTTGAGAGCTTGTGGAATTTGATTTAAATAAAAGTGAGACCACGCCAATTTGTCCATGATGTAAGCGTACTCAGGATCTTCTGGGTTAGTCTTTGCCTTATTTAAACGATCGATTGCAGTGACGTAATCTTCGGCATCCATCGCAATTTCAGCGGTATAGATATGCGCCAATACTGTTTCAGATGAGTTCGGGTACCGTTGAGCGAAATCAAGAAGCTCTTTCAAAGCTGCTTTTGAATCACCTAACTCACGATAAGCTTTTGCGCGCATGAAATAAGCGCGGCGAACATCTCGAGACGTTGGATAAACAGAGATAAGACGATTGAGTGAGCCCATGTACTCATTCATAAGCGTCTTATAGCGGCCTTCGGCTTTCGCTTTTTTAGACTTATTATTTTCGCCATAAGCAACACGGAACATAGACTGAGAAGCCTTAAATTGGCTCTCCGCCAAGCGAATCAAAAAGATCGGCTCTTTAGGTGTGTTGTGGTAGCGCTTCAGTTGGGCTTTTAATTTTCTAATTGCAGTCTCTTGAGCAGAAATCGAGGCAGAGTCCACTGCGCGATCTTTTCGCTCTTCAAAGCTGTCATTATAAAGACGTTGACGTTGCGACTTTTCTTGCTTACGCGCATCGGCAATCACTTCAGGATCGACATTTCCAATCGTCTCTTCTGCAAGAGCGAGAGTGGCATTGCTCGACACCACTCCAAGTGCCAAAGCGCTTAGAGCGATCGTCAAAAGGCCGAAAATATTTTCGTGTTGCCCTGTGCTTTTCAAGCGTTACTCCTCTCGGATCACTACTAGCTTAAAGTCTGTGTATCCCTGAACTGCTGCTGACGATAAAACTGTTTTTAAAGTCGAATAAGGAACTTTTTTGTCTGCGATAATCATGATGCGTGCATCTGGCTTAACGTCTGGATTTTCTTTGGCGATAACCAACTGGCGTTGACGTTCTTTAGCTAGAGCTTGCTCGAGGGATTTTGATACCCCGTCGTTTCCGATATCTTTTCGGTCAAATTTGTATGCTTCAAGCGGTGCTACAGGTTGGCCCTCGACTTGGACTCCAGTAGCTGAAACTTCCAGCTTGAGTGCCTCGATGGCAGGCAAACCATTTTTTGCTTGTGGCAATAGCAGCCCGTTACTGGGTGAGACATGGACTGTGCTCGTCGAATAACTCTTCAAGAGAAATACGAGCAGAATCGTAAAAATGTCGGCCATTGAAGTAATTTGGAGGCTTACCTCTTCACTCTTCGTGGCTTTTCTATTGAACCATTGTCTACGCTTCTGCCCGTATGCTCTCATAATCAGAATCCCCCGAGGATTACAGCGTGCTGAGTTTCGCTCACTGTATCCATGGTTTTAGCTACAGTTTCGTATTCCACATCTTCATCTGCTGAGAGTGAGATACCATCCACTGTAGGGAATTTTTCTCTTAACGTCTTGAGTTCAGTCGTAAGTCCCTCATAATTCCAGGTTCCATCTTTAGCTTCGACTCGAGTCGTACGGTTTTGCTCACCTGTCACTCTGATATCAAGATTTCCGCCCTGATGGATAACAACGGAGATCTCAATGGGAGGTGGTGGCAAATTCTCTCCGGCCGATTTTGAAGCAGATACCCCTGCATCAAAGATCGAGATCGAAAGGAACGCCGCCGAAATCAGAGTGAAAGTAATCAGCACCGTCAAACAGTCGATGATCGGAGCAAGATTAATCTCAAAATCTAGTTCTGATGATTGTTGACCTGGTGTTGAGTGACTCATGCGGTTCTCTTAGAGTTATTGTTTTGGTCTGTGCCGTAGTGACGTTGGCGCAAGAGATCCAAAGTGCGGATAGCAGCTTGGTCAAGCTCAACAGTCAAACGGTTGCTTCGGTTCATCAAGAAACTGAAAGCGACCATACAAGGGATAGCGACACCAAGACCCAACATTGTCGCATTCATGGCAGTCGAGATACCGGCAGCCAAGATTGCAGATTTTTGTTGAGCGTCAGCAGAACCCACAGCTTCGAAAGATTGGATCAGACCAGCGATGGTTCCGAACAATCCAAGCAAAGTTGCAACGTTTGCAATAGTCGCCAAAAATTGTGTACGTTTTGAGATCTTTTGTGAAGCTTCGCTAACAGCGAGCTGTAATCCATCTCCAACCATCTCTTCAGGTTGGTGAGCGCGGATCAAACCTTCTTTGGTCACACGGCTCATTGGTTTAGACGGATAGAGATCACAAAGAGCGACAGCTTCTGGAAGGCGATCAGACATCACCAACTCACGAATGCGCTCAAAGAATTTATCCTTACCTTGTAGAGGGTAAACCCAGAACAAAGCTCGCAGACGTTCTGCGACGATTGCCACAGCGACAACGCCTGCGATCAGAATCGGCAGCACGTGCGCAAAATTATTTTTCATTTCCATCAGTATTCCCATTTTTTAACTCCCACTTTGGTTGTTATGGCTGTATCTCAACAGCCGGATTGCTCCTTGCCTAAGTTCCACTCTTCCCAAGAGTAGATTTCTTTCGCCAACCCCTGCCCCACCAGAGGTACAACCTCTGGATCAGCAAACGTTGAATCGGTAGCACTCTGATTTACCTTTCGGCTCGACCCCCCCTCCGACTTTAGTTTGGCGCCCAATGCGGCGAAAAAAACATCTTGGCCGGGGTTACAGGGGTTTTCACAACGAGTTTCGTTTAAACAATACGAAATCTTCACAACCGACTCAGGGTTAGCTGGAGGGATGAAAGTGACGACATTGTTTGCGCCGAAATAGGTTCCGGATCGAACAGGACTTCCGTCGACTCGGACACAATAAGACTTTGGATTGAGATTCTTTTTAGCTAACTTTACGTAGACTTGGCGGTATGGATGAACCACTTCGCCAGGGAGCGCGAGCTTTCGAATGAGTCTCGACTCATAGTTTGCGGGACGCTCAAGTTGAATCGATTTGCAGCTCTTAGCTGCAGCTGGTTCGCGTGAGATCGCGTCTTCTTGCGCAACTGCGATACTTGACTGGGCAATAGCAAGAGTCGCTAATCCCGTACAAAATCCAACCAACGTTATGTAAATACTTTGTTTTTGAATCATAAACCCCTCAACATAACAAGTTTAACAGACCTTTTTAGTCAAGTAAAGCGATGTACTCGCTCTTTCTTTAGACTGTCTTGTTATGCTCTCTCTTTTTAGCCCCAATCGTTGCTAGTTTCTCAGGCTGGCCACGATGTGATCACTTACATGATT
>DBAE01000083.1 GCA_002291495.1 Bacteriovoracaceae bacterium UBA1018 | reverse complement strand
ATGGCGATTGAGTTAGGCACGACCTATCAGTACTCCGATCGATCCCGTCTTTATGCGCAATTGGACTACCAGTTTTGGAGTAAGTTTGAGTTACCTACTCTCATTGTCGAAGACCCGAAAGTCACCAGCTGTTCTGGGTCGGGTTGTGGAATTATTGTTTCTCCGGGAACTCGACCCCCCTTAGAAATTCGAAATATCTTCATTCCAAGAATTGGTCATGAAACTAAGATCGGGAATACAACTCTTAGGCTCGGATATGCATATCGTCCAAGCATATTTAAGACACTACCGACAGGCGCAGGTAACTTTTTAGATCCTCCGAAGCATATGCTTGCCTTAGGAACTGGATTGCAGTTTCAGAAGTTTCTACATTTTCCGTTGCCCTGGGTTCTTGATCTTCATGTCACCTACCAACAACTCACAACGCAACGCATCACAAAGAGTCCTGGCAGTGAACTTGACCAGGGAGGTGGGGATCAAAAGGTAGGTGCGCCAGGCTATGAGGCCGGTGGTAAAATTTTCGGCGGCGGGTTATCCTTAACCGTAACGCTGTAGCGGAGCCTCCATGTTCAAACCTTCAAATCATTTGCCTAATATTTCTGCCCTTTTTCGAAAGAACTTCTTCACTGGAGTCTTGGTCATCACACCTCTGGCGGTCAGTGGGTGGATTGTGGGCAGTATGCTACGCACGATCTGGCAATTGCCAAAACTGCTTCCCGCATCTTGGCAACCTAACTACCTTTTTCCAGGGTCGCCACTCGCGTTTCTATTCAATTTAGCGATCACGATCGGCGGAACTCTCGTCCTCATCTTGACCATCTCTTTTTTGGGCTGGGCTTCAAAACAACTCCTGGGACGAAAGGTCCTTCATTTACTCGAAGTTCTAATTCAGCGAATTCCAGTCATTCGAAGCATCTATAGCGCCCTGGATCAACTTTTCAAGACCATGGCTGCAGGCGGAGATGGGCAACAGTTTAGCCGTGTTGTCTATATCGAGTATCCAAGAAGAGGCGTTTGGGCTTTGGCTTTTGTGACTGGAACCGCAAAGGGACCTGCTGCTCCGGCTGGTCATCTCAACGTTTATGTTCCTACGACTCCCAATCCCACTTCTGGCTTTCATCTCATCATTCCTGAAATTGATGTCCGAGAAAGTCATTTAAAAGTGGAAGACGCCTTTAAAACCATTCTTTCACTTGGTATTGCTCAACCTGATGGCAAATGAGCGTACCGGCGAAAAAATAATCGCGAATAATCCGATTGCATACCACAACTATACAATCTCTGAGATTGTAGAAGCTGGTATTGTGCTCACCGGTACTGAGATTAAGAGCATGCGCGCTCAATCACCTAATCTCAGAGACGCCTATGTTGAAGTGCGAGCTGCCGGAAAGCTTGAAGCCTGGTTGGTCAACACTCACATCTCGCCCTATACTCATGGCAATATTTGGAATCACGAGCCCGGCCGCCGACGCAAACTCTTGCTGCATAAACATCAAATTGAAAGATTGCATGGAGCAATCACTCGAGAAGGCTTTACGGTTGTACCTACTCGAATGTATTTTAAAAAGGGTCGTGCCAAGATTGAGTTAGGATTAGGAAAAGGGAAAAAAATGCACGACAAGCGAGATACTCTGAAAAGAAAATCCGCTGAACGTGAAATGGACCAAGCGATGAAAAACGCTAAACAACGAGAGCGATGATCAAACTACTTGAACTCAATGCAAAAGACTCCAAGGCGCGAAAAGAGTTTTTAACTTTCGTAAACAAAAATTATAAAAGCAAGATCCCTCTGAAAGAGAACACCATCACTCAAGGGCAGGCGCGATTTTTCTGGGCGATGTCTGGAGCTAAGAGAATTGGCGTGACGGGTTTTGTTGAAAAGACTGCTTACCTGGCAGAATCGATCAAAACAGTGATTGATTCAAAGTACCAAGGCAAAGGTTACGGTGAGAAGGTTTCACAAGCGATCGAGGACGAGGTAAAGCGCAGGGGTTATAAAAAGATCATGAGCACCATCTATGTAACCAACCTGCCTATGATTTTTATTAAGCTGAAGCAGGGGTACCTCATTGAGGGATTTCACCCGGATCACGAAAAGCCCGGTTTGCATGAATACTCATTAGGTAAAGTCTTGAAATAGCGCAGNNGTTTAGTCTGGATATGCGAAAAAGATCGGGATGCCGCTGATCACGCGCAAAACCGTTTCCGACACCTATCTCACGCGGGTAAAAGCTACACCGCTAGCCGTCGGCTTTCAGTTCAAACCTAGAAATGAAGTGATCGGGCCTTTAGGTGTTTGGAAAAAAGTTACATTTGGAGCATTCGATCAAGAATGCCGCCTGCTTTCATACGGGCTCATGGGACTCGGTATTGAGCCTCAAGACCATATCGCCATACTTTCGACTACACGCTATGAATGGGCTTTAGCAGACATCGCCATCCTTGGCGCCAAGGCGGTAACTATTCCTGTTTATGCTTCCAATATCGCAGATGATATTGTCTTCATCCTGAATCATAGCGAAGCAAAGTTGGTATTTTTAGAAGATGCGCGACAGTTTGAAAAAATCATTGATCGGCAGAACGACTTACCTCATCTAAAACATATCGTCCTTTTTGAGCCTGGCGCGATGAACCTCGCTATGGGACGAAAAGATGTACTGACCCTACAAGCCCTCAAAGAGCTGGGACGACGAGAACAGGTAAAAAAGCCAAATCAGTTTGAAGACAATCTCACTTCAGCGGCACCGACTGATCTCATCACCATCTGTTACACATCAGGAACAACTGGCACGCCCAAGGGTGCAATGATTAGTCACGAAAACATGATGAGTGTCTTAGATGACTGCGTGACCGTTTTCAAAAAGCAGATCCAATCAGAAACTGAACGTCTGGTCGCATTTTTACCCGCCTCTCACATTATTGGGAAGGTAGAGCTCCTCGCGACTTTTGTCTTTGGCTGGCAGGAGTGTTACGCCGAAAATTTTGATCGCCTCATCGACAACATGATGGAAATCAAACCGACCATTATGTTTGCAGTACCTCGCATCTTCGAGAAGGCTCACCAGACGATTCTAGCCAACGTGCGATCCGGATCGAGACTCGAAAAAGAAGCGTTTCAATGGGCACTCCGATCTGGGAAAGAGTATTTTGAGCCAATTTGGAATGATCAAAAGCCGAAACTGATCGCAACGACACAGTACCAAGCAGCAAAGCGTACAATTTTTAAAAAAATTCTGTCTCGTTTTGGAGGAAAACTCCGCTTTACGATTTGCGGTGGAGCGCCCTTACCCAAGGATGTGGGACAAATCTTTCAAATCATCGGACTCCCGATCCTAGAAGGTTATGGTCTGACGGAAACCAGCGCACCAGTCACTCTGAATACTCTCGAGCATTACAAATTAGGCTCAGTTGGCAGACCACTCCCTGAGGTAAGCATTAAGATTGCCGATGATGGCGAGATATTAGTGAAGTCCAAGAAAGTCTTCTGTGGCTATTATAAATTGCCCGCAGAAACTCGCGACTCCTTTAGTTCGCAGTGGTTTCACACGGGTGACATTGGCTATCTGGATCAAGACGGCTTTCTTTTTATCACTGATCGCAAAAAGGACCTCATCGTCACGAGTGGCGGGAAAAACATTGCCCCACAGAAAATTGAAAACTTAGCCAAAAACTTTCCCTATATTCACCAAATCGTCGTGCACGGAGATCAACGTAACTTTCTTACGGCTCTTGTGACGTTGGACCGGGATAGGGTCATCCAATATGCACAAGAGAACAATATTCTGTTTAGTGAGTATAGCGAACTGATCAAAAACCCTAAGATCAAGTACTTGATTCAAAAAGACATCGATGGCTTAAACTCAGAGCTGGCGAGCTTTGAAACCATCAAAAGGTTTATCATCCTACCCAGGGACTTTTCGATTGAGTCAGGAGAACTCACCCCGTCTTTGAAGGTCAAACGGGGTGCGATTAACCTGAAATACAAACCTGAGTTAGATAGTCTGTATAGTGCAGGGAATGGTACAGGTTCTTGACTGTTCTGACAGATTCCGCTACCTATGGGACAAAGAGGTACTTATGGCACGCGTAACTATCGAAGATTGTTTGGGCAATGTTGAAAATATGTATGAATTGGTACACTTAGCTACCCGCCGCGCACGCCAACTCTTTAAAGGTTCTGAACCTCTAGTCAAATGCAAAAATCGGATTGTTGTTACAGCACTTCGTGAAATTGCTGCTGGCAAAGTAGTCCTTAAAAATCATCAACCTAGCGACCTTGATGATTTGCCTCCAATGCCTAACTAACTGACTTAATTACCTGCATCTATTGCCTTGCAATCGACGCAACTCTTTTCCATCATTCAGAAATGAGCAAATTTCTAAGATGGACGGGGATCACTTTAATTATCAGCATGCTTCCAACTCTGGCTTTTGCTAATCCACAGACGCCAGTGTCAGACGCTGAAAATCTAACTTCGATTATTTCCCGATATTCGGATGGCATCAAAAGGGCCGATGCCTTCTCAGCCACTTACTATAACGTCGAAGAAGATCTTGATAAGTTTGGAGACTATCTTAGCCCTGAGTACTTCGACCGATATAAGAAGCTCTATAAAGCTGCTCTCAGCGACTTAAAAAAAATCAACACCCGCGCCCTCGCTGCAAAAGACTTAAGAACTTATAAACTTTTCAAAGAAGATATGGAAATCTCTTTGAGGTATTTTGACTATCCTAGTGAGTACCTCGATTTCAATCAGATGGGCAATCGCATCAGATACTACATCGATGATTCGAGCCCAAGCTTGACCTACTTTCCTTTCGATTCGGTCAAACACTATGAAGCGTTTATCAAACGTTCGGAAGGTTTCCCGATCTACATCGATCGACAGATCGACCTTCTAAAAAAAGGCATCAAAAAGAAGATCATTTTAAACTGTGTTGTAGCCGACAAAGCGATCAAATCAATTCAAGAAGGGCTTGAACCAGAAGTCGAAAAAAACCCTTTCTGGAGACCGACGACTGTCATGCCTAAAGAGTTTGCGGCAGCTGACCAAGAGCGAATCAAAGCTGGATTTAAAATGATGATCAGTGACCGGATCCTCCCTAGCTTACGAAAGTTTGATACCTACTTTCGAAAAGAATACATGCCTCATTGCCGTCAAGGATATGGACTATCTGACCTTAAAAACGGCAAGGATTGGTATGCATTTCAAATCTTAGCTAATACAAATCTCAAACTGAGCGCTCAGGATGTACATAATACAGGCTTAAAGGAAGTCGAGCGCATTGCTGCAGAAATGGAAGCGATTCGAAAAGAAATTAAGTTTGAAGGAGATTTCAAAGCATTTCTTCACTCTTTAACTCACGATGAAAAATACTATTACAAGTCAGCATCTGAGATGTTCCAAGCTTTCGACAAAGTAAAAAAAGAAATCGCAAAGAAGATTCCAAATTATTTCAGCCTGACGCCTAAAACAGACTATCAGCTTGCCGAGGCTGGAAACCCAGAGGAAGCTTCAGCAAGTTACAAAGTTCCAACTGAAATGACTCCTCTCGGACGTTTCATTATCAATACCAAGAACCTCAAGGCTGTGCCCAATTATGAAGTAACTACCTTGTCCCTTCATGAGGCGGTACCTGGGCATCACTTCCAACTCGCACTTCAGTACGAGATGAAAGATCAGCTCTCTGAGTATCAGCGTAAGATTTTCAACTCTACTTCATTTGTTGAAGGTTGGGCACTCTATGCTGAGTATCTCGGACGTGAAATGGGCGCATTCAAAGACACTATGCAGCGACTAGGAAATCTCAATGCCGAAATGCTAAGAGCCGTGAGACTTGTCGTCGACAGCGGCATCCATGGTTTTGGATGGTCCCGTGAAAAAGTCATTCAGTACATGTCACAGCATTTAGCTTCTGACATGAAAGATATTGAAACTGAGGCTGACCGCTATTCAGTTTTACCCGGGCAAGCTCTGGCTTACAAAATTGGCCAACTCAAGATCATTCAACTTCGAAAACTTGCGGAAAAGGAACTTGGAACAAAGTTTGACATCAAAGAGTTTCACAAAGGAGTGATCGGATACGGAACCGTTTCACTTTCGATCTTAGAGCAACAGATTGCTGAATGGATCGAATCAGTTCGAAGCCAAAAACCCAAGAGATAATTTCTATGATGCTATCTTTTCGGAATTTTTTGCACTGATGGCGCCTGCTAGGCGAATAGTAAACGTAGTTCCAATTCCCACTTCGCTTTGGACGGAAATGGTACCGCCATGGCGTTCTACAATACCATGGCTAATTGCTAAACCGAGTCCCGTGCCTTGGCCTATCGGTTTAGTAGTAAAAAATGGAGTGAACAACTTTGATAGATTCTCGGGAGTAATACCGGAACCGTTGTCGGAAATTTCAAGAACTGCAACTTCATTTTCCCCACGTGTGGATATTTTGATCACTCCACCCTCCTGAGGTAGTACGTGTAATGCGTTACTGACTAAATTAACGATCACTTGTTCAATCTGATTGGAGTAACCCAATACCTTGGGAGGAGAGCTAAGGTTCTTCACTAAAGTACATTTACCCTTCGTTTGATGCAGGACGAGCATTAGAGCATTCTCAACCTCGTCATTGAGATTGATCATGATAGCCTCTTCGTTGTCTTGCCGCGAAAATTTCCTAAGCGCTCCTACGATATTTCTAATTCTGCTTAATCCGTTTCTTGACTGCTCGATAAGTGCTTCAGTGTCGCCAATTACGTAATCTAAGTCTTCTTCTTGCCAGGCCTTCTTCATACCCTCAATTTTAGCTTTTAGATCCGAACCATCTTCAGCAAAAACCGCTGATGCAAAGTGACTATATGACTGAAGTACGGAGGCCATAGCGGTACAGTAGCCCTGAAGTACCTCTACGTTTCCGAACACAAATGCCAGGGGATTATTAATCTCATGAGCCATACCCGCTGCCATAATCCCCAGAGATGCCATTTTTTCATTATGAACGAGTTGAGCTTGTTGTTCTTTGAGTTTTTGATGAGCTTCAGTAATTTCTCGGTTTGCCAATGATAAATTGCTGATGATCTCTTTATACGATGACGCGATATCTAGTTTCATTTGGTCAATATAAAAAACACACGATATCGCACCGTCCGGAGTATTCAACAAAACTTCTGCAGCTTTAACTTTAGGTAGCTTTGATTTGCCAGATGTTATTCGAGGGGAAGTGATAGTTAACTTATGAAAAGTTTCTCCCAAAAAAGGCATGCATTGGCCGACGGCAATATTAAGTGCTTCGACTAATGCATCTTCGAGCTCGAGATCCGAAGAACAATTTTTAAATAGTTTTCGAGCGACTGGCTTTTGAATTCTTAATACAAACTCACCGAATGCCGTACCAATAAACAATATCGAGGCCGTATACCCCTCGTAAGGAGCTAGTTCATTCAAAATTTCCGGTTTGCGGTCCATACTACAATTGATCTCGAACATGCCTGTCAATACTTCCGACAAAAAAGCGGCGTATTTCGTCGAGTTCGCCACCAATGCATGCTCAAGTTGCAAATCTGTTAGTCTTTGTATTTCCATAATTATTCCAACTCTATTAAGCCGCTAACTTTAGGACTTCTTCAACCCGGCTTTCGATACTTCCGCGTTGGGGAAGAGTCGCTTTATTCACGAAAATTTTTGCACCTAGCTTAATACATTCTTGAATTACACTCTCATCAGCAACTGAGGAGAGCATGATGACTTTTGCTTTTGGACTAGCTTTCATAATTTCAGTAAGACACTGACGTCCGTCTTTATTAGGCATCGTAACATCCAACAACGTTACGTCGGGCGAATGCTGCTGAAAGAGCCGAACTCCTTGCTCGCCATCCGATCCGCTTGCAACAATCTGATGACCGGCTTGTTGTAAGCGACTAGAGATGAGCTTGACAATCGACATACTATCATCAACAACTAAGATCTTTGCCATTTTGATACCTCGTTCTTGCTTTTATGCTGCAGACTCCCCGTTAGGTTCAGCTGAAGAATAGAGTTTTCTATAAAGCTCAAGGAGTGCCGCAATTTCGGCTTTAATCGAACGCACTTCCCATGGTTTATTGATAAATCGATCAATCATCTTACTGGCCAATGCATCCTGGATAGGCTTTTCATCAGCGAAACCACTATAGATAACATAGATTGCATGGGGATGAGTTTGCCGAGCCTGCTCTACGAACTGAAGGCCAGTAATTGAACCCATTCGATAATCGGTGATTATTAAATGAGGTTTATTAGCTTTAACTAAATCGAGAGCTTCACTTATCGATGAGGTGTAAAGTGATTGGTAGCTTTCTTTTCTTAAAAATCTTTTGAATGATTCAAGAATTTCTGCTTCATCATCTAAAAACAGCACAAATGGTGTTACCGCCCCCATGAAGAACCTTCCTCATTCACCAGTTAATTGATGACATATATTCGTGTCGGCTGAATCCGACTAAAAACTAAGGAATGAATTCTTAAAAGATTATAAAATTAAAGAAATATTAAGTTATTCGTCTTTGATCTGGAGTAATTTCTTGAGGCCCAACATATACTGCGGATCAAAACTATTAGAGTGCACAAAGAGCAATCTTTTAAAGGCGTCTCGAGGTTTAGTACCCATGTATCCAGGTGCCTGCAGTAATAGCTCACAGAATTCATCGACCATTCCTATTAACCTAGCTAACGGATGTATCCTATTCTTAATCAGTCCGGCCGGATATCCAGTACCTTGATCTCGCTCGTGATGCTGCAGAATGATTTGCAGAACGTCGCTCGGAATGCTTGCATCGCGTCCGAGAAGCTCAGTGCCACGGGTAGGTTGAGTTTCCATCGACCGCAACTCATCTAGGGTTAAAGTTGATCTAGATTTCTCCAAGATGCTACGATCAATCTCCTTGAGACCGACGTCATGTAATAACCCCCCCATGGACACTTTATAAAGAGTCTGAGGCGAGTGCCAACCGATCTGTTTAGCAATCATTGAAGAATACAGACTTACTGCGAGGNNAAGAGATTCTAATAGAGCAAGCGTATCTCTTGAGTCGGCGAGGAAATTGACTGTTGACTCTAACATCACTTTAGCATTGTTAAATGCGTCAGTTTCTATTTCATCTGTAAAGAGTCGCTCTAAGATGATCTCGCCAGTATGCTTAAGAAAGTTCATCTTTTTTTCAGGGCTAATTGTTGAATTAACTCTGACTGCATCAACAAGGCCGAGATTGAATCGAATATACTCCTGGAAGTCCGGTTTCAATAAATAGAGATAACGTATTCCCTTTTCCTTTAAAAGTCGAACTCGCATCACGTCCAAATCTTCACCTTGGTGTGCAATTTTGACGTACTTAGTCGCTGAAAGTCTCACAAAAATTGTAAATCGGATGTGCTTTCCAGAGATAAAGTCATCGATGCTAAGTTTATTATATTTGTCATCTTCCGTCAGGTCAGGTTCCGCAGGTGCCGAAGCTTCCGGTTCGCTAAACTCTCTAACAATTTTTAGCAGATCTTCCTTCTGAAAAGGTTTTGCCAGAAACCCACTTGCGCCCATCTCATGAGCTTGACGTGTCTCCGCGAGGGTCGCAAACCCAGTCATCAGAACCACTGGCAGGCTTGGCTGCGTGGTTTTTACGTAACTGAGCAGCTCGACTCCACTGACCCGACTTCCAGGCATATGGATATCAGAGATGACAAGCGAGAATTTATCAATCGCAACGAGCGCCTCCGCGCTCTTTCCGTCCGTACAACAGATAACTTGATAGCCTTCTTTTTCTAAGAGTCGCTGCAGAGCGTTCCTGATAACATCTTCATCCTCCACTAA
Source organism: Bacteriovoracaceae bacterium UBA1018 (assembly GCA_002291495.1). GTDB lineage: Bacteria > Bdellovibrionota > UBA1018 > UBA1018 > UBA1018 > UBA1018. The sequence goes on along the minus strand of DBAE01000083.1, from coordinate 29,265 downwards.
AAGGATGCGATGGCCGTTACGTGGTGACATTATTTCTCCGCCTCTAAGGTACTTCCGGCGATCAAAGTTTGACGTCTATCTTGCAGTATCGTACGCATCTGTTCCATACTCTTCTTAATGGCCTCGACACGAGTGAGAAGATCTTCAGGAAGGTCTTTAATTTCTTTTAGGTCGTCAATAATCGTCTCAGTATAGAGTTCCATTCCAGCTAATGGGTTAGCCAGTGCATGAATAAATGCACGTTCTTCGGCAATTCTCTTGTTCAACGAATCAGCCATATCGGCCCCTATCAGTTAATGTTCCCAATTCTTCAATTATCGTTAATTAATCTCCGATTAGCAATGGTCAAAATATTCCGACCATCCTATTTGGTCGAAGTAGCTGCCCTGGTACGGAGTTCGTTGATAAGCTCTAGAAATATCGCTCGAGAATTGACATCTAGGTGGGTAATTTCGATGCCAACGCCGACTGGAAGTTCACTCCGGGCTTCACTTCTTACCCATTTTACTATTCCTAAACCTAGGACTTGCGAGGCCCCTATGCGGTCAGTTTTAATATTAAACTCAACCTGTGTATCGCAGTGGGAAGGGACAGACATTGGAGATATAAACATTCCATCCATTCCCAAACTCAAGACCCGAGTTTCCAATGCACTCTCCACCTCTGGCAGTTTTATATTAACATTCAGGTCTACGGCTATTTGTTCGGCTTCAGTTTTTCCGGGATTAGTATTTGATTCGAGTATGCGGGTGACTGCCGAGAACAGGTCATTAAATCTAAATGGCTTGGAGAAGACTGCTTCCGCGCCCATACCATAAGCCTCTTCCAAACCCAGTTCGGCATACCCGGTAACAAAGATCAAAACAGGCGTTTTCGGGTTGATCGACTTTATTTGTCTCAGTAGATCCTGCCCGCTTCCGCCTGGCATACGCACGTCAGAAAGAACAAGATCGATCTTTTTTTTCTGAATGATCGCAAAGGCTTCATTTCCATTTGAAGCCTGCAAGACGTTGAAGCCCTTTTTCTTAAAAGAGTGGGCCATGGCATCTCGCAATTCAGGCTCATCGTCGACAATCAATAAGGTTACACTCTTAGGATCAATCATGGTCAAACTTTCAAGCTGCAGACTTGGCCGGTGAAGTCAGACCCTGCACTTTTGGAAATCGAAGTAGAAACCGAGTATTGGGACAACTTCGATCTAGCAAGAGACTTCCTTTATGAGCCTCAAGAATTCCTATCGAGACACTCAAGCCTAAACCAGTGCCTTTTCCGATTTCTTTGGTAGTAAAGAAAGGCTGAAAGATTTTCTTTTGGATTTCAGCATCAATTCCGGAGCCACTATCGGTTACACTAATACAGATCGTGTCACCTTCATCCTTGCATGTAATCTCTACCCACTTCTCAGGTAGATCCTCCACCGCATCAAATGCGTTATTTAATAAATTTAGGAGTACTTGTGCGATTTGGACGGCCCTGCATTCAGCAACGATCTCAACCTCAATCGGAGGAAGTTTGATCTTGATACCCCTATCTTTGAACTTTNNGATAAGGTATCATCTATTATCTTTTTTATGCTGGCAGCATTAAATGAATCTTGCGCCCCATCTCGCGAAAATGATCGAAGTCCTGAAATGATATTAGCGATCCGTTGTGTGGTCGCCTCAATACACTGCGCTGCCTTAGTAGCTTCTGCCTTATCAAAAGGTTCGTCCTCAATGCAGCTCTGCACACGAAAAGCGTTCATCTGAATGATCGCTAAGGGATTATTTATTTCATGAGCTATTCCACCGGCCATCTCGCCCAATGCGGACATCTTGCTTGACTGAACCAAAAGGGCTTGGGTTTCACCCAACTTTTTGAGGCTTGTATCGAGCTCTTGGTTAGTTGACATGAGTTTTTCCACAGTCGCGCTCAGATCACGAGTACGATTGGCTACAGCCTGTTCAAGTTGGTCAACAAGTTCTCTAGACTCGGCTTCAAAATTCCACTTAGTCGTAATTCCGAGGGCCATTTGTTTAATCGCAACCGAATCGAACGGTTTTTTAAGGAACAAGAGACGATGAGAAACGCCAAGAGTATTAATTATATCGTCACTAGAGTAATCAGAATATGCGGTACAAAGTACCACCTCGGTAAACGGGGCCTTAACCCAGATATGCTTGATTGTCTCAATTCCGTCCCAGCCAGGCGGCATTCGAACATCCATAAACACTAGTGCGTATGGACGTCCGTCTTGCATTGCCTTCTCAACCATCGCGAGTGCTTCTTGACCCTGATATGCTGAGTCCACTTCATATGACCAATCAAGATTGACTTGAGTTTGAGTGGGCACTCCTTCATTACCGAACAGCTCATCTTCCATGTTGTTCAACTCATGACTGGGATCCACGTTCTTAGGCAGCAATATCTTTCGAAAGTCTATGTGGATGTCCTTATTGTCGTCTACTATGAGTATTCGTCGATTAAGCATGCTTAAGTTTCCGTTCTTCTCTTTTGACTGATTCAATCTTCGGGAATGTCAGAGTGAATGTGGCGCCGTGTCCCCGCCCCTTGCTGTCTACGGTCATCTTTCCATTCATTTCGGTCATTGCGTTTGCACAAAAGTGGAGTCCAAAACCATGTCCAGAGTTTTTTGTAGTAAAACCATGATTAAAAATTTGATTTAGGTTTTCTTGGGACACTCCCTCACCCGTGTCGGACACCTGAAGATATACTTCTGCATTTGGGGTTTCCCCGATGCTGATAGTGATACGTCGCAAATTTAATGGAGTGTCTTTCATAGCCTCTTTTGCATTTTTGATTAGGTTCATCAAAATGTGGGCAAACTTCACTCTTTGCATTTTTACTTTTAAGTCCTGGTGGTAGTCTTTTACGATTTCAATTTCGTGTCGTAGTAGGCTAGTCTTCTGCAAATTAAGAATCTCGTCCACTACTTGCACCAAAGATAGTTCTTCAACAAAAATTCTCTTCTTTGCGTAGTCTTGTTGCATGTGAATCACTTCTTTAATCAAAGCAATCTTTTGATTAAGCCCCTCGACCTCATCTCTCATTTGATCAAATTCGCTCTTCAGCGAATTTCCTACCTTGATATAGTACTCGGGCAAGATCTTTCCTTTTTGATCGGTCGAAAAGAATTCAACTAAACGGCCCATATTTTCTTGGAGCAGTTGATTCGCTTTAAGTAATCCAGTGATTTTTGACTGCTGTATGATCTTCGCAATTTCCTCGGTCGAAGTATTTACACTGTTTGCGATGTTTCCAATGTTATGAAGAATCCCAGTGGCTATTTCAGCCATACCGGCGGCATGAGCATTTTCAAGAGCAGATTTTTGGATCTCGCGCAGTTCATGAGTTCGCTCTTCGACCTTCTTTTCGAGTTCGGCATTTGCGGCAAGGATTTTTTCATCCTTTGCCTGGATTTGATCTAGCATCTGGTTGAACTCAGTAGAGAGGATCTCGAGTTCGTCCACCTTTTTTCCAAATGTCCTCTCAGTCATTCGTAGGGAGAAGTTAGACGAGGTAGATATTCTTTTGGCAGTAGCCGCCAGTTCTACAATCGGCCCAGAAAGCGATCGCTGGATTAAATTTGCAAACGCGTAAGAAATTATTAGACCAGCTAGTATTACTCCAGCCACAATCAAGACGTAATTCTTGTAGTCTGTCGCAAAAACTTTAAGATCAGCCTCAAGTACAAGTAAACCTTCTGGATCCTGATCAGTTCCCATCTTGAAATAAAACTTAAGCTTACTACCGTCCAATACAGAGCTCGTCTCATCCATCTTTAGCTTAGGAGACTCTTTGAGGGCGCTCTCTCCTACTCTCGAAAACAACTCTCCAGTTGAGTCGAATACGGAAACAGACGTAATGCTTGGCTCGGCTTGAAGTGAGGCGATAATTTTGGCAGCCTCCTGCTTATCCGCAAAAGCAATTGCAGGAGCCAAGTTTCGCCCAAGAATCCGGGCGGTCGACTCAAGATTTCGCTCTACCGATCGTTTAAAGAGAAAAAGGTCGTTGGTGATAAATGCGATTGCGCAAGCGGACAATAGTAGAAGAGAGATGAGTAGCTGGATTTGAATAAGGCGTGATTTAATCGAAGTTCTGTTCACAAGCAGCTTCATAATCCTCTTCACTCCACTATCTTTGCAAGTTTGAGCAATTGGGAACTCACTTGAAGTTGACCTTCTTCAAGCGCAGGGCGATTAATTTCGAATCTGAGACGTCCGTCTTCGATGAAAAAATTTATCATGGACCCTTTTTTTGCGAAGCCATCCGCATGGCTAATAATTAGAGCACCCATATTTTTGGTTCTCTCCAGGATGTCTCGCAAGGCTTTATCATCGCTACCAGCGATGATAATCATCTGGCTCTTTCGAATCTTGCTCGAGTCCTGAAGATGATCGATCTCAATCGGACGGCCCTTGACCGTTTTTGCTTTGGCTATATTGTGGAGCTCTTGTACCAGTGGTGAATTGCCGATTATGGTGACTAAAAATGGCTCAGTTGCAGCTAAGGTCCTTTGATCTTTGGGCCACTCAACATAGTTAGTAAACTGATAGATAAACGCTGTCTTTACCCGATGCTCGTTCTCGACATCTGCTCCACCACTATGCGCTGTTGATGGAACGTTAATGAATAGCTCGATAAGCAGTAAGAACACGACTGCATTGCCCTGGCCGCATAGTCGGCTGACTCTAAGTCGATGTAATAAAGTCATGAAGTGATTCACGTCGCATTTCCTTAAAGGCTTATCGGCATTTCTTCACGATGCTTTATCGGTACAATTTTGAGGGAGTGCCAGAATGTTGGCGTGCATAAATTTCCTGAACTTCTCAGTAAAAGTGAGTTAAAGATGGGCTGTGCCAAGCCATAGGACCGACGAAAAAGACCGAGACACGCCGCTTGTTAGACAGTTTAACAGTGCAGCGGTGCACGCCCCCAAGGGGTCTCAACCCTTTGAGCTTTCAAGGTCTTTTCCACCCACTACACCGATCGATTTAGAAATTGGGTGTGGTGTTGGATACCACCCGATCCGCTATGCCCAACAAAACCCAGACCGCTATCTGATTGCAGTCGAACATACCCGTGAGAAGTTTTCAACGTTTGAGTCTCGTCTGCGTGGCAACGATAAACTTTCCAATCTTCTACCTATCCATGCTGATGCAATCGCTTGGGTGACTCATTGCCTGGCTCTCAAATCGGTCGATCGTTGCTTTATTCTCTATCCTAATCCGAATCCGAAATCGGTTAGTAAGCGGTGGTTTAGAATGCCGTTTATGCATCACCTTCTGAAAGTCATGAAGGATACAGGCGAAATCATTCTCGCAACTAATGAGAAGGGTTACCTAGAAGAAGCTCTCGAGTATTCGAAGGCCGCTTGGAATTTAGAAATTTTGGAACTTTCTGAAATCAATTTAAAATCAAATCCAGAACATCAGCCCAGAACTCATTTCGAAAAGAAGTATTTAGAGCGGGGAGAAACTTGTTACAACGTACGTTTCTCATTAAAGTCTAGCGCTTCCCTCTAACCTCTTTCGATGTAGAGTGCTTAACCTTCTTTGCAGGAATTTTTACCTTCACTTTAGTTCGGATGACATTTGTCTTCTTAACGGCTTTTTTTGTTTCGATGGCTGGATTAAGTGCAAGTTCAAATACGTCTTCGACATGGCTCACATAGTGAAGTCTTATCCCATGCAACGCATAGCTTGGAACTTCCTCGATATCTTTCTCGTTCAGCTTAGGAAGAATGATATCCGTAATCCCAGCTCGTTTCGCAGCCAGAATCTTTACTTTGATTCCACCTACAGGAAGCACTTTCCCGATGAGTGAAAGCTCGCCAGTCATCGCTAATTTTTGACGAGCAGTGCGACCACTCAGAAGCGAATACATCGCGGTCGCCATCGTTATACCCGCAGATGGACCGTCTTTCGGAATCGCTCCTGCAGGGATGTGCAAATGAAAATCTCGAGTCTTGAAGAAATCGGGTTCGAGCTTTTTTTCCGCGCCGGTTTTTTTCCTCACATAGCTCCAGGCAATGGCTGCACTTTCAGTCATGACCTCGCCCATTTTTCCTGTAAACTTAAGATTTCCACTTCCAGGCAATTCGGCAGCTTCGATAAAAAGTATGTCGCCACCTACAGAAGTCCAAGCTAGTCCGACCACGACTCCGGGTGAGGTGATCCTTTCAGCCATTTCGTTATAGAAGCGTTTTGGTCCTAACCAAGTATTGAGAGCGTCTGCACGCACTACGATTGCTTTCTTTGGAGGCAGCGGTAGAGACTTGATCTTAGCAGCTTTACTCTTGGCAATAGATTCATTTTCATGAACGATTTGCGCCGCAGCCTTCCGAGCGATCCTTCCGATCAGCTGCTGCAGAGTTCTGAGACCCGGCTCTCGGGCATAATCCGTCATGATTTGTCTAAGGGCAGTTCTCTCAATCCTAAGTTGAGAGGGTTTCAACCCGTGTGCTCTTAATTCTTTTGGAAAGATATATCTGAGCGCAATATACTCTTTTTCTTCGAGCGTATAGCCCGGCAGCTCAATCAACTCCATGCGATCTAACAAAGGCGCCGGGATGGTGGATGTACTATTTGCGGTGGCTATGAATAATACTTTTGAAAGATCAAAAGGCACATCGAGATAATGATCTAAGAAGCTTTGATTTTGTTCTGGATCAAGGACCTCTAAGAGCGCACTTGCAGGATCTCCTTGAAAGCTTTGGCCTAGCTTATCGATCTCATCCAGCATTAAGACAGCGTTTTTACTTCCTGCTCTTTTGAGGCCTTGAATTACTTTTCCAGGCATAGCTCCGATATAGGTTCGTCGATGCCCTTTGATTTCCGCCTCGTCTCTCATTCCACCGAGTGAAAAGCGGAAGAAGTTTCGCCCGAGCGTTTTTGCAATCGATTTTCCAACCGAAGTTTTTCCAACACCAGGAGGTCCTACTAAACAAATGATCGAGCCTTTTGGGTCTGCTTTTAATTTTCTCACCGCAAGAAACTCGATGATGCGGTCCTTCACCTTTTCTAGTCCAAAGTGATCCGCATCTAAAATATCTCGTGCGTGGGCTAAGTCCAGATTGTCCTGAGTTTCCTGGCTCCATGGCAATGAACAAAGCATCTCTAGATAATTTCTGGAGATATTATACTCAGGAGAATTTTCAGAGATTGTTTCAAATTTTTCTAATTCTTCGAGAGCTGTTTTTTTTACATCTTCCGGCATTCCTGCCGTTTCAATTCTTTCACGGAAAGTGCGAGAGGATTTATCTTTTCNNATCTTTTCCGTCCTCTTCCATTCCTAGTTCTCGTTTAATCGTTTTAAGCTGTTCCTTAAGAAAGAACTCCCGTTGCATTTTGGTCAGCTTGGTATTGACCTCATCGGTAATTTTTCTTTGTACATCTGCAACATCTTGCTCACGTCGGAGGTGAACTAAAAGTTTCTCAAATCTGCTTTTTACTGAGAGCGTTTCTAAATACTCTTGTGCGTCCCCTTTAGGTAAGGCCAAAGCAAACGCAACAAGATCTGCGACCGTTCCTGGGCCAGGAGCATTAATCATGGCCAATCGCATTTCTTCTGTGAAAAACGGATTAACTTCAGAAAGCTTTTTTACATGGCTAATCACCGAACGCGTGAGCGCGTCCATCTCTGTGGACTTTTCAGTGATGTCATCCAGGTAGTCGCTCTCGACAACAATATACGGATAATCGGAAAGCACTCTCTTACTTCGAAAGCGTTTCATGCTGTGGACCAGTAAGTTCACTGAACCGTCTGGCATTTTTAGGCGTTTAAGAATTTTGACTACAACACCTACGTCGTAGAGTTCTTCCGGTTTAGTGTCGTCACGCACTTCTCCTTCGCGCGTGAGCAATAGGCCTATAAATCTTTGTCGGTTAATGGCTTCTTCAATGGCGTTGATAAAACGCGGCTGGGTCACCAAAATCGGCGCCATGAGAGTTGGAAAAATTACCGAACTGCTTAAAGGCAGTACGAAGAGATTAGGGGGCAGGATTTGGTCAGGTAATATGAGCCCACCCGGCCGATCCGAAGTCGATTTATCAGAAGATTGCTCTATGAGTGCCTTATCAGTGTTATCGCTTGCCATCACTCTCCACTATGGTTCGATAAGAGCCTTTGGCAAGCCGGGCAGCTGATATTTGATGAAATTCTTATTTTTTAGGGAGCGGCGGACAATAGGGCGAGGTTAATCTTTTCGAGAGTTTCGTTGGCGCGAGACTGATCTACACTATTGGTACTGGTGTAACCGTCCGAACTTCCATCGGTTTTAAGCTTTTCGATTTCTTCAATCAATTCGACCCTAACTCGAGTACCGCCTAAGGCACGGGTTGCGATCACCTTCTGCTTAAATCGAATCTGAAGGTATTTTTTACGTGGAGTATCGTTGACCTTATATTCCACATATTTGTCGCGAGATTCACTATAGGTCCAGTCCGTTTCTAAGACGAGTTCAGTGGCTTTGCGTAGATCACTAGGGGCTTTGTTTTTAACCACGTGCTCTCGAAAGACTTTTTCCACTGCCTTCCACACAACGGGAAGTTCATACTCGAAGAGCTTTTCATTGCGCAGACGTGCGTACTCTTGTTGTTTTACCGGAGCGGTATTACTGGCGCAGGCTCCAAGGAACAAAACAAAAAGAATACATCCTAGGCTAGCATTTTGGATTTTCATTCTTCAGACACCGTATCTTCACTGATTGCCATCTTAGCTTTTGGAGCAGGTTTCGATTTCTTTCTAACATTTTTAGCGATCTTCACATTACCTGAACCACGAATATCGAGGATTACCCGAAGCGGATTTGAAAGTTCGAAGACTTCGACTGGAGACTTTGGTTTTAGCTTGAGACTAAAGGTCCATGTGTCATCCTCTAAGCGAGGAAAGAGCTGCACTTGTTCAACTAGAGCACTCTTCTTAAAGGCTTCTTGAACCTTCTTTGCATCAAAGTTTAATCTCGGATTACCCCACACCGTCACAGAGATTCGATTCTCAAGTCCGTTGAGAGCAACTTGATAGTACGGAGGACGAGTAACCGCTGCTGGTTCACCATCACGACTGCCTTGAAGATCAATCACAATGCGATCAAATCCGCCTGGATTAGCCGCTCTTCTAATACCTGTTACGGCAACATCTGTAATGGCGCGATCACCACCTACTACTAGACCATCGCGGATATAGGTCTCGGTCTTTCTGCTTTGAGCCACATGGATTTGATCGGCTTTAAGCCCCGAAGTAGGAGGAGTTGGAGCCGCATAAGCCCAGATAGCTAAACACTGCGAGAAAACTAGGATTCCAGATCGAGCAACGAGTGAATAAGATCGCATACCTATAAGGGTAGCGCCGGACTATCGAACGTGCAACTGGAACTGCCTGATTCGGAATTTCATGATCCGCGTAGCTACGAGCATAAAAATCCAAGGCATCAACCAACCTGCAATTGCCCCCGCACCTGGACCACCTGAAGAGCTATTTTTTGAGGATCCAGAGTCTATTGTTCCGCAGAAACCTACTCCGCCGTCCTCATCGTCCTCCTTAACGCTGAATCGGGGAGGATTTCCGGGTGGGCTCGAATAATTCGGAAAGCCCTCATTCATTGAGCAACGAGCATCCGTTCCCAAAACAGAGGCGAGTGCCGGTGACCCTTCGTTTACAGACCCAGTTAAGATCACAAATGAGGATCGATCAAGAGATTGTGGACCAGCTGGGTACACAGATGCATCCAGGCTCTGTGTGTATACGCGAATATAATAGTCACCGGGTGGTAACGAATCCGCGACCAGGGCTGAGTCAAAATTGGTGTAACCTGACTCACCAGTATAGACCGGGCTAAAAGTACGAGAAGAAACTTCGTACCCCGAAGAATTGAGCAACCGAATGGTCGTCCTCACCGGAGAGTAAAGCGTATAAGAAAGTGNNGCATGCACCTCTACTCGTCCAGATACATTTTGGAGGCGATAAACTTTGCTTCCATTAGCAGTAATGAGTTCCGCAGCTCCAAAACCAGAACCATTTCCGTAGTATAAAATAGGAGACTCAGATGTCGAATTAACAGAGGAACTAGCATACAGCGCTGCCCCCCCACCATTTGTACACTGAACACTAAGATCCGGTGCCTGGACTACAGAGCCGGCACCCACATTTAATGAAACAGGTCTAAAACGTTCAGAGTCATGAGTAAGGGCAGTGCGACTAAAGGGTTCACCACCGCGACACACATTACTATTGATTGAAGAATAGTAACTAGGCAAGGCTGCCGAGCCAGCAAAGAAAGGTTCGGCCATAATAAAATAATCACCAGGCTCAAGAGCTTCTAAACTATAGTTCCCTTGTTGATTAGTAAGAGCAGTGGCAAGTACCGTCCCTCGACGTCGAGAGATTGCCACAACATGTGCTCCGAAAATGCCATTGCCGTTGATAAGCACTCTGCCACGCAGCGTTCCACGAGACCCTCGATCATCGCTCGGATAAAGTGCATGAATCCCAATCTGCTCGTCACAACCTAGCTTGGCTTGTTCTGGAGACTCCATGAAAAGCATCGTTGATTGCAATCCACCACTATGCGAAAGCCCATATGCGTGACCGAGTTCGTGCGTCACCACATTCTCGATATAGACTCGACGCCCGTTTCGGTAGTAGTCGCGAGTAGATCCATAGCCCGACGTGTCGGTCGGATCGGTTGTAAACTGATAATGATTGTCGTTCAGTACGATATCCGCCTCAAGCACCTGCCCGGTTGAAGTATTGTACCAAACCTGGGTGAGGCCTAAGACATTTGAGGGCAACGAGGCCCCGGCATTTGAGGCGAAATGGATACTAGAAAGCCCGTCATAATCGCTGCTGGGCGAATAGATCTGGGTATCAGTTCCCTGCCAGTAATCAAAATTCACGCGACCCGAGGAAGCATATTTCCAGCGTTGCAAGCCACGAACGACTGCATCATAGAAGTAATCGGAATTTAGACCAGATCGATTTGTAGGGTTGCCTGCTAAGTTGAGAGTGGCAGGTCCACTCCATCTCACTCCGACTCCGCCACTTGTGAGCGTGGGCGTATAGGCAAATGAATGAGATGAAAAAAGCAGTACAAACAAGAAGAGTAGGAAATCGAAACTCCGCTTCATAGATCAGTCCCATCCGTGGGTTTTTCCACTTGGGCAGCTACTACTTTTTCTTCAACCAGAAAATAAAGAGCAGTACCCCCATGACACTACCCAACGTAACGAGGATGTATGCCCAGGTACTAGCAGCCGCCTCGGGCGGAGTATTTTGCAAAGCCGGTGCCTGATTTGCCGCTTGGTCAGAGTCTATTACATTCGTCATCGGATTGACGGAGGGTGACACAACAGGACTTGGAGTGGGTGAAATGACAGCGTTATTTTGCAACTTATCTTGGGCTTCCTGTGTTTTGATCAGTTCCTTGAGGCGATCCATGCACCACTTCGATTCAGGGGAGGTGTCTTTTTGGCTCTCCTTTTGTTCATGGTGATTATGCATATCGGCACCACGCAAAGCTGGATGCGTGGCAGCTGAAAGGCCGGCCCCTGACAGGCATTCCTTTGCATCAACATTGTATTTTCCCATCATCATGCCATGCATTTCATAAACGATTTCAGACGTAGCAGTTGATGTGACACGATCTCCCAAGAAGACCACTACATCCTCACCGGGTCGAAATTGCGCCGTTCCAGAAACTTGCATCCCAACGCCATCTATCTCGCCCCCTAGTTCTCGAACAAAGATATTGCGCGCACCATTGAGACTTCCTTTTAAAACTTCTTCAACCTGAAACTCGGTATAAGTATAGATCCGTCGACCACCACCATTTAATTCTGCCCACCTTGATATACTTGCGCCTGTCTTTCCTCGTGCAACGAGAGGAGCTTCTTTCACTGTTTCCGGAAACGGCCTTTCAAAAAAAGTGGTGGCGTGAGCAACACTCTGAATTAACACCAACAGCGTCAATAATTTTTTATTTATAGATTTCATCGCTCACTATTTATTCAATTTATTTAAAATATATAATCAGTATCAAAATTGTCGCTCGCTTTATAATAAAACTCAAACGCGATTGTCTAATTTAGCCGGCATTTAGGTTGCATCATGCCTTCACATGAAAAAAATTATCAAAATTCTCTCCGCGGCAGTAATTCTCACTTCAGTATCAGTCATAACAAGTTGTGGCGATTCTGATGACGACAACAACCCTGGTCCAACTACCACATCTAATCTGGGAGATTTTAACTTCTCTTGTGATGATAATGGAGGCGAAACCAACACGGTACAACAAACTCCGAAACAGGTGACATTTACTCCTAAACAAGAATGTGTCCAACAAACCGGGCCAAATCAAACCACCCAGGTCCTTCAGTTTCAAGACTCGAAGGTGAGTGACTTTGACGTACAGCTCGATTGCTCAAGTCGAGTAGTTAGAGTCCGACACATCGGCACTGATGAAGAAGAACAAACTCTCCCGATCCGTACCGACGGCACAGTAAGAGGTACACTTAATTTTAATCGCCAGCTTCAAAATGATGGCAAAGGTAACAATCTTTGTTGGATTGGATATGTTGTAACATTTGATGGTAGAGCCCAATGTGAGACTGAAACTACGGATACTACCAACGGTGCCGCTCAAAAGAGCCTCTCATTAACAACGACAGTAGAGTTTGAAAAAACTACCGCTGAGCAACTTGAGATCGAAGGACTTCTCAATCAGGCAGGAGAGGCTGGCTCCGATCCGACTCCTTCAGCGACGGCAGCATCGCCGTCTCCATCTCCGAGTGCATCGCCGAGTGCATCACCCACTGCTTCACCGAGCGCTTCACCAACTGCATCACCCTCACCAAGCGCCTCACCATCGGCTACTCCGGCACCAAGCCCGAGCGTAACTCCGGTTCAGATCTGTATCGTTGATAATCCATGCTCCATAGTAGGTCAGACTGATTTAAGCTGTTAAGGTAACAATCGGTTGGACTAGTCTAGACAATTGAATGAAAATAAGGGAAGCCATAAGAGTACTCTCTGAGGCTTCCCTTTTATGTCTATTGCGACTAAGAAAAACCAGCGCGTAATTCCGCGTTATGTTCGAAAGAAGGTCAGGCATAGCCTGATGCATCTTCTTTTACTTCTCTGTTTTCTTGCGCTCATTGTTGGGATCTACAAAGGAGGCGTTCAGCTCGTCGAACTGAAAGCTGAAAATATCCGTATTCAAGATTTGCCATTGGCCCTAACTCTTTCCTTTTTCAGGATGAGCGCAGCTTATTTTATTTCCCTTATCCTCGCATACTTTTTAGGTCTGGCAGCTGCGCGCACGGAAACTGGCGAAAAGATCATTCTTCCGGTTTTGGATATTTTGCAGTCAGTTCCAGTCATTGGTTTTTTTCCTGCAGCAATTTCGTTCTTTATCGGCATCTCGAACGGTCATCGAATTGGGGTGGAGATGGCCGCAGTTTTTCTTATCTTTACTAGCCAAGCTTGGAATATGGCTTTTGCAGTTTATGAAGCTACTAAAACTATTCCGCAGGACAATTTCGACGCGATCACGAGCTTTGGATTAAAAGGAAGCCAAAAATTCTGGAAGCTTTACGCTCCTGCATCGATCCCACGACTGGTCTATAATAGTATCTTGTCTTGGTCTAACGGGTGGTACTTTCTGGTTGCCTGCGAAATCATTGCAGTAGGACCCATGAAATTTTACCTGCCAGGCATTGGAAGCTTTCTTTCGCTTGCAGCAGAACAAGATCACATCCATCTCGTATTTTGGGGGATCCTCGCTCTTACACTTTTAATCTTGGGATTAGACTATTTTATTTGGCGACCTATCTCCATTTGGTCCGATCGCTTTAAGCAAGATTACTCGACTACCGCAGACGCAAATGAGACCGGCACAATCAGTAATATTTTTGACAACATTCACCAAAGTCATGCGATTTTCAGACATTCGAGGTTCTTGAGAGCTGCCAGCTTTTTTCAAACCGCAAAAAGCTCGATTCAAACGACACACTCTCATCTTTCTCGTTCGATGACCGGAATGATCAAAGTCTTAATTTCTCCTTTAGTATGGATCGCTAAAGAGATTGCACTGCCCTTACTTTGGGATTTGCCTGCATCGATTGCAGGATCGATCGGAAGAGAGTTTTATCTTCGATTTGCAGTGCCTGCTCTAGATCTGTGGAATCGCGCCCTCAAGCGAGTTCAGTGGCTAAAACTTTTGATCATGTGGTTCGTAGGAGTCACATTAGGCTTATGGGCCGGCATGGCACTTGTCAGGTGGTTAAGACCGCCCTGGCCAGAACTCGCCTCAGAGATACCACTCGCTATTTTGGCTTCGACCATCCGACTGGTCGTCACACTTCTCATTTCATTTTCATGGGTACTTCCCGTCATCTACTACTCATGGAACAAACCACGTTTTCGACAAGGACTCACCACAGTTGCCCAAGTCGGAGCTAGCTTGCCAGCCATCGCTCTATTTCCTCTCTTTATTATTTTGATCACCAAGAAAATGGGCGGAGGCATGGAGCTCGCGAGCATCCTTCTACTGATCACTGGCATGCAATGGTACATTTTGTTTAATTGCCTAGGTGGAGCGGCTATCATCCCGAATGATCTCATTGAAGCCACCCGCGCACTCGGGCTTACCCGTCGACAGACGTGGAAGCATCTCGTACTGCCAGCAATTCGTCCGGCCATTATTACCGGAGCAATCACCGCGTGGGGCGGAGGATGGAATGCTCTCGTCGTATCCGAATACGTCGCCTATAAAAATCAGGTCCTCACCGTCAATGGCATCGGAGCACTACTCAACCGGGCGGTCTATCAACTCGGTGATAACCGTGCGATATCTCTTTGCATTGCTGCAATGGTGGCCTGGATCATCTTAATTAACGCTTTAGTCTGGAGACCCCTTTACCGGACCGCGGCTGAACGCTATAAATTTGATTCATAACGATGACATCTACTAGAGCTGCCCCAGTACTTTTTGAACTCGATCACGTGACCAAGCGGTTTACGCTCCCCCAAGGGGACGTCACAGTGCTTCAGGATGTTCACTTCCAGGCTAAGGAAGGCGAGTTTATCGCCATTGTAGGCCCTTCTGGTGCTGGTAAAAGCACTATTCTACGGCTGATTAATGGGCTGATTAGACCCAGCGAGGGAAAAGTCTTATATAAAGAAAAACCCTTAGTTTCTAACAACTTACAAGCTGCCATGGTCTTTCAAAGTTTTGCACTTTTACCTTGGCTAACCGTTGCGCAAAATGTTGAACTAGGACTTGAGGCCCGTGGATACGACCCTGAAAAACGTAAAAAGAAGGCTGCTTTTTATATCGATAAGGTCGGCTTAGACGGGTATGAAGAAGCCTATCCACGAGAACTTTCGGGTGGTATGAAGCAGCGGGTCGGATTAGCTCGAGCTTTAGCGGTCGAACCCGAAGTACTCNNTCATGGATGAACCTTTTTCGGCTCTTGATGCGCTCACTTCGATTAACCTTCGAGACGAACTAGTAGATATCTGGAGTGATCGGGACATCCCGGTCAATACAGTGGTGATGGTCACTCATATTATTGAAGAAGCCATCGAACTCGCGGACCGTGTGCTTGTGCTATCCAGCCGGCCAGGTCATATCGCGGGCGACTTACAAATTGATCTGCCTCGACCACGCAATAAGCGTGACAAGGCATTCAGTGAGTACGTCGATAAAATCTTTTCCCTCATTGCCTAATCTGGTTTTAGGCATGAATAACGAATGTATGGGGAAGAGAAGCTGTGAAAGGACAGCATGACAGTATGGATAAGCCTGGCGGGACTCAAGCAAGTACAACTCAAACGGAAAGCTATAGTCCTCTTCCGGAAACCGGAATTAGCGAAATTTTAGGCCTAGTTGAAGTTCTCAAATCCAAAGGCGGACGAGAGGACATTTATAAGTTAGCTGCTGAGCTCCAAATGGAGTTTGGCGAAACTCTTACTGTCATTAAAGCCGCTGAGCTACTCGGATTAGTAAACACTCCAGGTGGTGACGTGGTTATCGAAAAATTGGGAGAAACCATCAGTCGCGCCAAGATCAATGCGCGTAAGGGCCTCATTAAAACCCAAATTCAAAAGCTCCCTGTATTCAAAAAACTTGTTCAATTTCTCAATGATAAAGAAGATCGCGAAGCAACTCGAGATCAACTGATTGAACAACTTGCTGAGATGATTCCTAACGAAAATGCTGAACAAACTTTCAGCACATTAGTCAACTGGGGTCGATATGCCGAACTTTTTGGCTACAACGACGACACTGAGACTTTTTATCTCGACTTAGGAGATACAAATGAAGCTCAGGACGATAACGAATAGCTTCGTATACGACTACTTATCAGATTTGTACGTGTTTTCGGGTTGGCAGCGAGCGATGCATTCTTGCCGAGCTTGAAAATCAGGATAATTCTGCCTGCAGTTTTCATTACAACGCCCCTGCAGTAGACTCGGATGCGGGGTACTGCATGCCGAGATTAATAGACATCCAGCGACGCCCATTATCATGCTACTAATGAGTTTTCCTGTCCCTACGTTCAATTTTTTCACCTGGTTCGGCTCCGACAATAGTTTGAACTCCGTTAACATAAAATTCGTAGGCGTAGCGCGCTTGAGCTGTGGTGTCTGTCGAGTCTAACCAGATCACACTTCGCCCTCCTTTGATTTTTTCATCTCCAGAGATTTGAGATCGTAAATAATCCTTAGCCGATGCAGAATCCATCACTCTTTTATTTCCAACTTGGACTTCATCTAAATAATGAGAATAGAGAGCCCTGAGTTCACCCTCGCCATCGAGCTGAACGGTCACAGATCCATAAGGTGCTAACGGCAGATCGTTAAATGTTTCTTCAAAACTCACTTCTGCAAATCGTGGTCTACCATCTAAAGTAAGGCCGCCTTGCTTCACTTGAGGATTTTTAAGAGGTAATCGACTATTTGTGCCAATGAGTTCTTCTGCCGCACGAAGTATTTCTTCGGCTCGAGCAATCACCTCTTCGCGATCCTGGACATTAAATTTTGAGTGCGCCTTTTTTGCGGAGGCGCCAGCCGGTCGATTGATAGATGCAATCTTGCCATCGGGCAGGAAAGTAGCCGTTAAGTCTCGACCAAATAGATCTCGAAACTTTTCCCATGCTTTTTGTCGAACTTGTTGTACTTGAGTTGACGGCGTGCTCGCTGGCACACGTCGGACCTGAGGTGCAACGGCATGAGTTTGCGCTGGTGAGATCGACGTTGCAGCATTTTGCGAGTCCAAATGAGCCGGGTTTAATGCTGAAACGATACCTTTACTCTCATGTCTAAGATGCATAAGCGTAGCGATTGCGACTATATTTGTCGCCGTAATCGTCAATCCCACCAGTGTACTTAGCTTCTTATCCATGCTCACCTAATCGAGTTCTTCTCAATTGATTGTAATCGGAAACGTTAAAGTCTCTTCTGCACTACCGTTACTCGCCTTGACCTTAACCGTGAGGTTAATCGTCTTTCCATGAGCCGCCGTTGGCAATACCCTCATCCAAAGGGTCGTGTACCAAGATTCGGCGTAGTGTGGATTTGTTCCAAAGTAGTTTGCTGTCGTTGGCACAGAGTAACTTGCACCACCTGTCGACAATGCCGAAACAATATCGGATCCATTTATCTTAGAGTATCGAACCTGAGCCCTAGAGCTTGAGATATAACCATCGTNNTCGTTGTAGTTACGATCGAGAAAAGTGATATCTGCGTCTGGAGAAGTCACATCAAGTAGCAAGCCTCCCGCAGTTTGGGCTTGGCTATTAGAGATATCAAACCACAGCGCGATTACTTCTCCTGGATCCGCGCGATTATTTAAAGTCGAGTTAGTCTGCGTGATTGCACTGGTATTTGAAAAACCCATCTCCCGCAGCCAGCCTTTGAGTTGTGCAGCATAGTCCAAAACTTTAAGGCCCGGAGTTTCGGTTTTCCCAGTTCCTACACCAGCCCAACCCGCCGAAATATTAGATCCGCCATACAATCCACGTTCAGTCAGCACAGCCGTCACCGATGCTTGATCGGTCGAATTGAGACCTATCCCTGCAGCTTCAGCGACAAGGTTTGAACCCAGTTCACGAAATGTCACTGGAGATAAGTTAGCAGCCGTAGGCTTTGATAGTGACTCAACTGCGGTTAATACCAGTTTTGACGAAAGCTCCCGCGCAGTGGTTTTATCTCCCGAGTGATTAGCGCGAATCGCTGAATAAATATCCCAAAGCGCACCTGAAATGATCGTTGCGTTATTATGAATTGCTTCTTGTCCCGTATAGGCCAAGAACGCAGACTGTACATACCCTGGTGCAGTAAAATTTTTGTTATAAGGCCAGCCTAGACCATCTGGATAAACATAACTAATTCGATTAGAGGCAGAAGAAAAACCAGAATTGACCGTCGTACTATAATTTCCACAATTTGGATAAGTCGGATCATACGCTGGACAGCGATGAGCTCCTCGATGACCTGGCCGGGAAGTAAACGAGCCTAAAGCCCACCTAGAAAATATCTTCTCATCAAAGCTTCCAGGTAAAAATGGATTACTAAAGATCAGCGCCATGAAGTCCGAGATAGCTTCATTCATTGCGCCAGCTTCATCATACCAAAAACGATTAAGCTCTTGTGTCGTCGAATAAGTATGGACTGTCGTTCCGTGCTGCAACTCATGAATTGTCACTGTTGCATCATCCGCGTAAGAAGCACCGGGAGTTCTTACAGAGTCTCCCATACAAACGATGTCGACAATTTGATTGGTGCTGTCTCGGTAGCGATAGTAGTATGCGTTGTCTTCATCCATACAATGCGCAATCACGATCGTAGGCTCACTTGGCTTTAGGTAACCTGTCCCAAGCTGATCGAGTTGAGCCCTAAATCGATCGCTATAGTGGTAACTCATGACCTCCTGAAACCTAGCGTCCTTTTGCGAAAAATTAAATTCGTTACTAGAGCTATATGCTCCGAAGCTATCATCACATTGACCACTTCTTACGTCGACGTAAGTGCCTTCCAAAATTCCTCGCCCGCCAAGGTTACTCAAAGCGACTGAGCTGCGATAGTTATCTAGAGATGTCGACGTTGGTGAAAGGTTGTTATTACTCGAACTTGTCCTGGGGTCGATATTAAAAACGAGACCAGATCCAGTAGCACCAGCAATAGTTTGTGAAAAATCAGAAACGCATGAAGCCTTTTTTGTAGAGAGAGTATTCTCTATCGTTTTTGGACCACATCCAAAAACACCTAGGCCCGCACTACTCATTAGACAAAGAGTAATAACTCTTGTTATTGAATGAGAACCAGGAGTAGATTTTCTGAAATTTGTAATAATAGACATCTCATTATTATTCTACTCCTGTGTACTATTGGAATGTAAGTAGATAAAAACTAGGCAGTATCTGGCCATATTTTTGACACCTGAGTTTCTAAATGAATAATTGGCATAGCGACTTTAAACGGATTTTTTGGGTGGGTCTTTTTTGTCGCCTGGCATGCACTCCGTTTCTGCTTCAATGGTTTCATCCAGATGAGCGCCAAACTCTCGAATTTGCCCACTTTCAAGCACATGGTCGACTTCATCCATTTTTGGAGTCCGAACTTCATCTCCGCAATCAAACTGCGCCCTGGATTGTTTCAAACCTAATCGAAATCTGCGACGCATTAAGTCTGTCAACACCTTGGCTCTATTTAATACTGACACACACACTTATTGGGGCTCTCAGCGCATGGAGCCTAAATGAGCTGGCCCGGCTTTATAACGATAAAAAATTAGCCTGGGCATTTGCGATCTTTTGGATCTTTCCATGGATCTATTCGAGACAACTTCTTGAAGTCACATCACTCATCCCTACTTGTCTGTTATTCATTGCGATTCAAAAACTCAAGCCCATTCAAGCAGGTATCAGTGCCGGATTGATTGCCACACTAAGATACCCAAGCGCACTTTGGCTTCCGGGTGGTTTGTTTCTGCTTCTCTCTCGAGTCTCAGAAAACACAAAACGTCAGGTCATCCGCTTTACCTGTTTCGCGTTTGTAGTATTTGTCCTCACTCTTCTGGTTGGGGGTCTTGCCGATCTGAAGCTCTACGGATCATGGATGAAGAGTGCTCTGGCCTATTGGAACTTCAATCGACCAGGCGGTCCGGTTCAAGCCATGTTTGGAAATGATTCACTCCTCGTTTACTATCGCTGGTTTGAATTCATGCTGACACCTTGGTTGGCTCCGGTGTTTCTACTGCTTGCGGTCTATAGTCTCATTCACCAACCAACTATTGCGCTGTTTATTCTACCTTATGTAATTGGCCACCTTTGGACTCCACATCGAGAACCTAGGTTCATGATTCCACTCGTTCCGTTTCTGTTTCTTGCCATTTCTCAAACACTTCAGGATCCGAAGTTTGGAGTGAGACGAGTCTGGAACAATAAATGGGTAAGAGGAGCAGCTTATGCCCATCTCCTACTCAATTTTGTTTGGTATCCACTTAATTCCTGGTCGCAGTGGAATAGTGCGCAGGGTATTTTAATTCGCAATTATTCAGATTTAAAAAACGCTACGAAAAACACAGAGAAAGAAAATGAGAAAGAAACTGAGAAAGACACCCTCTTACTCACTCAGGCGGATCCTTTGATCGATGTTTTGGTTCCCTCGCAACTCAGTTGGGCAGATGAAAAATGTCAACTTCATCGGCCGTTAAATCTTCCCAGTCTCAGCAAGATTATTGTCTTTTCTAAAACCGCTCCGTCAGATTGTACTGCTTTTAATGATCACGCTCAGTCTCGTTTGGCACCAGTTTTTGAAAGGATATTTCGAGTAAGAACGGCCTCACTTTGGACCTGTAAGGAAGAAACCTTATCTTCAATTTGTTCTACCGGTCTCAAGCCCGCACCTGACGGTGAGCCATACATGGATCAGAAGCTGTAGGTTACGCCTGCAGAAAGTGTAACTCGGTTATACGAAAATTGATCTTCGACATTCGAAGCATTCTTTGTGTAATCAACAATAGCAAGTAAACTCCAGTGAGAAGTGAGTCGCCTCACCCCTGACGCTTGAATAAAGAGCAGCTTGTCGGTGCGACTTCCAGTTCTTCGTTCCGAATAACTGTACTGTGAATAGTCGATCAGCGCGACTGCGCGAGTTTTGTCACTAAAGTTCATCTGGTTGTAAACTTGAGCACCGACGATTCCAGCGTTGTACTCGGTGCCCTTTGTATCCACTCTCTCGTAACGGAGTGCTAACATTGGATTCCACCATCTTCGACCGGCATTATTTTGGACAAAAAATCTACTCAGGTAGCTATTCCCACTTCTCTTGAGCTCTTCCGAACTTGGGTCTCGGGCAAAGGTCTGTGGTTTAAAAAAAACCTCGCCTCCAAGTACCCATTGCTTCTTAATTTCATGCTTAAAATACGGTCCGGCTGCTATTGAATGACTATATCGACGATAGGTACCTTCATCAGTCACCGGATCAACATCCGTTTGGAAGATCAAGTTTGCTTCGACCTTCGCTCCATAACTTGTTCGAGCCAGCGCATCCTTGGTTGCATAAAGAGACAACGAGTTTTCAGCAAACTCAGACGATCTCGAGTCTGCATTGAAATTTCTATTTAGAGAAAAGCGATAACTTGGGACGAACTGAACTGAATTGAGTGGTGAGCTTGCATATCCTACCCCGCCCGAAATATTCTCACGTATCGTCGACTTTCCACTAGTTTCGATCGCACCAGTTACAGCAGTCGGAATGGCGAGGACATTTGAATCGTAGGTTGTAATCGCGCTGACATTTCCGAAAAATTGAGCCTTATCAAATGGTGCCAATGCTTTTGTTGAGTTCTCGTCGATCTGACGAGCCAGGACTTTGTTTTCTTCGGATAACTTCTCATCCTTTAATACGGCAGCACTTAACTTCTTAGCCGAGAAGTAATTTTGAATTGCCCCTTGTGGATACTGTGTCTTGATAAAGGTTTGAGCCAAGTAAAAGTGTGCAGCTGGCTTTAAATCCTCAGCTTGTGAAGAGAGTACTCCACTAAATGAAGCCTGCGCGCTTTCCCACTGACCGTTTTCGTAAGCAATCAGTCCGAGATAGAAACGTGATGTGCCTTCATTAAATCCATTTGCAGCAGAGTAAGTGAAATACTGAGCTGCCTGCTCCATCTTTTTTTCTTTAAACCGAATCATCCCTAGCTCATAGGCATACGGAGCAATTTCGGACTTTGGCTTACCTTCCTTAGTTTTACTTTGAATCAAATTTCCGTAAACGGCTGCCGCTTCGCTTTCTTTCTTACTTGATTTGAGAGTTAAAGCCTTCAGCTCAAGAAACTCAGCCTGTTTCGGAAACTTAGTCAGAAGCTGATCTAACATAAATAAAGCACGATTATAATCCTTCGAATTAAACGCCAACACTGCTTCAGAATAATCGGGCTCTAAATCGTTCGGAATTTCTGCATGAGCGACACTACCCATTAGAATGGTGCCTATCAAAAGTGAAGTCACCATTGAGCTATGCATGTCAAAATTTGGACGCAGACTAAATTTCATTATCTTATGATGCTAATCGAGATCCGTACGAATTCAAACCAGATCTTGCACCAGATTGACCGACACAGTTAAACTATTTTTAATGAAGACTGTTTACTTTGTCCTATTGGGATCAGTTTGTTCACAAGCGGCTTTTGCATCGCCCCCTGTTGGGAAGGCAGTGAGTGTTTCTGGCAAAGTCCTTTTGCGAAATGAGCTCGATCAAAACGTGAAGATGACCGTGTTAAAAGCTGGAGACTCCCTCTTAGAAGGTTCAATCATCAATACAGAAAGCGGTGGGACAGCCAAGCTTCTTATGACGGATAAGTCCATTGTCGACATTGGGCCTTCAACCTTGTTTAAGATCGACGAATACAAACTTAAGTCGGTCTCAGATCGTAAGGTTGGGATGTCCATGGATTACGGCAAGATTCGAGCGGCCGTTAATAGCCCCGTAGGAAAAGGCGGAAAATTTACCATTCGTACCAAAGCTGCAACCATGGGTGTGCGGGGTACCGAACTCGTGATTTCGACCGACGTGGATGCGCCAAAAGATTCGAAACAACCACCAAAGACCCAAGTCACAGTCATCCATGGCCTGGTTGAAGTGAGAGATGCTAAGACTACCACCACTTCCGCTCCAGTAATGCTAAAGACGGGCGCTCAACTCACAACTGCAGTTGATGCTGGACCCAAAGTTGTCAATCTTAACTCAACTGAACTCAAGCAAGTTCAGCAGAGCGCGATTCAAAAAGACGCAACCTTTATCCAGTCCATCGCAATTGAGAACAACTCAAAAGACGGCTCTGGAAACACCCCTACATCGGCAAGTGCCTCTGCCTTGTCTGCTGTATCTGACTCGTTCAAAGCCGGGTCAAATATTCCTGCAGTAAATGATTTAGGGCTACCAGGGACATTTTCTGGAAATATGGATCGACCATTTCGTCCGGTCGAAACTTTCTTAGGTCTACCCATCACTTTGGGCGTCACGTTCAAAAAATAAGTACCGCTATATTCCTAAATCGACTCGAATCCCATGTTCCTTTAGGGCGTTAATGACTTCAATTCCGTGTTCAGCACCACGAGTTTCGAGTGTAAGTGCAACCTCGGTCTTATCTATAGTGGTGGACGGCTCACTTCGGTCATGGATGGCTTGTAGTATGTTTACACCTTGCTTAGCTAAAAGCTCAGTCAGACGAGCCAAGGAGCCTGGACGATCACTGATTGAAACATTGATTCTTAAACGCCTTCCCTTTCGAATCAAACCACGGTCGATGATTCGAGCAAGAACATTAACATCAATATTTCCTCCTCCCAAAACGACTACTACCTTTTTTCCCTTTAGCTTAGTTTTGATTTGGTCGAGCACCGCTAAAGACACTGCTGCTGCACCTTCTGAAACCACTTTTGCTTTTTCCAGCAGTGTTAAAATTGAAGCGGCGATAGATTCATCGTCAGCCGAAAGGACCTGATCAAGACGAGGAGCCAAGATATTAAAAAGATTTTCGCGGGCTTCTTTCACCGCGATGCCATCAGCGAAAGTCTCGACTTTTGCCAGACGAACAACCTCGCCTTTTTCGATCGACTGGAGCATTGAGGTAGCGCCTTCGGCTTGGGCACCGATAAGCTGAGTTTGCTTTCTCATTTCCTTCACGGCGATCGAGATACCACCCATCATCCCTCCGCCACCAATAGCGCCAACGATCAGATCGACATCGGGTAACTGCTCTAAGATCTCAAGTCCAATGGTTCCTTGTCCGGCTACTACGTAGCGATCATCAAAAGCGTGGACATAAATTCGACCAGTTTTTTTTGCGATTTTCTGTGCTTCCTGAAAAGCTTCATCGTAATTCTCACCGGCCAATAAAACCTCTGCTCCAAGCTTTCTGGTATTTTCGATCTTCATCAGAGGAGCGCTCTTCGGCATGATGATCCTGGCGTTAACTCCAAGCGTGCGGGATCCCCAGGCTACGCCTTGGGCATGATTTCCTGCACTAGCTGCAATCACTCCCTTTTTTCGCTCTGCTGGCGACAATGTGGAAATCTTGTATGTAGCTCCCCGAATCTTAAAAGATCCGATAGGCTGCATAGTTTCCATTTTTAGGTACAATTCGCATCCGTAACATTCAGATAACCAGGCATTGTGAAGCAAAGGGCTCGGCGGCAATAACTTTCTAAGCACTTGCCTTGCGTCTTGAATATCAGAGAGTGTGACAAATTCTTTTTTCGAAGACTTACTTTTCTTTTTCATACACGACCTGAGATAGGCAAAAGGGCTCCATGGATCGGATCGCCAAAAGTTTGAGTGAGTGAATAGATAATCTCAGCGATCGCTTGAGGTTTTACCCACTTACTAAAATCGGCTTTTGGCATATCTCCTCGGTTTTGTGGAGTATCGATTAAACTTGGGAGTACTGCATTGACATTAATGTTATGCTCTTTGACTTCTTCAGCAAGTGCACTGACTAGAGCATTTAATCCAGACTTACTGGCAGTATAAAGTCCCATACCAGCGGGAGGTGAAAGAGTTGCTTTGGCACTTACAAATACTACGCGCCCATAATTTCGGGTCTTCATTTCGGGAATAATCTTTTTTGCGAGATAGAAAGCCGATCGCAGATTGAGATCGATCAACTGGTCAAAGTCCTTCTCAGTGACTTGTGCAGTTGTCATATATTTAAATCCACCTGCGCAGTGAATGAGATAGTCGACGTCTTTAGATTGAGAGAGTTGTCTTTCAATCTCGTCTTGTCGAGTTAAGTCCATCTCGATCCAAGTTAAGAGCGAAGGATTACTCACTTGAAAAGTAGGTTCCTTTTGGCGACCTGTTGCGATTACTCGATGTCCATCCTGAATAAATCGATGGACAACTTGTTGCCCCAAAGCTCCATTTGCTCCAGTCACGAGTGCAGTACGAATCATACCGCTAAATATAGCTCGGGCATTCCTTAAGAGACCATCTTAAAATCATTCTGAAGTCGAGCTTCCAAAGCTTCCGCTTTGACGACCCACACGGGGCACTGCGCATCTCTCACTACCTCATGGATGGCGCTACCAAAAAACATAGAGGCGAGTCGCCCCTGCTCGGCGCACAGCGCAATACAACTTGCGTTAACTAATTTGGCAAAATCAAGAATTGAACCTGCCAAGCCCCCACTCCGTCTATCTTCGATAAAGTAGTGGGCTTTAATTCCAACACTCTTTGCTTCCTTGCACCAATCCTTGAGGAGATTGCTAAAATGCTGTCTTTCGACTCGTTGATCATCTAGATCTTCGATTCCCTGATAGGTCATCGGGACTATTCCATCTCCAAATACAGGCACGAACGCAGCTCGATTATAAAAGTGATACAAGATCAACTCCGCATCGAAGAGTTTAGCCAACTGAAGTGTAGACTGAAAAACTGCATAAGACATTCGACCAAAATCGATCGGCAAAACGATTCGTTTGATTCGTCTATCTCGATGTGGACCTATGGTCATTACAGGTATTTTCGAACAATTGACGAGAGACTCTGCAAAACTGCCATAAAAGAGTCGACTGGCTCCATGTCGAGCGTGAGTCGTAGCCAAGACGAAAGAAGCATCGACACCGCGAGCATATTCACAAAGACTTTTTGCGCATCGCTTCATAGAGGCGAAGGGCTCAATCAAAACTTTGGGTTCGTGCACTTGCTTAAGATTAAGAGGATCAATGAGAGATCGAGCTGCTGATACTGCGGCAGTTTTATACTTCTCTAATTTAAGCGTCTCCACTTCAAAATCAGCCTCGGGCGGGAGGTTGTCTTCTGCATGAGTGAGTACATGTACAGGAAATATTTCGGGATGGATTTGGTCGTCGAGAGCAGTAACAGCGGCCGCTGCTGTTTCATCAAAAACAGCCTTATCAAATACATCGATAGCCCAGACAATTTTACAACCTGAAGTCACATCGAAGCTCCTTCAAACGTCATTACGAAGCATGCTCCGTGCCACTACATAGGGTTTCATATTCCCACTGAATTATTTTAATGTAATTAAATAGTGATCCGATAAGATAATTAGGCAGTTAGGATCCAAACAGCTTTGTAAACACCATCACTAGGGCCCCTATTTTATGAATATCCTGATTGTCGATGACGACGACCAAGTTCGACTTCTCGTATCGACTTGCCTTGAAAATCAGTGCAAAGCTACCGTCTATGAATCGGCATCCGTTCAAGATGCGATTGCCATTATCAAACAGCAACCTGCCCTAGACTGCATTGTTTCCGACTATAATATGCCAAATGGCAGTGGAGCTGACCTCTTTAGGTATCTACAATCTACCGGCTCTAAGCTTCCCTTCCTGTTGTGCACTTCCGAAGATCTAGAGACTCTACCGGAATTTAAGAATGCAGACCTGGCAGGATACATTCACAAATCTGATGTGATTCGGTCTTTACCAAAACTGATAAACAATCTAAAAAATAGTCGTGTTAACTCGACCGGAGAAACAGCTTATCCCTACTGTCGAATCAAACTCGAAGCTCTTTTGCGTTCAGACATCTTGTCATGTGATGTGTATGTTAAGCTGTCTGGATTGAAGTATGTGCGAGTACTTTCTAAAGGCGACGGATTTACACACGAAGATTATTTAAAATATCAAAAGCGCAACATTCAGCATCTCTATCTAAAAAAAGAAGACCTCACGATTTTTCTCAACACTATGCTTGTAGGTATTGCAGGAGTAGAGAAAGTAAAAAGCTTAAATTCGCCTGCGGCACTTCGTAGTTTTGCCGATCAGGTAGACAATACGGCGCTAAAGCAGGAACTGAATGAGTTAGCTAGCTCGCTCGAAACTGATGTGTACTCAATCGAGCTCCACGAATCCATTCATGAAAAAACTCGTCAGGCAATCAAGGCGTTTGGAATCACTCCCGAAGTCGACAATCTCATTAAAGGCAGTATCAATCTCGTCATGCAGGCTCTTTCGAAAGAAGCCCGCTTCGAGAAGCTACTCGAAAAAATCACACTCAATGAAGATCAGTACATAAGCTCACACAGTATACTTCTGAGCTCTTTGTCATGCTCAATCGCATCATTGATGAATTGGTCTTCGGATATTACAAGATACAAACTGATCTTAGCTTCATTTCTTCATGACATCACTCTAGAGGATCATCACTTAGCTACATTTCAGAGCGTCGAATCAGTGATTTTAGATGGATCATTTACGGGCCCAGCGATCAAAGCTTTTGCTGAACACCCAAAAGCAGCCGTACAATTGGCAAAAGAAATGAGCGCGGTTCCGGCAGATGTCGATCGCATCTTACTTCAGCATCATGAGCGTCCTGACGGGAGTGGATTCCCAAATCGATCTCCACATCAGCACCTTACACCACTGTCATGTATCTTCATTGTTGCTCACGACTTAGTCCATTTCATGTTCGATCAGAAACAGAACCCCATACCTTTTGAGCAATTCGTCGTCGAATTTTCTCCGCAATATCAGGTAGGATATTTTAAGAAAATTCTCGTTTCCCTCTCTCTAGCACTCCAAAACTCAGCGATTTCAAAATAGCAGCCGAAACTCTGGCTTATAAGTTATTAAAATTATTACATTATTTTATTTTTGACGCGACTCGCATTTTCTACTTTACCATATAAAATCGGTCGGTTACAAAGAGCCCTCGAAAAGAGGATTATTCAATGACTTTGCGCAGTAAAAAATCTGTAATTTTATGTGCACTTTTGAGTGTCGCTACACTCGGTGCTTCCGTTGCTTCAGCCAACGATTCTTGTATTGATGTTTGGACCGATCGCCTCGTTGATCATATGCAACTGGATAACGAGAAAGACAGCGATGCTGATTTGCTCGCTCGCATGGACTGGCGATTAGAATCCATGAAAAAGAAAAAGTATCCATCTGCGACAGGCCTACGCAGAACTGGTTTGGATATTTTCCGTTATTCTACTGAAGTCATGAGCTTTCCAGCTTGGGCTCCAGAACGTCTACGAACCCTCTATCGCAAAATGCGCATGAGCGAAAAAGCTGAGCTATTTGCAAATGCAGCACAAATTGCTGCATGGCCAGAACTTGCTACTGCAAAAGACGACCTCAACGTTTCAGAAATCACTTCTGAAGACGCAAGCGATGATGAAATCGCACTTGCTCAAAACGCTAAGGCTCAAGCTGCAGTCAGCATCTTGAAGTACCAACCAGTAGGTAAGCTTACCACTGACATCGTTGGTGACTCCGTGACCGCTGAAGAGATCTTGAAAGTTGCAAAGCACCTTGCATCAAACAACTCTCCAAATGCTGCTAACACCTTCTGTCCTGACAACAAAAAAGGCCGCCCAAAATTCATCAGCCTTGGTGGCATCGAAAAGAAAGTTGCTAAGGACCTTGGATTAAAAAATCGAGACAAAAAATCCAAAAAAGCTTCTAAGAAAGAAAAGAAAGCTGAATTNNGATTTTGAACAAAGCGTGATCGAAGGATCTGCTTCTCGCTCATAAGTTAACTCTTAATTAAGCGTATAGTCGCAAAAACCCGTCTAAGAGTTTCTTAGACGGGTTTTTTATTTCGATCTCATCAGACTGATCGAGCCAGTCCACCGACTTGGATAGTTGGCATATCATCAACCGACTTCACTTGGTCAGGTCGATACTCTTCATAAGGATCCGAAGATTGATTAATCGAAGAATCCTTTTGGAAAAATTGTCTCCAAGCAAAGTATCCGGCGACACCAAGACCCCCAAAAATGAGTGG